>JAIXZR010000105.1 GCA_027489455.1 Rubrivivax sp. | reverse complement strand
GGCAGCAGCGCCACACTGGCCACCGAGAAGATCTTGATGATCTTGTTCTGGTTGATGTTGATGAAGCCGACCGTGGCGTCCATCAGGAAGTTGATCTTGTCGAACAGGAAGGCGGTGTGGCTGTCCAGGCTGTCGATGTCGCGCAGGATCTGCCGGGCTTCCTCGAACTGCTCCGCACTCAGCATGCGGCTGCGCATCATGAAGCTGAGCGCGCGCCGCGTGTCCATGACGTTGCGGCGGATACGGCCGTTCAGGTCTTCCTCGCGCGCGATGGCCGTCAGGATCTCGCCGGCAGCGCGGTCATCCACGTCCTGCTTCAGCACCCGGGCGCTGACGCGCTCCAGGCCGTCGTAGATGCCTTCCAGCGCGTCGGCCGAGAACTCGGCGTCGGCGTCGTAGAGCTTGAGCAGCACGTCCTTGGCGTCTTCGATCAAGGCCGGCGTGCGCCGCGCCCGCAGGCGCAGCAGGCGGAACACCGGCAGGTCTTCGCCGTGCACCGAGAACAGCACGCCTTCGCGCAGGATGAAGGCCACGCGCACGTTGCGCGCCGGGCGGCCGTCGTTGCCGGGCTCGGCGTCGATCAGGAAGTCCGAGCGGATGTGCAGCTCGCCGTTGTCTTCCTCGTAGAAGCGGGCGGATTCCTCCAGGTCGTCGTCGACCGCGTCGCTGGGGATCAGCAGCCCGAAGCGGCTGGTGATCCAGCCCTTCTCTTCTGGCGTGGGGGCTTCCATGTCCACCCACACCGGCTGCGTGCCGGCCAGATCGGCCGGGCCCTCGACTTCGCGCTGGACCAGCCGGCCATTGACGAGCGCAAAGACATTGAGCATGGGCGGGGATTATGGGCGGGCGGCCCGCACTTCCACGCATCACCGCCCGGGCGTCGATGGCAGACTCCCCCCATGAAACCCCGATTGCGCCGCTGGGCCGGCGGCATGCTGGCGCTGCTGCTGCCTCTGGCCGCCCTGCTGGGCCTGGCCGCGCTGGTGCTGGACACCCAGCCCGCCCTGCCCGAGCGCCAGGAAGTGAGGCTGGCGGATGTCGCGCATCTGGTGGCGCTGGCGCGCCAGCACGACCCGCGCCGGGCCATGCCGGGGCAGCTGCAGCAGATCAGCATCACCGAAGGCGACATCGACCTGCTGCTGAACCACGCCGCGCACCGGTTGCTGGGCGTGCGCGTGGCGGTGGGCCTGCAGCCCGGCCAGGCGCAGCTGCAGGCCAGCCTGCCCTGGGCCTGGGGCCCGCTGCGCGGCTGGCTGAACGTGCAGGCCCGGCTGCAGCAGGGCGGCGGTCTGCCGGCGGTGCAGGCCTGGCAGATCGGCCAGCTGCCGCTGCCGCCAGCACTGGCCTTGCCCGCGCTCCGCGCCGCCGTCGCGCGCCTGGGCCAGGGGCCCGACCCGGCCCTGGTGGCCGAAGTCGTGCAACAGGTGCGGTTTGGCGCCGCGCAGCTGCACCTGGACTACATCTGGCAGGCCGACACGCTGACGCGGGTGCTGTCGTCGCTCACCCCGCCGGCCGATCTGGAACGGCTGCGCGCTTACACCGAGCGGCTGGCTTCGATCACGCGCGGCCCGGGCGCCACGCTGGCCCTGCCGGACTTGCTGGGCCCGATGTTCGATCTGGCCCGCGAGCGCTCGCTGCACCACGACGCCGTGCAGGAAAACCGCGCCGCAGTGATGACGCTGGCGCTGTATGTCACCGGCCGCCGGCTGGGCAGCGTGGTGCCCGCCGCCCGGCAGTGGCCGCAGCCGCGGCCCGTGCTGGTGCTGCTGGCCGGGCGCGAGGATTTCCCGCAGCACTTCCTGGTCTCGGCCTTTCTGGCGATGGAAGGCACGACGCCGCTGACGCACGCCATCGGCCTGGCCAAGGAGGTGTCGGACGCCAACGGCGGCAGCGGCTTCAGCTTCACCGACCTGGCCGCCAACCGCGCCGGCCTGCGCTTTGGCCAGCTGGCGCTGAACCAGCCGGCGCAGCTGCAGCAGCGGCTGGCCCGCGGGGTGACGGAAACCAGCCTGCTGCCGCCCGTGCAGGACCTGCCGGAGTTCCTCAAGCAGGCCGAGTTCGAGGCGTTCTACGGCCGCGTCGGATCACCGCCCTACCAGCGCGTGCTGGCCGACATCGACCGCCGGCTCAACGGCCTGCCGCTGTACCGCTGAAGGCAGGCCCGGCGCGCTAGCCCTGCGCCGCGATCTCGCGCAGCGCACGCGCGAACACCGCCGCCGGCTGCCCGCCCTGGATCAGATGGCGGCCATCGACGATCACCGAGGGCACCGAGTTCACGCCCAGCGCCTGCCAGCGCTGCTCGCGCTCACGCACGGCTTCGGCATATTCGTCGGACCCGACGATCACCGCCGCGCGTTCGGCGTCCAGCCCGACGGCGGCGGCCAGCGCGACCAGCAGCTCCGGGTCGCCCGGGTTCAGGCCCTCGCCGTGGTAGGCCTGGAGCAACGCGTGCTTCAGCGCCCGCTGGGCCGCCGGGTCTTCGTCGAAGGCCCACATCAGCAGGCGGTGGGCGTCGAAGGTGTTCCACACCTGCTGCCGCTCGCCGAAGGCAAAGCCGACCTCGGCGCCGCGGCTCTTGAGCAGCGCGGCCATCGCGCGGCGCTCCTCGGGCGGGCGGCCGTACTTGCGGGCCAGGTAGGCGTCGGCGTTCTCGCCTTCTGGCGGCATGTCGGGGTTGAGCTCGAAGGGCTGGAACTCGATCGCGACGTCGATCTCGCCATCGAGTTCGCGCAGGGCAGCCTCCAGTGCGTTCAGGCCCACGGCGCACCAGGGGCAGGCGATGTCGGAAACGAAGTCGATCTTCATCAGGCGTCCTCCCGGGCCGGCGGCTTGTTGGAGCCGGCCACCATGTCGAAACGGAACAGCCGGCAGTCGATGGCGCCATTGCGCAGCGGCACGCGGCGGCTTTCCTTCAGGCGCATCAGGCCGGGCAGCTTCATGTCCGGTGTCAGCAGCCAGGCCGTCCAGCCGGCGTAGTGGCGCTTCCAGTGCGCAGCCAGGCCGCCGAAGAAATCGGCGGAGGAGCCCCCGCCTTCGAAACCCTCGCGCGCGGCGTCGGTGCCTGGGCTTGAACCCGTCCCCTTGGCGGCAATGCGTTCACCATACGGCGGGTTCATCAGCACCGTGCCGCGCGGCGCCGGCGGCAGGCGCTGCAGCGCGTCGGCCGTCTTCAGTTCGATGGCGTGGTCCACGCCCGCCCGGCGCGCATTGCGCAGTGCGAAGTCCGTCATGCGGAAGCTCACGTCGCCCGCAAACACCGGTACGGCCGGCGCATGCACGCGCGAGCGCGCGGCCTGCTGCAGGCTGCGCCAGGTGTTCAGGTGCGGCCGGAAGGGCAGCATGCGTTCGAAGGCAAAGCGGCGCTGGCTGCCGGCCGCGATGCCGCAGGCCAGCTGCGCGGCTTCGATGGCGATGGTGCCGGCGCCACAGCAGGGGTCCAGCAGCGGGCCGTCTTCGGCCCGCCCTTGCCAGCCGATGGCGGCCAGCATCGTCGCGGCCAGGGTTTCTTTCAGCGGCGCTTCGCCCGTGTCTTCACGCCAGCCGCGCTTGAAGAGCGCCTCGCCCGAGGTGTCGGCATAGAGCATCGCGTGCTCGGGGCCGACGAACAGCGCCAGCGGCAAGTCGGGGTGGCGGGTGTCGACGCTGGGGCGTTCGCCCGTGGCTTCGCGCAGCGTGTCGCAGACGGCGTCCTTGATGCGCAGGGCCGCGAAGTTCAGGCTCTGCAGCGGGCTCTTCATCGCCACCACGTCCACGCGCAGCGTCTGCTGCGGTGTGATCCAGTCGCCCCAGGGCACGCGGCGGCCCAGCGCGTACAGGTCTTCGGTACTGCGGTACGGGCCTTCGGCCAGCGGCCACAGCACGCGCTGGGCGATGCGGCTTTCCAGGTTCAGCTGCATGGCCGTGCGTTCGTCGCCCTGCACCCACACGCCACCGCGGCCGGCCTCCGCGGGTGGGGCAGCCGCGCCGACGATGCGCTGCACCTCTTCGGCCAGCCAGGCCTCGCTGCCGCTGGCGCAGGGCAGAAAAAGCGTGACGCGGCGGCTCAAGGCGCCCCCCACCCTGCTGACCTAGGGAGGCCGGCCCCCGCGCCCGCGGGATGCGGGGCGGCAGCCGCCGGGCGAACAATCGTCTGGTCACTGGAGAAATCAGCCATGAACCGCATTCTCGCTGCCGCCTTGTTGTGCCTGGGCTCGGTCACTGCGCAGGCGCAGACCCTGGGCGCCGCCTTCGCTTCGAACTATTCGGTGCTTTCGCTGGGCTCGGTGCCCGGGCTGCCCACCAACTACGGCGGCCTGACCTTTCTGGACAGCGACACGCTGCTGATCGGCGGCGCAGCCAACGGCGCGACGGGCAGCCTCTACACCATCGACGTGGCCCGCGGCGCCGGCGGCGCCATCACCGGCTTCGTCGGCACGGCCCAGCGCTTCGGCGGGCCCACCGGCAGCGTGGGCGAGTACAACGACGGCGGCGTGGTCTTCGGCCCGAACGGCGTGCTCTTCACCGCCCGCTGGCCCATCAACGGTCTGGGCCAGACCAAGCCTGGCAGCATCGACGAAGACAAGATCATCGACCTCGCCCCGCTGGGCGTGGCCTCGTCGCTGTCGGCCATCAACTTCGTGCCGGCCGGCTTTGGCGGCGCGGGGCTGATCAAGCTCGTCAGCTACAGCGGCGGCCAGTGGTACAGCGCGAGCCTGACGCCTGACGGCAACGGCACCTTCGACCTGACCGGGCTGACCCAGGTCGACATCGACAGCACCACCCCCGGCATCCAGAACCTGCCAGGTGGGCCCGAAGGCTTCGTCTACATCCCGGCCGGCAATCCCGCCTTCGGCGTCAACAGCATGCTGGTGTCCGACTACTCGGCCGGGTCCGTCAGCGCCTACGAGGTCGACGCCCAGGGCAACCCAGTGCTGTCCACCCGCCGCAACTTCCTCTCGGGGCTGACGGGTGCCGAGGGCGCCACGATCGACCCGGTGACGGGCGACTTCTACTTTTCCACCTTCGGCGGCAGCAACCAGGTCGTGCGCATCTCGGGCTTCACGGCGCCGATCCCCGAGCCCGGCACCTGGGCCCTGATGGCGCTGGGCCTGGCTGGCTGCCTGCTGGCCAGCCGGCGACGCGCGGGCTGAGCGGCCGCCAGGCGACGGCTCACATCCGCCGCCTTTGGCTGGCGGGGGCAATCTTCAGTGCCTCGCGGTACTTCGCCACTGTGCGCCGCGCTACCTGGATGCCCTGCTCTTCCAGCATCTCGCTGAGCTGGCTGTCCGACAACGGCTTGTTCACGTCCTCGGCGGTGATCAGCTGCTGGATCAGGGCCCGCACGGCGGTGCTGCTGGCGTTGCCGCCGGCGTCGGTGTTCAGGCTGCTGCCGAAGAAATACTTCAGCTCGAAGGTGCCGTGGATCGTGGCCATGTACTTGGCCGTGGTCACGCGGCTGATGGTGCTTTCGTGCAGGCCCAGTTCATCGGCGATCTCGCGCAGCACCAGCGGCTTCATCGCGATCGCGCCATGGCTGAAGAAGTTCTTCTGCCGCTCGACGATGGCCTTGCTCACGCGCAGGATGGTGTCGAAGCGCTGCTGGATGTTCTTCATGAACCAGCGCGCTTCCTGCAGCCGCGCACCCAGCCCGGGCTGGCCGTTGCTGCCGCGGCTGCCGCGCACGGCCTGGGCGTAGAGATCGTTGATCCGCAGCTTGGGCATCACGTCGGGGTTCAGCACCACGCTCAGGCCGCGGCCGGTCTTGCGCACGATGACGTCGGGCACCAGGGCGTTCGATTCAGTCTGCGCAAAAGGCCGGCCGGGCTTGGGCTCGCAGGCCTTGATGAGCTCGTGCGCTTCGCGCACCAGCTCTTCGCTGGCGCCGGTCAGCGCCGTCAGGCGGCGCATGTCGCGGCGCGCCAGCAGTTCCAGGTACTGCTCGCTGATGCGCAGCGCCACCTGCCGCGCCGGCGTCTTGGGCCGCTGGCGCAGCTGCAGGGCCAGGCATTCGCCCAGGTTGCGGGCGCCCACGCCGATGGGCTCCATGCTTTGCAGCCAACGCAGGGCGCAGCGCAGGCGGTCCAGCAGGACATCGGGTTCAGCGGGCTCGGCATCCACCAGCATCTCGGCCAGGCGCTCGGCGATCTCTTCCAGCGGGTCGGCCAGGTAGCCGTCACCGTCCAGCGATTCGATCAGCACCCACAGCGCGGCGCGGTCCTCGTCGGCCAGCCGCATGCCCATGAGCTGATCGCGCAGGTGGTCCTGCAGGCTGACGCTGCTGCTGCGGCGGTCCTGCGCGTCCATCTCGTCGCCATCACCATCGCCACCGCTGCTGCTGCCGCTGTTCAGGCTGGGGGTCTCGCGGATACCGTCGAAATCGTCGCCCTCGGTGCCGTTTTCCCAGTCCTCGCGTTCGGTGCTGCCGAATTCCTCGGCCCGGATCTCGGCCACCGCGTCGCCGCTGTCCTGGGCCTCGCCGGCGTCGCTGCTTTCGCGCTCGGCCACACGGTCCACGGCCTGGCGCTCGGCCGGGGTGTCGAAGGCCGTGGCACCGGCCTCGTCGTCGGCCTCCAGGAAGGGGTTCTGTTCGAGCATCTGCTCGACTTCCTGGTGCAGCTCCAGCGTGGACAGCTGCAGCAGCCGGATCGACTGCTGCAGCTGCGGCGTCAGCGCCAGGTGCTGCGAGAGCCGTACTTGGAGTGACGGCTTCATCACATGCGGAAGTTCTCGCCGAGGTAGACCTTGCGGACCTCGGCGTTGGCGACGATCTCGTCGGGCGTGCCTTCGGCCAGCACACTGCCGTCGCTGATGATGTAGGCACGGTCGCAGATGCCCAGCGTCTCGCGCACGTTGTGATCGGTGATGAGCACGCCGATCCCGCGTTCGCGCAGGAAGCCGATGATGCGCTGGATCTCCATCACGGCGATCGGGTCGACGCCGGCGAAGGGCTCGTCCAGCAGGATGAAGCGCGGCTGCGTGGCCAGGGCGCGGGCGATTTCCACGCGCCGCCGTTCGCCGCCTGACAGCGCCGGGGCCGGCGAATCGCGCAGGCCCTCGATCGACAGGTCGTGCAGCAGGCCCTGCAGCAGGCTTTCGATGCGCGCCCTGGGCAGGGCCCGGCCATCGCTGCCGTGCTGCAGCTCGAGCACGGCGCGGATGTTCTCGGCCACCGTGAGCTTGCGGAAGATCGACGCTTCCTGCGGCAGGTAAGACAGCCCCAGGCGAGAACGCTGGTGGATGGGCAGGCCCTGCACCGCCCGGCCGTCGATGAGGATCTCGCCAGCATCGGCCCGCACCAGACCCACCACCATGTAGAAGGTGGTGGTCTTGCCGGCGCCGTTGGGGCCCAGCAGGCCCACCACTTCCCCTGCGGCGACGGCCAGATGCACGTCCTTGACGACCTTGCGCTGGCCGTAGGTCTTCTGCAGGCCGGTGGCCTCCAGCCGGCTGGGCGTTGCGGCAGCGGCCGGCGCCGCTGCAGCCACGGCCGCCGCGCCTGTGCTGCTCGCCGCCATCTCAGCGCGGGGCACGGGGCGGGTTGCCCGTCGGGGCACCCCCCAGGCTGCGGCTGGGGGTCAGGCCCGTGGCAGGGGCTGCCGCCGATGCCGCCGATGCGGCGCCTTCGGCACGTGGCGCCAGCACGGCGCGCACGCGGCCGCCAGGGTTGACGGCGGTGCTGGCGCCACCTTCGACGCGGAAGACCTCGGCCAGGTTGTCCCAGACGATGACGGCACCGTTGATCTCGTCGGCCACCACGCCAGCACGCAGACGGCGCACTGCGCCGTTCCCGACGAAGCGCAGAGTGTCGGCACGGCCATCGAAATCGATGCGGTCGGCGGTGCCTTCCACGGTTTCGTCCAGCCCGTCGCGGCGCTGGCGCCAGCTGGCCGGCTTGCCCGGGCTGCCGATGGCCTGGCCGGTGTAGTAGCCATCGGGCGTCTGGCGCACTTCGATGCGGTCAGCGCGCATCACCATCGTGCCCTGGGTGATGACGGCGTTGCCGTCGTAGACGAAAACCTGCCGCTGCAGATCCAGGGTGCCGCTGCGGTCGGCCTCCAGCACCATGGGCTTGTTGCGGTCGGCCTTTTCTGCCAGCGCCGGGGCGCAGGCCAGCGCAACGGCCAGGCCACAGGCCAGGCGTGCAGCGCAGGCGAGCCGCGCGGGAAAGGCAGCGGGCAAGGCAGCGGGCAAGGGGGAGGAAGGCAGCGGCAGCATCTCAAACGGCACGAAACTTGCAGACCATTCTAGCCTGCTTGATGCACCGTTGAGGGCCCCGTGCGCGCCATGAACGCCCCACGAATACGCGATGAACGCGCCTGGCGGGATTAGTGCGCGCCTGCCGCCCCGGGCCGGCAGGCCCGGCGGCCCACCCGGGCCGGATCAGGCGCCGCTGCGGGCGCGGTTGATGAGGAAATCCGCCACCCGCACCATGCCGTCGTTGCCGCCCGTGAGCGAGCCCGAGGTGAAGAAGCGCCCCTGCACGCCCAGCGTCGGCACACCGTCGATCTTGTACTCCTGCGACAGCTGGCGCGCCCGGTTGCTGCGCGTCGCGGTGCTGAAAGAGCTGAAGGCTGCACGGAACTTGGCGATATCCACGCCCTGGGCGCCGACGAAATCGAAGATCTCGGCATCGGTGCCCAGCCGGCGGTTCTGCTGGTGGATGGCGCTGAAGATCTTGCGGTGCAGGCTCTCGAGTTGGCCCAGGTCTTCGAGCGCGTAGAACGCCTTCTGCAGGGACTGCTGGGGCACGCTGAAGGCCACCGGCACACGCCGGAAGGCCACATCGGCCGGCAGGCGCTTGATCCAGGCGTCCAGGGTGGACTCGAACGCAAAGCAGTGCGGGCACCAGTAGCCAAAGAACTCGACCACCTCGACCTTCTTGCCCGCCGGCACGTTGACGCTGGCCGGCGTGTTGAGCTTGACGTAGTGCGTCCCCTCGACCGGCGCGCCCTGGGCGCGCGCGGTGCCGGCCACGGCCAGGCCCAGACCGGTGGCGGCCAGTTGCAGGGAGAAATCGCGCCGCTTCATGAAGATCCTTTCGATGGGAATGGGAGATCGGTCAGCACCTTAACGGCTTCGGAGCAAACCCGGCTGACGCAGTTCCTTTGTCGGCCTGGCGCTCCCGCGGCACGGGCCGGGGGCCGAGGTGCCGCCTCAGGGCTTCTCGACGCGGACGATCTGCGATTCGATGCTCGATTCCTGCAGCCTGAGCTGCAGGCCGTCGGCTTCCTCGCGGCTCTTCAGCGGGCCCAGGCGCACGCGGTAGACGGTGCGGCCGGCCTGCTCGCGCTCGCTGATGCGGGCCGTGTGGCCGGCCATGGCCAGCCTGGCGCGCTGCTGCTCGGCGTCTTCGCTGCGGGTGAAGGCGCCGGCCTGGACGAAGTAGATGAACGGATCGGCCGCGGGCTTGGCCGCCGGGTCGGTGCCTGACAGGATGGCCGCCGGGTCGCGCCCGGGCGCCTTGGCAGCCGATGCCGGGCTTGCCGGCGCCGATGCACCCGCCACCGCGGCAGGCGGCGCCGCCGGCGGTGCCATGCCCGCCGGGCTGGAGGCCGCGCTGGCGCCCTCGGCCGGCACCGCGGCCACTGGCCGCGGCGGCAGCTTGGTGCCCAGCGGCGCGTTGGGGTCCCAGTTGCGATTGCGCTCGGCCTCGGCCTGGTCCTGCTCGGCCGTGCGCTGGGGGACCTTGTTGACGAAGGGGATGGGCGCGCGCGTGATGTACAGCGCCACGGCCAGCGCCATCGCCAGGCCCACCAGCAGGCCCACGACCACGCCCAGCGCGAAGCCGCCGCGCTGCTTGGCCTTCGGGGCGCGCGCGTCTGCAGCGGCCTTCATGCCGCCACCTCGGCGTCGGCCAGGCTCTCGCGCGCCATCGCTTGCGGGGCACTGACCCCCAGCACCGCCAGCGCATTGCGCAGCACCTGGGCCGTGGCCGCCAGCAACGCCATCCGCGCTTGCGCCAGCGCGGCGTCGTCGACCAGGAAGCGCTCGGCCGCGTAGTAGTGATGAAAGGCGGCCGCCAGGTCGCGCAGGTAGAAGGCCACGTCGTGCGGCGCCAGGTCGGCGGCAGCGCGCGTCAGCATGGCTGGGTAGTCGGCCAGCTTGAGCATCAGCGCCGCTTCGGTGGGGGCCGTGAGCCGGGCCAGATCGGCCTGGGCCAGGCCGGCAGCGGCCGCGGTGCCGGCCTTTTCGGCATAGGCCGCCAGCACCGAGCAGATGCGGGCGTGCGCGTACTGCACGTAGAACACCGGGTTCTCGTCGTTGGCCTTCAGCGCCAGGTCGACGTCGAAGACGAATTCGGTGTCGGCCTTGCGGCTGATGAGGAAGAAGCGCACCGCGTCGCGGCTGGTCCAGTCGATCAGGTCGCGCACGCTGACGGACGTGCCGGCGCGCTTGGACATCTTCACTTCCT
>JAIXZR010000017.1 GCA_027489455.1 Rubrivivax sp. | reverse complement strand
TTGCATGTCCACGCCCCATCCACGCCCCACACCGCATGAACGCCCCCTTGGACACCCAGCACCTGACCCCGGCCTACGACCATCGCCACCTCGATGGCCTGGAAGAAGAGGCCATCTTCATCCTGCGCGAAGTCGCGGCCAGCTTCGAACGCCCGGCTCTCTTGTTTTCGGGCGGCAAGGATTCCTGCGTCGTGTTGCGGCTGGCCGAGAAAGCCTTCAAGGTGCGCGAGAACGCCCGGGGTCAGAGCTTCAAGGGCCGGCTGCCCTTCCCGCTGCTGCACGTGGACACGGGGCACAACTTCCCAGAGGTGATCGCCTTCCGCGACCAGCGCGTGGCCGAGATGGGGGAACGCCTGGTGGTGGGCCATGTCGAGGAGTCGATCCGCCGCGGCACGGTGCGTCTGGCGCACGAGCTCGAATCGCGCAACCCGCATCAGACGGTGGCATTGCTGGAAGCGATCGAGGAACACCGCTTCGACGCGCTGATCGGCGGCGCCCGGCGCGACGAGGAAAAGGCTCGCGCCAAGGAACGCATCTTCAGCCACCGCGACAGCTTCGGCCAGTGGCAGCCGAAGGAACAGCGGCCCGAGCTGTGGACGCTGTTCAACACCCGGCTGCGCCCGGGCGAGCACTTCCGCGTCTTCCCCATCAGCAACTGGACCGAGCTGGACGTGTGGATGTACATCGCGCGTGAAGGCATCCCGCTGCCGGGCCTGTACTACGCGCACCCGCGCCAGGTGGTGCGGCGCAAGGGGCTGCTGGTGCCGGTGACGGCGGTGACGCCGCCCCAGGCCGGCGAGACGGTGGAAAGTGCCCAGGTGCGCTTTCGCACCGTGGGCGACATGACCTGCACCTGCCCGGTGGAAAGCCCGGCCGCCAACGCCGCCGAAGTGGTGGCCGAGACGATGACGGTGACGATCAGCGAACGCGGTGCCACGCGCATGGACGACCGCAGCAGCGAAGCGGCGATGGAACGCCGCAAGAAGGAAGGCTACTTCTGATGACAGCGCCCGCCACCCTGGCCACCCCATCCACCCTGGCGCCGGCGCGCCAGGCGCTGCGCTTCCTGACGGCCGGCAGCGTGGACGACGGCAAGAGCACGCTCATCGGCCGCCTGCTCTACGACAGCCGCGCCCTGCTGGCCGACCAGATCGGCACCCTGCGCGCCCGGGGCGGCGCGGCCGCTGGCGCCGGGCCGGATTTCGATCTCTCGCTGCTGACCGACGGCCTGGAAGCCGAACGCGAGCAGGGCATCACCATCGACGTGGCCTTCCGCTACTTCGCCACGCCGCGGCGCAAGTTCATCATCGCCGACGCGCCCGGCCACGAGCAGTACACCCGCAACATGGTGACGGCCGCTGCTGGCAGCGACGCCGCGGTGGTGTTGGTGGACATCACCAAGCTCGACCATCGCGACGCCAGCCGCCCTGTGCCCCTGCTGCCGCAGACCCGCCGTCATGCGCTGCTGGCACATCTGCTGCGCGTGCCCAGCATCGTGTTTGCGGTGAACAAACTGGATGCCGTGGCCGATCCCGCGCCGGCCTTTGCCGCGGTGCAGGCCAGCCTGCAGGCCTTTGCCACCGAAGCCGGCATCGCCGTGGCGGCGATCGTGCCGGTGTCGGCGCTGCGCGGCGACAACGTCGTCGAGCCGCTGGCCAGCCCCTGGTACCGCGGGCCCAGCCTGCTGCAGGTGCTGGAATCGCTGCCGGCCACGGCCGAACTGGCCGGCGCCGCACCGGGCACGGGCTTGCAGTTGCCGGTGCAGTATGTGGCGCGCGGCCTGCTGGCCGACCGGCCGGGGGTGGGGGAGCAGCCGCGCATCTTCTGGGGCCGCGTGGCCAGCGGTCGCGTGCGCGTGGGCGATGCCGTGCAAGTCTTCCCCAGCGGCGAGCAGGCCACCGTCGCTGCCCTGCGCGACGCCAACGGCCCCTGCGAGCAGGTGGCAGCCGGCCGATCGGCCGGCGTGGTGCTGGACCGCCAGCTCGACATCTCGCGCGGCGATTGGCTGGGCGCCCCGGGCGAACTGCAGGCATCGCAGCGCTTCAGCGCCACGCTGGCCTGGCTGGACACCGAGCCCGCCACGCCCGGCCGCAAGTACCTGCTGCGCCACGGCCACCGCTGGGTGCAGGCGCGGCTGGCCAGCATCGAGCACCGGCTGGACATCCACACCCTTCAGCCCAGTGCCGCGCAGACGCTGGCGGTGAACGAGATCGCCGAAGTCACCTTCGACCTGCAGCAGCCGCTGCCGCTGGCCCCGTATGCCCAGCAGCGCGAGGCCGGTGCCTTGATCGTGGTGGACCCGGCCAGCCACCGGACCAGCGGCGCGGTGATGGTGCGCAGCACGGAAGCCGCGACGTGACGGCCGCGCGCAACGGCCCGCCGGCCCCGGGCAACGGGCCGGGGCGCGTCGTCTTCATCGGCGCGGGCCCCGGCGCGGCCGACCTCATGACGCTGCGCGGCGCCGCGCGCTTGCGCAGTGCCGATGTGGTGCTGTTCGACGCGCTGACCGACCCAGCCCTGCGCGCGATGGCACCGCAGGCCACGTGGGTGGACGTGGGCAAGCGTGGCTTTTGCAACGCCACCGGCCAGGCCAGCATCAACGCATTGCTGGTGCACCACGCCCTGCGCCAGGCCTGCGTGGTGCGCCTGAAGGGCGGCGACCCCAGCGTCTTCGGCCGGCTGGAAGAAGAGCTGCAGGCCCTGGCGCAGGCCGGCATCGCCTGCGAGGTGGTGCCCGGCGTCACGGCAGCCCTGGCCGCGGCGGCCGACACCTGCCGCCCGCTGACGCGCCGCGGCGCGGGCCGCAGCGTCAGCCTGAGCACCGCGATGACGCGGGAAGGCCAGCTGCAGGCCGGCCGGCATGCCGATACCGAAGTCTTCTACATGGCCGGCCGTCAGCTTGGCGCCCTGGGCCGGCGGCTGCGCGCTGCGGGCTGGCCCGCCGATACGCCCACCAGCGTGGTTTCGCGCGCCGGTTGGCCCGACAGCCTGGCCAGCCAGCATCCGCTGCACGGCCTGGCCGCGGCAGCGCTGCTGCATGCCGGGCGGCCCACGGTGGTGACGGTGGGTGCCGGCGCCCTGCCCTGCGGCGTGGTGCCCGCGCTGCATCCTGCCGCGTTGCCCGCGCCGGTGGATCACCCGGTCGCCACCACCGAGCAGCGGCCGGCCTAAAATCGCCCGCTCACCTTGTTGTGCCGCCACGGCTGCGGCGGCGCGCCAGGCACCCCTGCGTGCCGCCATCAACCCAGCGCCTTTCCATGACCCACGTCGTCCTCGAATCCTGCATCAAGTGCAAGTACACCGACTGCGTCGATGTCTGCCCTGTCGACTGCTTCCGCGAAGGGCCGAACATGTTGGTGATCGACCCCGACGAATGCATCGACTGCGCGGTCTGCATCCCCGAATGCCCGGTGAACGCCATCCTGCCCGAGGAAGACGTGCCCACCGAGCAGCTGCAGTTCATCAAGATCAACGCCGATCTGTCGCGCAAGTGGCCCAGCATCACCAAACGCAAGGCCCCGCTGCCCGAAGCCGACGAGTGGAAAGACCGCAAGGACAAGTTGGACCAGCTGGCCAGATAACACTTGCCCCCAAGCTCGCTTCGCTCGCTACCCCCCGAGGGGGCCGCCCCGCAGTGGACCGGCAGAGCCGGTTCCACGCGGGGGAGCTGGGTTTGAGTCCCCTGTCTCCTCTACTTTTCTCATGAGCACTGAACCCATCCAGACTGACGCCGTGATCATCGGCGCAGGGCCCGTCGGCCTGTTCCAGGTGTTTGAGCTCGGCCTGCTCGAGATCAAGGCGCACATCATCGACAGCCTGGCCTACCCGGGCGGGCAGTGCATCGAGCTCTATCCCGACAAGCCGATCTACGACATCCCGGCCGTGCCCGTGTGCACCGGCAAGGAGCTGACCGACAACCTGCGCAAGCAGATCGAGCCCTTCGAGGCCACGTTCCACCTGGGGCAGGAGGTGACGACGGTGCGCAAGCAGGACGACGGGCGCTTCTTCGTCGAAACGAGCAAGGGCACGCAGTTCCTGAGCAAGACGATCTTCATCGCCGGGGGCGTGGGCTCCTTCCAGCCGCGCACGCTGAAGGTCGACGGCCTGGAGAAGTTTGACGAGACCCAGCTCTTCTACCGCGTGAAGAACCCTGCGCAGTTTGCCGGCAAGAACCTGGTAATCGTGGGCGGCGGCGATTCAGCCCTGGACTGGGCGCTGAACTTCGCGCAGGAAGGCCCCCACAAGGCCGAGAGCGTGATCCTGATCCACCGCCGCGACGGCTTCCGCGCCGCGCCGGCATCGGTGGCGAAGATGAAGGAACTCTGCGACGCCTACGAGATGCAGTTCGTGGTCGGCCAGGTCACGGGCTTCGAGGAGAAGGACAACCGTCTTTCGCAGCTGAAGGTCACGGGCGCCGACGGTGTCACCCGTCTGGTGCCGCTGGACATGCTGCTGGTCTTCTTCGGCCTGAGCCCCAAGCTGGGCCCGATCGCGGAATGGGGCCTGGGCATCGACCGCAAGCAGATCACGGTGGACACCGAGAAATTCCAGACCACCATCGCCGGCATCTTTGCCGTGGGCGACATCAACGTCTACCCGGGCAAGAAGAAGCTCATCCTGTCGGGCTTCCACGAAGCCGCACTGGCGGCCTTCGGGGCATCGCCGATCGTCTTCCCCGACAAGCGCGTGCTGCTGCAGTACACCACCACCAGCCCGAAGCTGCACAAGGTGCTGGGCGTGGAATCCCCGGTCTTCGATTGACGGCGAACGCTTGACGCCACAGATGCGGACATAATCCGCCCGCGCCGCGATACTTCGCGACGCATCCGCTAGGGGTGTTGGCCCGGTGTCCCCACCGGGCCGACTGAGAAAGTCCCTTTGAACCTGATTGAGGTAATCCTCGCGCAGGGAAGCAGTCTTCAAGCCCGTGGCCCCGGTGGCGCCTTGCCACCTTGCCAGTGTCTTTGACGCGCATTCCTGCCATCAAAGCACAAGGCACACGATGGCATTCGAACGTTTCAACCCACCCGTCAGCCGCCAGGCCGGCGGTCGTGCGGCGCTTTCGCACCAACAACAACAACACCACCGCCTGCGCCCGGCCGTTCTGGCCGTAGCCGTGGCCTGCCTGGGGTGCGCGCTGGGCCCGGCAGCTGCCCAGGGCAGCGCCAGCAGCATCACCATCACAGGCCGCAGCGCAGCCACGCCCGCGCTGGCGGGCTTTGGCGATGTCCCGCTGGCCAAGGCCCCGCTGCAGGCCAGCGTCTTCAGCGGCCAGATGCTGGCCGACCAGGGTGTCACCAGTCTGGGCGCGCTGACACGCCTGGACGCCAGCATCGGCGATGCCTACAACGCCGAGGGCTACATCGCCAACCTCTCGTCGCGCGGCTATACCCTGGACAACCGCTTCAACTACCGCCGCGACGGCCTGCCCATCAACGCCGAGACCGCGCTTGCCCTGGACAACAAGGACAGGCTGGAACTGCTGAAGGGCACCAGCGGCATCCAGGCCGGCACCAGTGCGCCAGGCGGCCTGGTGAACGTCGTCGTCAAGCGGCCTGCCGCCGGGGTGCGGCAGGGGCGGCTGGAGTGGCGTGAACCGGGCTCCGTGCTGGGGGCCGTCGATCTGGGCGATCGCTTCGGCCCCGATGGCGCCATCGGCCTGCGGCTGAACCTGGCCGCTGAGCGGATGGACCCGCAGACGCGCGACACCCGCGGCAGCCGCCGCCTGGCGGCGCTGGCACTGGACTGGCAGCTCAGCCCCGACAGCCTGCTGCAGGCCGAGATCGAGAACAGCCGCCAGAGCCAGCCCAGCGTGGCCGGCTACAGCCTGCTGGGCAACGCGGTGCCCGACCCGGCGCGCATCGACATCCGCCGCAACCTCAACGCCCAGCCCTGGGCCCAGCCGGTGGTCTTCAGCGGCAACACGGCATCGCTGCGCTGGCAGCAGCAACTGCGCGGGCTGGGCGCCTGGGCCGAAGGCTGGCGCTTGACGGCGCATGCCATGACACAGCGCCTGAAGACCGACGACCGCACCGCCTTCCCCTACGGCGTCTACGACAGCGACTACAACTGCAGCGACTACTGCGACCGCTTCGCCCCGGACGGCAGCTTCACCTACTGGGAATACATCAGCAACAACGAACGCCGCCGCAGCGGCGCGCTGGCCTTGACCTTGGCCGGCCAGGCGCAGGCTGGCACCGTGCTGCACCGCTTCGAAACCGGCCTGCTGCGCACCACCTACCAAGCACGTCTGCAGGATCAGGTCTTCGACATCGCAGGCACCGGCCGCATCGACGGCAGCCTGCAGACCCGCCCCAGCGCCGGCTTTGGCGACGCCAACACCAACCGTGACGAACGCGGTCTGGAATGGTTTGCGCGCAACACCGTGCGGCTGGACGAGACCTGGCAGCTGTGGGCGGGCCTGCGCCACGTGCGGCTGGACCGCCGCAGCGTGCGCACCAGCGCCGACAGCAGCGGCAGCCTGCGCGCCACCGCTGTCGACCGCCAGGCCACCACCCCCTGGCTGGCCGCGTCGGCCCAGCTCACGCCCAAGACCCTGGTCTACGCCAGCTGGGGCCGCGGCCTGGAAACCGACGTGGCGCCCAACCGCCCCCGCTACGTCAACGCCGGTGCATCGCTGGCGCTGACGAGCCGCCAGGCCGAGCTGGGCCTGAAGCATGGCAACGATCAGGTCGAGGCCGCGATCACGCTGTTCGACATCGACCGCGGCGTATCCGCCGACATCGGCCCCTGCAACAGCAACAACGCCAGTTGCGAGCGACGCGTGGACGGCAGTGCCCGCCACCGCGGCATCGAAGCGCAATGGGCTCAGACCTTCGCGGCCTGGACGGCGCAGGGCAGTGCCATGCTGCTGCAGGCCGAAAGGCGCGGCTCGCAGAGCCCGGGCATCAACGGCCAGCGGCCCGTGAACGTGCCCCGCACCAGCCTGCGCCTGGGCGCGGAATACCGCCCGCCCGCCCTGCCCGGGCTTGCGCTGCAGGCCAACTTCACGGCAGAAGGCAACCGCGTCGTACTGCCGTACGACAGCAGCATCACCATCCCCGGCTGGCAGCGCTGGGACCTGGGCCTGCGCTGGCGCCAGGCCACCGCCGGCGGCGCCCTGGTCTGGCGGCTGGCCGTCGACAACGTCACCGACCGGCGCGCCTGGAAGGAATCGCCCTACCAGTTTGGCCACGCCTACCTCTACCCCGTCGGCCCCCGCACCTTCAGGGCGTCCGTGCAATCTGCCTTCTGACGCAGCTTCAGTCGCTGGATTTCCGGGCTATACTGCGAGGCTGTTCCTCGATAGCTCAGTCGGTAGAGCGCCGGACTGTTAATCCGTAGGTCCCTGGTTCGAGCCCAGGTCGAGGAGCCAGGTAAACAGAGAGCCAGCAGGCCAGCGCCTGCTGGCTTTTTCGTTTGCTGGGGCGAACTGGTGCCAGTCTGGCGCTGCCGAGGTCTATACCCCGCGAGGTGCCGCTCTGCAGCGTTTGTGGACTGCGGCCAGCGTGCCCTCGGTGAGGGCCACCCAACGGACGTTTGCATCAGCTTTCGGCGCTCGCCCGGCTGGCGGCTAGGCAGAAGTCTCACAGATCCGAACAGCTTTGCTCAGGCGTCGCGTGACGCATCGGGCAGGCCTGTCGCCATCGCACCTGTGGCGGGATGCGATGTGGACTCGCGCGTCGCAGCGCGCTCCAGCCGCAGGGCGACCAGCGCAGCCACCAGCGATAGCAGCACACAGCCCGTCAGCAGCTTGAGCAAAGCGGTGGGCGTGGGCGAACCTTCCACCACCAGCGCCGTGAGCGTGCTCAGCACCGCCCCCAAGGCCATCACCAGCGCGCCGCCCAGCCCCGCGGCCGTGCCGGCCAGTGCCGGGCGAACCGACAAGGTTCCAGCGTTGGCGCTGGGCAGCGTCAGGCCGTTGCCCAGGCCGACGAAGAGCGTGAGACCGAACAGCGCCAGCGGGTGCGAGGCACCGGCCGCGAACGCCCCGAGACCCAGCACCATGCCCACCACGGCGACGACCCGGCCCGTCACCATCAGCACGCCCAGGCCCAGCCGGCGTGCCTGCCGCGCGCTGATGGCTGCACCGACAAGAAAGCCGCCAGTGATGGACCCCACGCCGAGGCCGACCTCGGCGGGTGACAGACCCCAGGCCGCCTGGCCCACGTAGGGCACGCCGGTGACGAACACGTAGAAGGCGCCCACCGAGAAGGCCGTGCACAGCACGTAGGCCCAGTAGCGACTGGAGCGCAGCAAAGCCCCCCAGTCGGCCAGGCGCGGCGCCGGCAGCCCCGGGGCACGCGTCTCGCCCATATCGGCCCAGGCCAGCAGCAGCAGCGCGCCGCCCAGCAGGGCATACAGCGCGAAGACGGCGCGCCAGCCCAGGCTCACGTCCAGCACGCCCCCCAGCATGGGCCCCAGCATCGGTGCCACCGCCATCGCCGACGCGATGAGGCTCAGCTTGGCAGCCGCATCGACGGCCGAATGCCGGTCGCGGATGGTTGCGCTGGACACCACAGCCCCTGCGACGATCACGGCCTGCAGCACCCGGCAGGCCAGCAACACGGCCACGTTGGACGCCAGCATGCAACCCAGCGAAGCGCCGATGAACAGCAGCAAGGCGCCCAGCATCACGGGCCGGCGGCCGAAGCGGTCGGAGACGGGCCCCAGAGCCAGCTGGAACAGCGCCGAAGCCAGCATGTAGCCCGATACTGCCAACGCCGTCACCGATTCACGCGCAGCCAGGTCGCGTGCCATGGAGGGCAGCGACGGCAGGATCATGTTCAGCGTCAGTGCTGACAGCGCGGTGAGCAGCGTCAGCGTGATCAGGCTTGGGGGCGAGCGGGTCAAGCGCCGTATTGTGATCAGCCGTGCCGCAACGTGTCGCCGCTGGGTCATGGGGTGCATTTGGCCCGCCCGTGGCTGGCCGGCGACGAGCGCGGCAGCGATGGCCAGACCCACATCGAACCCAGCGGCCGCGCTCGCAGTCCTGCGGCGCGCTCTGCTCCTGCCGACGCCAGAACACCAGGCGCTGCGGCTCTGAGGCCATCGGGTCAACTCGGGTCAATCGATGGCATCGGGCTGATCCAGCCAGCGTTCGAAAACCAGGTCGGTGCAGGCTTCACCCTTCACCACCACCGCCTCGCGGCCGGTCTCGGCAAACTGAAGCCGCTGCAGCAGTCGGCGCGAGGGCATGTTTCGCTCATCGGTGATGGCACGCACGCGCCGCAGCTGCAGCGGGCGCAGCAAGCCGTGCAGGCAGGCGAGCACGGCCGTGTGCGCCCAGCCACGGCCCTGCGCGGGGCGGGCCAGGCTGAAGCCGATCTGCACCTGCCCGGGCGCTTCCAGCAACAAGCCGATGTCGCCCACCAGCTGGTCGTCTTCGGCCTTGGCAATGCCGATCTGGGCCCAGTCGCCCACGGTCCAGGGGGCTGGCGCGGCGTCGCGCAGGAAGGCCAGCGCTGCGGCCTCGTCCATCAAGGGCCAGCCCTGGAAGCGGGCGACGAGGGGGTCGCTGCGGTAGGCCAGGAAGGCTGGCGCATCGCTCGGGCTCAAGGCCCGCAGGCGCACCGGGCCTGCCGGCAGCGGCAGGCCTTGCAGCAAGGGGTGAAGGTTGCTGTTCATGGCGCTGTGGCCTGCGGAGCTTAGCGCCACCTGCCAGCACACGCGTGAAGCGCCGTGCTCGGGCGCTGTCATCGACCCGCCGGCCATATCGCCACCCGGCTCAGGGCACGCGCACCGTGCCGTTGAACTCGGTCACGATGCCGCCCTGCTGTTCCCAGCGGTTGGCCGCAGGGTTCCACACGGTGCCTCGGCCCATCGGGGTTTCGCTGTTCTGGCGCATCGCCGCCAGGCTGCTGCCCAGCAGGTTCTGCCCTTGCGCCGCCAGCCCCTGCAACTGGGCGTGGATGCCGGCCATGAACTGCTGCACCTGGGCCTGTTCGGCCGCGCTCAGGGGGCCGCCCAGCTCGGCGCGCAGGAGCAGGCGGTCCAGCGGCTGGCTGCGGGCCCAGGCGAAGCGCAGGCGCATCGCCTCGCCCGGCGCCTGGGCCAGCGCGAACTGGGCCTCGGCGTCCAAGCTGGGGTGGCGCGCCACCGCGGCGCGGACCGCCTGCTCGCGCTCGGCGGCGTTGGGTGCGCGCGCCGTCTGGCGGTGCACTTCGGTGGCCATGAAGTGGGCCAGGTCGAGCTGGCCGTCGACGCTGTCCCGCGTTAAGGGCAGCCCGCCGCGGCGGCCCGGCGCCAGCGCCGGGTGCTTCTGGTGGTACTGCACCAGCAGCCACGCAGCCAGCGCATCGCCGGCCTCGGCTTCCGCCGCGAGATTGCGCAGTGCGGCGGGGCGCGACATGCGCAGGCCCACCGCGCGCAGGGCGGGCTCGGTCTGGCGCAGCCGCGCCAGGAAGTCGGTGGTGCCCATCACGGCGTCCATTTCGCGCTGCTGGCGGCGCTGCCAGTAGCCCTCGACGAAATGGCGTGTGCGCTGGCGCTGGCCGTCGTCGAACGACAGGCCCAGCACCAGCGCCGTGGTCTCGGTGAAGGCCCGCACGGCGGCTTCTGGCGCAGCCTGCGCGTGCGCGGACGATGGGCCCGTCAGCAGCCCGCCGGCCGGGGCGGCAGCGATCAAGGCAAGGGCCAGCAGACGCCGAAGGCGCGACAGGCTGCAGGATGAAGTCGGCATGGGCAACTCGGGAAGAATGGGCAGGGCAGCGCGGCAGTGAGCACTGCACCGACTGTCGACGCAGTGGCGTGACCGGCCCGTGACCGACCTGCGGCGGGTGGGAGGACTGCGCCACGACGAGGCGCCCGCACAGGCCACGCCGCTGGCAGGGGCCTTGCACGCCGACGGCCAGGCGCTGCCGGTCACGGTGCGGTCACACCGATGCCCTCACTGTGCGGGTCATCGTCCAACCTCCGCCTGCCGCGGCCCGCCAACCATGCACGCCTGCCCCGTTGACCACGCCACCACCCTGCTGGCCGCCGCAGGCACGGGCCCCTGGCGCGAAGGGCAGGCCCGGTTTGGGGCCACCGTGATCGAGGTGGCGCTGTCGCTGGGCCCGTTGTTCGAACCCGCAGTGACGCTGCGTTGAGACTCGTCGCTTTTCACCAAGGAGACCGCATGGACCGACTCAAGAACAAGGTGGCGCTTGTGACCGGTGCCGCGCGAGGCATCGGCGCTGCCATCGCGCAGGCCTTCGCTGCCGAAGGCGCGCACGTGATCGTCAGCGATCTCGACGAGGTGGGGGGCCGCGCCACGGCGGAGCGGCTGGGTGCCGCCTGGCTGAGGCTGGATGTGCGTGAAGAGCTGGCCTGGATCGGTGCGATGGCGCGCGTGCTCGATAGCCATGGCCGGTTGGACGTGCTGGTCAACAACGCCGGCATCAGTGGCTTCGAAGCCGGGCCCGCCGTGCGCCACGACCCCGAGCACGCCGCGCTGGCCGACTGGCACGCCGTGATGCGCACCAACCTGGATGGTGTGTTCCTCGGCTGCAAGCACGCCCTGCGCGCCATGCGCCGCAGCACGCAGGCCGGCAGCATCGTCAACATCGCCTCGCGCAGCGCCCGGGTGGGCGTGCCGGCGGCTGCGGCCTATGCCGCCAGCAAGGCGGCGGTGGTCAACCACACCCGCAGCGTGGCGCTGTACTGCGCCGAGCAGCGGCTGCCCGTGCGCTGCAACGCCATCCTGCCGGCGGCCGTGCTCACGCCGATGTGGGAGCCGATGCTCGGCGCAGGCGATGAACGCGCCGCGCGCATGGCCGCCTTCGTGGCCGACACCCCCTTGCGCCGCTTTGCCGAGCCCGCCGAGGTGGCCGCGCTGGCCGTGCTGCTGGCCAGCGACGAGTGCCGATACATGACGGGCAGTGAACTGCACGTCGACGGCGGGCTGCTGGCCGGCAGCGCCGCGGTGCCCCAGGGTGCGCCCGATTGATCAACACCGCAGGAGAACTCATGCCCTTCCTGCCCCGCAGATTCACCCTTCCCGAACCGCCCCGCACCGGCGAGTTCTTCCGCCCGCCCTGGCGCGTGCATCACTTGGTGTTGGACGACGAGCCAGTGATGATCAGCCGCAGACGCCTGTGGCAGTCTTTCTTGAAGGACATCCGATGTCTGCCCGCGCGCTCTGCCACTTCGTGATCGCGGCCACCGCCGCGGTCTTCACCCTCCCCGCCTCCGCCGCGGCTTGCTGGCCTGAGCTGCCCGCCGGCTGGAGCGGCGTGCTCCGGGTCGGCCACGTGCGTGATGCCGTGGTGGCCGAGCGCGCCGTCGGCATCCACGGCGGCATGGCGATCCAGGCCGGCCAGCGCATGAACATCGCGTCGCTCGGCAAGATGTTCACCGCCGTGGCCATCGGCCAATTGGTCGACGCGGGCCGCGTGCGCTTCGAAGCCCCGATCGGCGCCTACCTGCCCGAACTGCCCGAGGCCTTCAGGGCGCTGACGATCGCGCAGCTGCTCACGCACACCGCGGGCCTGGGCAGCTACCTGGAAGAGCAGCCGCTGCAGCGCGTGGACGCAGCGCGCACGGCGCGCGCGCTGGTGCCGCTGGCCACAGCGCAGGCGCCGCGCGACATCGGTATCTGGCGCTACTCGAACTCCAGCTTCGCGCTGGCGGCGGCCGTCGTCGAGGCCGTTTCGGGGCAGGACTTCGAGAGCTACCTGCAAAGCCGCGTCTTCGCGCCAGCCGGCATGACGCAGGTGCGGTTTGCACCTGAGCCGGGCGACTTGCTGCCCACGGTCGTGGCCGCCGACGGCAGCCTGCAGCAGCCGCCCATTGGGCGCATGCGCGGCGGACCGGCCGGCGGCGCATTTGCCACGGCCGAAGACCTGCACCGCTTCGCCCGCGCCCTGCTGGACGGCCGGCTGCTGCAACCGACCACGGCCGAGCGCATGACCAGCCTGCAGCACGAGTTCACCCCGCGCCGGGCCGACGGCATCGCCCGCGGTTGGGGATACGGCTTCGGCGTCAGCGGTCAGGCTGCGGATCGATCCTTCGGCCACACCGGCGGCATCCCTGGTGGCGCTGCGGCGTTGCGCGTGCGCGCCGCTGACGGCCGCGTGACCGTGATGCTGTCACCGCAAGACCGCGTGGACCCGCCCCCAGCGGCGGGCTTGATGGCCGTCGATCCTGCAGCCTGCCAGGAGCCCCTTAACCAGGCCGAATGATGAAAGACCCGAGCCTCGTCTGGAACACCGGCCTCAGCTTCGCGCGTGCGGCGGGTGAAGTGCGCCGTGAGGAGGGTTTCTGGTGCGTGGAACGCCCATGGGCCCCGGCGGGGTGTGCCTCCGGGTCCTGTGGTGGCAGGGCGGTCAGAACGTCTGCTTGATGAGTTCAGCAACCCGCGCCGCATCCTCCTCCAGCGCAAAGTGGCCGCTGTCCAGCAATTCCACCCGCACGTCCTTCAAGTCGCGACGGAAGGCCTCGGCACCGGGCACGCCGAAGAAGGGATCACCTTTCCCCCAGGCAACTAGCGCCTTGGGTTGGTGTTGGCGGAAGTAGGCCTGCCACACACCGAAGAGTGGCACGTTGTGCTGGTAGTCCTTGAACAGGGCCAGCTGGCGCTCGGCGCTGCCCGGGCGGTCCAGCAGGGCCTGGTCCAGCACCCAGGCGTCGGGGTTCAGATGCTCAGGGTCGCGAGCGCCGGCGATGTATTGCATCTGCGTGGTCTCGGCCAGCAGCATCCGCCGCGCGCCAGACTCGTCGCCCTTCTCCCACAGCGGCATGAACACACCGGCGACCGCCGGCGTCAGGCCTTCCATGTAGGCGTTGGCGTTCTGGACGACCAGACCGCGCACGCGCTCGGGGTGGGCAGTGGCCAAGCGCAAGCCAATCGGGCCGCCATAGTCCTGCATGTAGTAGATCGCGTCGGTGACTTCCAGGCGGTCCAGTAAGGCCTGCACGTGCTCGGTGAGCTTGTCGAAGGTGTACGAGAACTCGTGCACCGCGGGCGCGGCGGAGTGGCCGAAGCCGATGTAGTCCGGCGCGATGACGCGGAAGCGGTCGGCCAACAGGGGAATCAAGCCGCGGAACATGTGCGACGACGACGGGAAGCCGTGCAGCAGCACGATCACCGGTTGCGATGGGTGCCCGGCTGCACGGTAGAAGGTGCGCAGTCCGTTGACGTCGACCACATGGTGCTCGACCAGGGTGGCCAGCCTGACGGCGGTCTTGGGGGATTCGGGGTTCATGGTGTTCTCCAAGTCTTTTTGGGTTCAGGCAGCGCGGCGCAGCGGCGCCACCACCGGGAAGTCGATCTCGGTCTGGGCCACTTCGTTGACGTAGTTGGTGAAGGTGTTCAGGGCCACGGCGAGCAGGATGTCGAGCAGCTGTGCGTCGCTGTAGCCAGCGCTGCGCGCCGCCTGCATCTGTTCGTTGCTGACCTGCCCACGCTGGCGCACCACCGCGGCGGCAAAGCGCACCGCGACATCGGCCATCGGGTCGTTGGACGCGCCGTTGCGGTTGGCAGTGATCTCTGCGTCGTCCAGTTGGGCCACGTTGCGGCCCAGGTACGTATGGGCCGAAAGACAGTAGCCACAGCCGTTGAGTTCAGCCACCACCAGCGCAATGCGTTCGCGGGTGGCGGCGTCCAGGGCGCCCTGGCTGGAAGCGCCGCTGAGTTGCAGGTAGCCCGTCAGTGCGGCCGGGCTTTTGGCCAAGACGCGGAACATGTTGGGCACGATGCCCAGTTGTTTCTCCACGGCCTTCAGCGAGGCGTGGGTGGAAGCCGGTGCGTCAGCGACCGTGATGGGGGTGTGGATGCGGGTCATGAAAGTCTCCGAGAGGGGTGAATGGATACGCGGTGTTGGCGTGAAGGGAATTGTTTTTCACCACCCGAGATTTGATAATCCAGCCTTATTGCGAATGACTTTCCTGATTTCTGGAAAGAAAGGACCTGCTTTGGACCGCTTCGACGCCATCACTGCCTTCGTGGCCGTCGCCCGCAGCGGGGGCTTTTCGGCCGCAAGCCGGGCACTGGGCACGCCCGTGGCCAACATCAGCCGCAAGGTGGCTTTGCTGGAAGAAGATCTGGGTGTGCGCCTGTTCGTGCGCACCACGCGGCACGTGGCGCTGACGGAAGGCGGCCAGCGCTACTTCGAGGCCTGCCGCCGCGTCCTCGACGATCTGCGCGACGCTGATGAAGAGGTGACGGGCGAGTACCGCCAGCCCAAGGGCGATCTCGTCATCACCGCACCACTGGGCTTTGGCCAGCAGCACCTTCAGCCGGTGGTGCACGATTTCCTGCAGGCTTACCCACAGGTCAATGTGCACCTGCAACTGGCCGACCGCGTGGTGGCGCTGGTTGAAGAGCATGTGGACTGCGCGGTTCGCATCGGCGCACTGCACGACAGCAGCCTGGTGGCGCGCGAGCTCGGCCACATCCGCATGGTGGTGTGCGCTGCACCGGCCTATCTGGCCGCGCGCGGCACACCGCTCGAGCCATCGGAGTTGGCACAGCACGACTGCATCAGCTGGACAGCGCTCGGAGCGCCCAAGATCTGGGAGTTCACGGCACGGGCGGGCGAAACCAGCACGGCGATACGAGTGCCCGTGCCGGTGCGCGTGTCCACCACCACGCCTGAATCGGCCGTGCAGGCCGCGCTGGCGGGCATCGGCCTCGTTCAGGCCACGACGTACCAGGTCGCGGCCCATGTGGCCGCGGGCCACTTGGTGCCGGTGCTGGCCGGATACGACAGCCCCGCAGTTCCCGTGAGCCTGGTGTACCCCAGCAAACGCCTGATTCCGCTGAAGCTGCGCGCCCTTCTGGACTTTGCGGCGCCGCGTCTGGCGCAGCGGCTGGAGCAGGTGAACTCGCTCTTGCCGGCCCATTGACCCGCAGCGAGTCCACAGCACCGCCAGCGCCGCAGCGTTGCCGGGATATCCGGCGGCTACAGCATGGCGGTGGCCAGATGCTCGGCAAAGGCCTTCACCTTGGCCGACTGCCGCCGCTGGCTCGGGCTGATCAGATGCACGGGCATCGATGGCACGGGCCAGTCGGGCAACAGCACCTGCACTTCGCCGCTGCCCATCTCGGCTTCGAACAGCCAGGTTGGCGAGAAACCGATGCCCATGCCCGACAACACCGCGGCCCGGATCACTTCGCTGCTGTTGGTTTGCAGATTGCCCTGCGCGCGGATCGTCACCCGGGTGCCGGGCTCCACCGGGGCACCGGGGCCGGCCGTGAAGGTCCAGGCGTTCTGGGTGGCCAGTTCGGTGTAGACGATGCAGTTCAGGCGCATCAGGTCTTCGGGCACCCGGGGTGATCTCAGGCCCCGGGGCAGCGTCCGCAGGTAGGCGCGGCTGGCCACCAGCGCCCGTTGGCTGGTGCCGATGCGCCTGGCCACCAGGCTGCTGTCGGACAGCTCACCGATGCGCACTGCCACGTCGATGCCCTGCTCGACCAGGTCGATGAAGCCGTCGTTCAGGCGCAGGTCGATCCTCACGCCAGGGTGGGCCGCGAGAAAGCTCTTCACCCAGGGCAGCAGCTTGAGCCGCCCGAAGCCCACCGAAGCCGCCACGCGCAGCCAACCCGTCAGCTGCTGTTCGCCTTGGCGCAGGCTGCTTTCGGCTTCGGCTACCTCGGCCACCAGGCGCCGTGCCTGTTCGAAGTAGCGCTCGCCCTCTTCGGTGAGCGCCAGTGACCGCGTGGTGCGGCTAAGCAATCGCGCACCGAGCGCACGTTCCAGTGCAGCCACCTGCTTGCTCACGGCGCTTTGTGTGCTGCGTGCCTCCCGCGCGACGGCCGAGAAGCTGCCGCTTTCCACGACGCGCACGAAGGTCTGCATGGCGGCCAGGCGGTCCATCGGGAATCCCTATTCATTCCAATCTGGACTGGATGTTAGTGCGTTGCGCTGTCTAGTCGCATCCGTTGGCGCCAATCACAGTTCACTCCATCGCAACCCCACCCACCGACTGGAGCCCACCATGACCCCCCGCCCCCCTGTTGTCCTGATCACCGGCGCCCTCACCGGCATCGGCCGTGCCACCGCCCTGGCCTTTGCCCGCGAAGGTGCCTCCCTGGTCATCTCGGGCCGTCGAGACGCCGCCGGCCAGGCCCTGGCCGCCGAACTGCGCGCGCTGGGCGTGCAGGCCGAATACCTGCGCGCCGACGTGCGCCACGAAGCCGACGTTCGCAGCCTGGTCGAGCAGACCGTTGAGCGCTTCGGTCGCTTGGATGTGGCCGTGAACAACGCCGGCACCGAAGGCCAGCTGGGGCCCCTGGCCGAGCAGTCGGAAGACAACTACCGCAGCACCTTCGACACCAATGTGCTGGGCACCCTGCTGGCCCTGAAGCACGAGATGCGCGTGATGCTCAGGCAAGGCGCCGGCGCCATCGTCAATCTCTCTTCCGTGGCCGGACAGGTCGGCATCGCCGGCGCCGCGGCCTATGTGGCCAGCAAGCATGCCGTCGAAGGCCTGACCAAGAGCGCCGCGCTGGAAGGCGCCGCAGCCGGTGTGCGCGTCAACGCGGTGGCGCCGGGCCCGGTGCAGACCGAGATGCTCGACCGATTCACAGGCGGCAACGAAGACGCCAAGAGCGGCTTCCTGGCCAGCCTGCCAGCGCGCCGCGCCGGCACGCCCGACGAGATCGCCCAGACCATCGTCTTCCTCGCCAGCGGCAAGGCGCGCTTCCTCACGGGGCAGTGCGTGGCCGTCGATGGCGGCTTCACCGCGCAATAGGCCAACACCCGTAACGCCGCGCACCTTTCTCCGACTGATTCCCAAACCCTCCCCATCAGGAACATTGCCATGACCACCATCCAAGTCCCCACCCGCGACCAAGTGTCCCCCGCCAACCAGGCCTACTTCGACACCCTCAAGAAGGGCCTGGGCATGGTGCCCAACCTGTACGCCACCCTGGCCTTGTCCGAGAACGCCCTGGGCAACTACCTGGCTTTCCAGAACGCCAAGAGCAGCATCACCGGCAAGGCGCGCGAGGTGGTCAACCTCGTCGTCAGCCAGGTCAACGCCTGCGCCTACTGCCTGGCGGCCCACACCATCATCGGTGGCATGGTGGGCTTCACTCCCGAGCAGATCCTCGAGATCCGCCGCGGCAGCGCCCGCTTCGAGGCCAGGCTCGACGCGTTGGCCCGGCTGGTGAAGAACATCGCCAGCGAACGCGGTCATGCCGACCCGGCGCTCGTGCAGGCCTTCTTCGACGCCGGCTGGACGCCCGAGAACCTGGTCGACGTCATCGTCGTCATCGGCGACAAGACGGTCACCAACTACCTGCATGGCGCGACCCAGGTGCCGGTGGACTTTCCGGCCGCCCCGGCGCTGACGAACTGAAGCGCAGCACAGCGCCACCTCCATCCGTTCAAGGAATCTTCGCCATGGAAACGAACCCCTCTCTGAGCCAGGAACTGGCGGCCTACAAAGCCGGCTTCGTGCAACGCGCAGCACCCGAGCGTGTGGCGATGATGGAAACGGCCACGGCCGACCTGCGGGCCACCGGCATCGAAGCCACCGCGCTGCAGGTCGGGGCGCAGGTGCCCGAGCTCACGCTGCCGGACGCCTTGAGCCGGCCGGTGTCGCTGGCTTCTCTGTGGCAGCAAGGCCCGCTGGTGCTGATCTTCTACCGCGGCGGCTGGTGCCCATACTGCAACCTCGAGCTGCGAGCCTGGCAGCGGCATCTCGCGGCGCTCGAAGCGCTAGGGGGCCAGCTGGTGGCGGTGTCGCCGCAAACGCCCGACAACTCGCTGTCCACGGCCGAGAAAAACGAACTCGCCTTCCCTGCGCTGAGCGATTCGGCCCTGCACGCGGCCCAGGCCTTCGGCCTGGCCTTCGAGATGCCCTCTGAGCTGATCGAGCTGTACAACCGTGTCGGCAACGATCTTTCGGTGCTCAACGGCAACGGGCGCTGGGTGTTGCCCGTGCCCGCCACCTACGTGATCGACCGCAGAGGCCGGATCGTCTACGCCCACGTCGAAGCAGACTACCGGGAGCGTGCCGAGCCGGATGAGGTGATGGCGGCCATCGCGGCGCAGGAAGCGCGGTATACAGTGAGTTGAGTCCTGTCGACAAAGGGCATCACATTCTTGCTGCGCAGCCCACCCCAGCCCACCATGAGCCTCGAGTCTGAACTGGCCGCTCTCCACAAGCCCCTGCTGCGATTTGCCCAGTTGCAGCTGCGCAATGACAGCCTGGCCGAAGATGTCGTCTCCGAGACCTTCGTGGCCCTGTTGGAGAAGCCGGACAACTTCGAAGGCCGCAGCTCGCTGCGCACCTATGCCACGGGCATCCTCAAGTTCAAGATCATCGACGTGCTGCGTCAGCGCGGCCGCGAGGTGCATGTCGAGCCCTTGGACGACCAGAGCATGGACGATGCGCTCGACGCCCTCTTCCAGAAAGACGGCCATTGGCAGGAGCCGCCGGCGGCCTGGCGCCAGCCTGAAAAGGCATTGGAGCAATCGCAGTTCTTCGAGACCCTGCAGGCCTGCGTCGACCGGCTGCCTGCGAAGCTGGCGCGCATCTTCATGATGCGCGAATGGCTGGAACAGGACACTACCGACATTTGTCGTGAACTGGGCATCACCACCAGCAATTGCGGTGTGATGCTCTACCGTGCGCGCATGCAGTTGCGCGAATGCTTGGAACGAAACTGGTTCGCCGGCGCACCGCGCTGAGCCTTGCCGTCTGGAGAATCACCCCATGAAAGTCGAACTCGACTGCAAGGAAGTGTCGCGGCTGCTCAGCGATGGTCTGGATGCCGAGCTGCCACCTGGCGAGCGCACGCGCCTGCGCCTGCACCTCGTCATCTGCCAGAACTGCCGCGACGTCAATGAACAGCTGAGCTTTCTGCGCCAGGCCATGCGACGTCTCGGCCAGGAAGAAGCGGCGGCAGAACCGCGGGCAAAACCGTAGTCAGCCCACCTACAGCTGATCTTCCGGTGCCAGGGGCTGCAGCAGGCTGCCCAGCCAGCGCATCCACCAGCGTGAGTCGGGCTCCAGGTCCAGCACGATGCGGCCGTCGCTGTCGGGGATGACCCATTCGCAACAGCTGCCGTCAGTGGCCAGGCGCAGCGCGTACGCGCTGTGCAGGCGGTCGATGTCGATCAGCGTGCGCAGCTGCGCTGCCAGCGCGGGGCTATCGATCAGGGCGCCGAGTTCGGTGTTGAGCGTGGCCGAACGCGGGTCTAGGTTCATCGATCCGACGTAGGCCAGGTGGTCATCCACCACCACGGTCTTGGCGTGCAGCCGGCCAAGCGACGCGCCGAACAGGAACATGCGCATGTTGTCCTTGACGCGCTGCTGGCTCAGTTCGAACAGCTCCGCACCCGCGGCCAGCAGGCTCTCGCGATAGCGCGCGTAGGCCAGGTGCACCAGGGGCTCATCGGTGGAGGCCAGTGAGTTCGTCAGCACGCGTACCTGCACGCCCCGCTGGCGAAGGCCCAGCAGCAAGCCGAGCCCCGTGCGCCCGGGCACGAAGTACGGCGACGAGGCCAGCACCTCGCGTTGTGCGCTCATCATGGCCTGATAGACGCCGTAGGTGACGCTGCTGGTCATGAGTTCGCCCCCGGGCGCGCCCTGGAAGGGCTTCTCAGGGTCGTCGGCCAGCACCTGGGCGCGCCCGGGCCGCAAGGACAAGGCGGCGTCGTCGAGTTGCTGGCCCAATGGCGGCTGGTTGAGCACATCCTTCGGTGCCAGGACTTCGGGCATGGGCATCTCGGCCATCGCCGGCGCAGTGGCCGCATCGAAACTGTCGCGCAGCCCCCGCGCGCTGCCCGCTTCGCCTGCCGGCGCCCGGGCGATGGCCGCCACCGGGTAGGCCGTCGGCGCGTTCCAGTAGCGATCGAACGCGCCCTGCAGCGCCGGGACGAGGGCCCCGGCCGCGAGCACGTCGATGTCGATGAAGTTGTCGGCCTCGAGCTTGAGGAAGTAGCTGTCGGCGATGTTGCGTCCGCCAAAGAGTGCCCAGGCGCCATCAGCAATGAACAGCTTGTTGTGCATGCGATG
>JAIXZR010000066.1 GCA_027489455.1 Rubrivivax sp. | reverse complement strand
CTGGGCGACACGCTGACCGAAGGCGAGGCGCTGCAGTTCACCGGCCTGCCCTTCTTCGCACCGGAAATGTTCCGCAGCGTGGAAGTGGCCGACCCGCTGCGCACCAAGCAGCTGCGCGCGGGCCTCACGCAGCTGGGCGAGGAAGGCGCGATCCAGGTCTTCCGCCCGGTGGCCGGCAGCGTGCTGCTGCTGGGCGCGGTGGGGCAGCTGCAGTTCGAGGTGGTGGCCCACCGGCTGGAACACGAATACGGCTGCAAGGCGCGCATCATGCCCGCGCGCTACAACGTCGCGCGCTGGGTGACGGCAGAAACCGGCGACGGTGCTGCCGCGGACGAACGTGAACTGAAGCGCTTCATCGACGGCAACAGCCACCGCGTGGCGCTGGACGCGGTCGACGCACCCTGCGTGCTGCTGGAATACGCCGGCGAGCTGCGCGCGATGCAGGACAACTGGCCGAAGATCCGCTTCCATGCCCTGCGAGAACACGCGGGTCTGGTGTTCCAGAAGCAGCTGGATGGCTGAAATGGTGCCCCCAAGCCGGCGGACCGGCAGAGCCGGTTCCGCGGCGGGGAGCTGGATCACTGCCCGGGCGCTTGGAGCGCTGTGTACGCGACGGCCACCTCGGCGGCCAGCCGGGCGTTGGACAGCACGAGCGCGATGTTCGCCGCCAGGCTGGCGCCGCCGGTCAGCTCGGCCACACGCGCCAGCAGGAAGGGCGTGACGGCTGCGCCGGCCACGCCCTGGCGGGTGGCTTCGGCCAGCGCCTGTTCGATGTGGGCGCCGATCACGCCGGCCGGGATCTCGTGCGCCTGCGGGATGGGGTTGGCCACCACCATGCCCTGGCTGGGCGCCACGATGTCCTGAGCCCGGAGCGCCCGCGCAAAGGCTTCGGGCGAATCCAGCCGGCCCGGCAGCTTCAGCCCGCTGTGGCGCGAATAGAAGGCCGGCAGCTCGTCGGTGCCGTAGCCCAGCACCGGCACGCCATGCGTTTCCAGCACTTCCAGCGTCGCGCGCAGGTCGAGGATGGCCTTGGCCCCGGCGCAGACCACGGCCACCGGCGTGCGCGCCAGCTCCAGCAGATCAGCCGAGATGTCGAAGCTGGTCTCGGCCCCGCGGTGCACGCCGCCGATGCCGCCCGTGGCGAACAGGCGGATGCCGGCCAGGGCCGCCACCATCATCGTCGTGGCCACCGTGGTGGCGCCCAGCGCGCCGGTAGACAGCAGCAGCGGCAGGTCGCGCCGGCTGGCCTTGGGCACGGCGTGGCCGGCGCGGCCCAGTTGCTCGATCTCGGCCTGCGCCAGCCCGGCCTTCAGCCGCCCGCCCAGGATGGCGATGGTGGCCGGCACGGCCCCGGCCTCGCGCACGGCGGCTTCCACGCGCAGCGCGGTTTCCACGTTCTGCGGCCAGGGCATGCCGTGGGTGATGATGGTGGATTCCAGCGCCACCACCGGCTGCCCGGCCTGCAGGGCGGCAGCGGCTTCGGGGTGGATGTCGAGCAGGGGGTTCATGGGGCCGGATGATGGCATCCGGGCCCCGGGCTGCTGCCGATAATCCCGGGCGTGAACCTCACCACCCCTTCTTCGGCAGCCGGGCCCACGCGCCTGGCGCTCTACCTGGACCTGATCCGCTGGAACCGCCCGGCCGGCTGGTTGCTGCTGCTGTGGCCCACGCTCAGCGCGCTGTGGATCGCCGCCGACGGCTGGCCGGGCTGGCACCTGCTGGCGGTGTTCGTGCTGGGCACGATCCTCATGCGCAGCGCCGGCTGCTGCGTCAACGACGTCGCCGACCGGGATTTCGACCGCCATGTGAAGCGCACCGCGCAGCGCCCGGTGACGCGCGGCGCGCTCTCGGTGAAGGAAGCGCTGGCCGTGGGCGCGGTGTTGGCGCTGCTGGCCTTCGGCCTGGTGCTCACGACCAACCCGCCGGCCATCCTGCTGTCGTTCGCGGCGCTGGCGGTGACGCTGGCCTACCCCTACGCCAAGCGCCTGGTGTCGATGCCCCAGGCGGTGCTGGGCGTGGCCTTCAGCTTCGGCATCCCGATGGCCTTTGCCGCGGCGCTGGGCGGGCAGGAATGGGACCTGTCATCGGTGCCGCCACACGCTCTCGGGTTGCTGCTGTCCAACCTGTTCTGGGTGCTGGCCTACGACACCGAATACGCGATGGTGGACCGCGACGACGACATCCGCCTGGGCATGAAGACCAGCGCCATCACGCTGGGCCGCTGGGACGTGGCCGCGGTGATGGCCTTCTACGCCGTCTACCTGCTGTCCTGGGCCGCCCTGGGCCGCGCGCTGGGGCTGGGCGGGTGGTTCCTGGCCGGTATCGGCGTGGCCGCGGCGCAGGCGCTGTGGCACTACACGCTGATCCGCGACCGCACGCGCGAAGGCTGCTTCAAGGCCTTCCGGCTGAACCACTGGCTGGGTGGCGCGGTGTTCGCCGGCGTGGCGCTGGATCTGGCCTTGCGCTGAAGGGCGCTGCCCGGGCTCAGCTGCGCACGCGCGCCGATTTCGCGATCGCCTCGGCGTTGGCCACGCCGCGCGGGTAGAAGGCCAAGCGCGGCGCGGTGTAGGTGATCAGGAAGAGCTCGCCGTTGCGCACCGCGCCCCAGGCCTGGCCGCGCAGGCGCACGTCGTCGGCCTTGCGCACGCTGCTGAATTCGAAGCGGAAGCCGTTCTGGCCGATGAAGGGCGCGGGCTCGATGCGGTCGAGCGTGAAGCTGCTGCCATCGCGCGCCACCAGGGCTTCGAACAGCCGCGCGACGTCTTGCGCGCCCATGGTCGAGCGGAAGGTGAGCGGCTGCACGCCCTTGGGCTGGCTGGGCGTGGGGGCGATCAGTTCGCCGTCCTTCAGGCCGACGTAGAAGCGCAGCGCGTCGACGGTGATGCCGTCCTGCGTCCACACCGGCGTGTTGTCGCCCAGGCCACGCTCGAACTGGTTCCAGGGCTTGTCGACGGTGACGACGAGGCGGTCGCGCAGCACCACGTCGCCGGTGGCGACCTGGGTGACGGCCGCACAGCCGGCCAGCAGGGCCGCGCCGGTGGCCAAGGCCGCCAGGCCCAGGCGGCGGCGGCTCAGCCCCGGCCGGGTGCCCAGTGCAGTGGCTTCGGCGATGGCGTTGCGGGGGCCGGGGTGGTTCATGGTTTCAGGTCCTCGATCGTTTGCTGGATCAGTGCGGCATCGGCCGCCTGCGGGCTGCGTTGCAGGTAGGTCTGGAAGGCGGTTCGCGCAGCTTCGCGCCGGCCCTGGGCCTGGTGCAGCTGGCCCAGGGCGCGGTGGGCGGTGGCGGGCTCCTTGCCTGTCTGCGTGGCGGCCTGCAGGTCGGCCAGGGCCTTGTCGGCGTCGTCGCCGGTGGCGCGCAGGCGGTAGAGCTCGGCGCGCGTGGCCAGCAGCTCGGCGTCCTGCGGCTGGCGGGCCAGCATGCGCGTCAGCAGCGTCAGGGATTCGGCGGGCCGGTTGCGGCGCACTTCCTCTTCCAGCAGCTTGCCGCGGATCGGCGCCAGCTGCGCGGCGTATTCGGCTTCGCCCACGTAGCCGCCGCTGTCGCCGCCGGCCAGCGTCAGCAGCGTGGCGCTGCGCTCGCTGGCGCCGGGGTGGGTGGCGAACATCGCGCCGCCGCTGGCCGCGCTGGTGTCGCCGGCGGCCTGCATCTCGGCCACCAGGTTGGCCCAGACCTTGGCGGCTTCGCGCGTGTCGTAGCCGCCGCGGCGCATCAGCAGGGTGCCCACTTCGTCGGCCTGGCGTTCCTGGTCGCGCGAGAAGCCGAAGGCCGATGCCAGCGTGGCCAGCTGTGCCATCAGCCCGACCAGGCCGAACATGCCCATGAACTGGCCAAAGGCGCTGCGCGCCTTCATGTCGCGCAGCCGCTCCAGGGTGTGGCGCTGCAGGTAGTGGCCGATCTCGTGGCCGATGACGGCCGCGAGCTGGGCTTCGTTTTCCATCCGCAGCAGCAGCCCGCTCCAGACCTGCATCATGCCGTTGGGCGCCATGCTGGCGTTGAACATGGGCGTGAACAGCGCATACAGGCGCACGTCGGCCGCGTGCTCGCCGGCCAGGCGGGCGGTGACGCCGTCCAGATAGCTCTGCAGCGCGGGTTCACGGATGCGGAAAGGGCTGCGGCGCAGGCGCGTTTCCTCGCGGTCCAGCATGGCCCACAGGCCGCCTTCGTCGGTGCTGACGTCAGGGCGCGTGAAGCGTGGCGGCACGGGCCAGTCGGGCGGCAGGCCTTGGGCCGCCGCCGGGCGCGCCAGCCAGGGCGTGCCCAGGGCGCAGCCGCAGCCCAGCATCCAGCCCAGCGCGGTGCGCCGGGGCAGGGCGCCCTGCGGCGCTGCATGGCGATGCCAGGGCATCGAAGGAAGGGGCGGCGGTGGAAACGGGCCGGGCCGGCTCACTGCCCGGCCGGGAAGGCGGTGAGCAGCGCGTCGATGGTCTCGCGCGCGCTTTCGGTTTCGCGCAGATCGCCAGACGCGCGAGCCAGGCGGTTGAACCACAGCAGTTGCCCGGTCTGCAGGTCCACCAGCGACGCATAGCCCACCTGCGAGCCGCCCGCCAGGCCCACGCCCAGCAGCGCGAAGGCCACCATCGCGGCCTTGCGCTCGGCGCTGGCGTAGCTGTCGCGCACCCAGACGAACAGGCCGTAGCGCGCGCCCGTGGCGGCCTGGATGGGCTTCATCGCGTCGGCAAAGCTCCAGTCGAGCTTGCCGTCCTTGCTGGGCAATTGCCACATGCCGCCCAGGCCGTGGTGCAGTGCCACCGAGGACGCCACCGCGGCGTGCAGGCCGATCTGCTCGGCAAACTCATCGGCCTGCACTTCGCTGACTTCCAGCGAGCGCAGCCCCAGCGCCTGCTTCTTGCGCACCAGCGCGGCCTTCAGGTGCGTGTGCGCACTGGCCGTCCAGTCGGCCTTGGGTTCAGCCACGCCGCCGGCCGAGAGCGAGAACAGTTCGACATCGACCGGCAGCACCGCGATCAGGTCGTTCTTGGCCAGGGCGGTGAAGCCCGGTGCCAGGAAGCGGTTGTTCGCCGCGGGCGCGGGTGCCGGCGCTGCTGCCTGCGCCGGTTTCGGACTGGGGGCCGGGGCCGGTGTCTGTGCCGCGCTGGGGGTGCTGATGCCGGCCGCCACGGCCAGGGTGAGGGACAGGCTCAGGCCGGCAGTGGCGCGGCGCAGGGTGACAGATCGGAGCATGGGGCAGGTGGGCCATGAAGCCGGTACAGCGCGAAGGCGCGCATTCTGTCAGCGGCCGTTGCCGTCCGTGCGTGCCAATGGGCCCCCGGGAAGAGGGGTTGCGTGGGGTTGCGTGCCCCAGGTCACGGGTACTGAGAGCGTCTCAGCCCCGCCCCAGCTCAGCCGCACGCCGCTGCGCCGCGTGCAGCGCCGCGACGAAGGCGGCCTTCACGCCCGCGGCGTCCAACGCGGTGATGGCCGCGTGCGTGGTGCCGCCCTTGGACGTGACCTGTTCGCGCAGCGCGCTGGGCGACAGATCGCTTTGCATGGCCAGGGCCGCGGCGCCGGCAAAGGTGGCCTGGGCCAGCTGGCGCGCCTGGGCCGGGTCCAGGCCCATCTCGGTGCCGGCCTGCAGCATGGCTTCCAGGAAGTAGAAGACGTACGCCGGGCCCGATCCCGACAGCGCGGTGACGCTGTCCAGGTCGTCCTCCTGCGCCACCCACAGCGCCTGGCCGGTGGGGGCGAAGAGGGTGTCGACGCGGGCGCGCGCCGCTGCGCTGACGGCCGGCAGCGCAAAGAGACCGGCGATGCCCTGGCCGATCAGCGCCGGCGTGTTGGGCATGGCGCGCACCACGGCGGCGCTGCCGCTGGCCGCGGCCACGGTGGCGGCCCGCACCCCGGCCATGACGCTGACTTGCAGCGCCTGGCCCACATGCGCGGCGCACGGCGCTGCCGCGGCGGCAAAGACCTGTGGCTTGACGGCCCAGACCACCGTGCCGGCCGCAGCCAGCGCCGGCCCGGCCTGGGCCAGCGGCGCCAGGCCGAAGCGCTGCGCCAGCGCCTGGCGCTGGGGCTCGGCCGGCTCGACGACGAGGATGGAAGCGGGTGCCCGGCCCTGGCGCAGCAGGCCGCCGATCAGCGCCTGGGCCATGTTGCCGCCGCCGATGAAGGCGGTGATCTCTTGCGTGCTGATCGTCATGCGCGGCAGTGTATGCAGGCCCGGGCCCGCGCTGCGTCATGCGCGGGGCGATGCAAAGGCGGCATGGCGAACCGAGATTAATTCGGTGCCAGCCCGCCTAGAGTTCGCATCCACGCGGCGGCCGTGGCCCACGAGGCCGGTAGCCGCCGCCCACAGACAGAAACCGCAGAACACCGGAGACCCCGCATGCCCCTGCCCGCCAGCCCGCTTTCCTACGTCAACCCCAGCCCCGACAGCCCCTGGGGCACCTACCTGATGCAGGTGGACCGCGTCACGCCCTACCTGGGGCACCTGGCGCGCTGGGTCGAAACGCTCAAGCGCCCCAAGCGCGTGCTGATCGTCGACATCCCCATCGAGCTGGACGACGGCAGCGTCACCCACTTCGAGGGCTACCGCGTGCAGCACAACATGAGCCGCGGCCCGGGCAAGGGCGGCGTGCGCTACCACCCGGACGTGACGCTGGAAGAGGTGATGGCGCTTTCCGCCTGGATGAGCGTGAAGAACGCCGCCGTCAACCTGCCCTATGGCGGCGCCAAGGGCGGCATCCGCGTCGACCCCAAGCGGCTGAGCCAAAAGGAACTGGAGCGCATGACGCGGCGCT
>JAIXZR010000137.1 GCA_027489455.1 Rubrivivax sp. | reverse complement strand
TCGTTCAGGTGCAGGGCGAAGTAGCGTTCGCCCCAGCGCCAGTCCAGGCCCAGGTCTTTCGTCAGGAAGCTGGCCACCACCATGCGCAGGCGGTTGTGCATGTAGCCGGTCTGGTTGATCTGCCGCATCGCGGCGTCGATCAGCGGGTAGCCGGTGCGGGCCTCGCACCAGGCGGCGTACAGGGCTTCGGCGGTCTTGCCGTGTTCCCAGGCGATCTTGTCGTAGTCGGCCTTGAAGGCGCGTTCGGTGACGCGCGGGTGTTGGTGCAGGATCTGGTGATAGAAATCGCGCCAGATCAGCTCGTTCAGCCAGCCCTCCGCCCCGCGCGAGCCGGCCACGCTGCGGGCCTGGGCCTCGCGCGCCAGCTGGCGTACCGACACCGTGCCGAAGCGCAGATGCACGCTCAGGTAGCTGGGGCCCTTGACGGCCGGGAAGTCGCGGGTGTCCTTGTAGGTGTCGATGCGCTGCAGGAAATCCTGGAGCATCGCCTGCCCGCCCGCGGGGCCAGCGCCCTCGCCCAGCATCTTCAGGCTGTGCAGGTTGGTCTTCTCGAAGCCGATTTCCGCCAAGCTGGGCACGCCCTGGCGCAGCCCCTCGGGCAAGGGGGCCAGCGCATCGGCCAGCGGGGCCACGGCATGGGGCTGCAGGTCCTGCGGCTGCAGCTTTTTCAGCCAGGCGTTCTTGTAGGGCGTGAAGACGGAGAACGGCCCGCCAGACAGCGTCAGCACCTCGCTGCGCTCGAGGATCACATGGTCCTTGCTGGTGTGCAGCGCCACGCCGGCCTGGGCCAGCAGGCCGCGCACGCGCGCATCGCGCGCCAGCGCGTCGGGCTCGTCATCGTGGCTGGCGTAGACGGCCTGGGCGTGCAGCTGCGCGGCCAGGGCCGGGATCTCGCCATGCGCCCAGCCGTGGCGCACGATCAGGCCCCCATCGGCCGTGCCGTGGGCGGCGGCCAGGGCGCGCAGCTCGGCATCGACGCCGGCCAGGCTGTCGCGGATGAACTCCACGCGCCGGTCCTGCCGCGGCAAAGGGTCCAGGATCGTGCGGTCGAAGACGAAGCACACCCACACCTGGCGCGCGCTGCGCAGCGCGTGGTGCAGGGCGGCGTGGTCTTCGGTGCGCAGGTCGCGGCGCAGCCAGACCAGGGCGCGGTCCAGCGTGCGGCGGGCGGTGTGGGGGGCGCCGGGGGTGCCCGGCGTGGCGGCGGGGTCGGAATGCGGGTTCACGGGCGCGAGTGTGGCCCGGGAATAAAATCGTTGCATGGCCACCGGCAACCGCATCGATCTAACCAATCAATTCCTGATCGCCATGCCGGGCATGGCCGACGACACCTTCGCCGGTACCGTGGTCTACCTGTGCGAGCACACCGAGCGCGGCGCGCTGGGGCTGGTGATCAACAAGCCCATCGACATCAAGCTGAAGAACCTGTTCGAAAAGGTCGAACTGCGCGTGCCCGGGCACGGCCTGGCCGAGCAGCCGGTGTTCTTCGGCGGCCCGGTGCAGACCGAGCGCGGCTTCGTGCTGCACGACAAGCTGGTGGAAGACGGCCAGGACAGCCCCTACAGCAGCACCATGGCCGTGCCCGGCGGCCTGGCGATGACGACGAGCAAGGACGTGCTCGAAGCCATGAGCGAAGGCGCCGGCCCCAAGCGCGTGCTGATCACCCTGGGCTGCAGCGGCTGGCAGGCCGGGCAGCTGGAAGAAGAGATCGGCCGCAACGGCTGGCTGACGGTGGGCGCCGACCCGGCCATCATCTTCGACACCCCGATCGAGCAGCGCTACCAGCGTGCGGTGTCCTTGCTGGGGTTTGATCCGCGCATGCTGTCGCAAGAGGCCGGGCATGCCTGAAGCCCCGGCGCAGACCTACCTGGCCTTCGACTACGGCACGCGCCGCATTGGCGTGGCCAGCGGTAACACGCTGCTCAAGCAGGCGCAGGGCCGCGGCACGCTGCAGGTGCGGCCCGGGTCGCAGGCGCACTTTGCCGAGATCGCCAAGCTGATCGCCGAATGGCTGCCAGCGGCGCTGGTGGTGGGCGTGCCCTTCCACCCCGATGGCGCGGCGCACGAGAACACCGCCCGCGCCCGGCGCTTTGCGCGCCAGCTGCACGGCCGCTTCCGGCTAGCGGTGCATGAGGTGGACGAGCGCTACAGCACCACCGAGGCCCTGGCCAGCGGCGCGCGCGATGCCGATGCGGCCAGCGCGGCGATCATCCTCGCTCAGTTCCTCAACCCCTTGCCCACCGCGCCGGCCCCCACCATCACACCGGACACCACCGCCCATGCTGCAGCTTGACGCCGAAGCGCTCTACGCCGATCTGCGCACGGGCGTGCGCCAGCTGCTGCAGCCGCAGACGGTGCTGGTGGGCATCTGGTCAGGCGGCGCCTGGCTGGCCGAGCGGCTGCAGGCCGATCTGGGCCTGCCCGGCAGCCATGGCGTGATCAGCAGCGTGCTGCACCGCGACGACTTCGGCTCGCGCGGGCTGGCGGCATCCAGCAAGGGCGGCAGCGATGCCACGCGGCTGCCTTTCGCCATCGAAGGCGCGCACATCCTGCTGATCGACGACGTGCTCTACACCGGCCGCACCATCCGCGCCGTGGTCAACGAGCTCTACGACTTCGGCCGCCCGGCCAGCGTGCAGCTGGCGGTGCTGGTGGACCGCGGCGGGCGCGAGCTGCCGGTGGGCGCGGCCTATTCGGCCGCGCGCATCAGCCTGCCGGCCACGCAGAGGCTGTCGCTGGTGCGTGGTGAAGATGGGTCAACGGGCGGGCCGCTGGGTGGTCGCCTGCGCTTTTCACTGCAGGACAAAGAGGGCCCGCGCTGATGCTGTCGCGCCGCAATCCGCAGCTCAACAAGAACGGCGAGCTCATCCATCTGCTGTCCATGGAAGGCCTGCCCAAGGCGGTGCTGACGCAGATCCTGGACACCGCCGGCAGCTTCCTGTCGGTCAACGACCGCGACGTCAAGAAGGTGCCC
>JAIXZR010000272.1 GCA_027489455.1 Rubrivivax sp. | reverse complement strand
GCCTGCAGGTCAGCCGACTCCAGGTTCTGCACCTGGGCCGTGGTGAGCGCGGCGATCTGGTTGGTGGTGAAGGCCTGGAACTGGTTGGTCGTGAGGCTGTTCAGGTCGCTGGTGGACAGCGCGCGCAGCTGGTCGGTGGTCAGCGCGCGCAGGGCGGCCGAGTCCAGGCTCGTCAGCTGGACGGTGGTCAGCGGGTCGATCTGCGTCGTGGTGAGGGCGCGCAGCTGGGCCGACGACAAGGCCACCAGGTCAGCGCTGTCGATGGCCGCGATGTCGGCGGTCTCGATGGCGCGCAGCTGGGCGGTGGACAGGGCAACGAACTGGCCCGATGTCAGAGTCCGGATGTCGGTGGAGTCCAGCGCCACCATCTGGCTGGTGGTGAAGGCGCGCACCTGGGCCGTCGTCAGCGCCTGCAGGTCGGCCGACTCGAGGTTCTGCACCTGCGCCGTGGTGAGCGCGGCAATCTGGTTGGTCGTGAGGGCCTGGAACTGGCTGGTCGTCCAGGTGTTCAGGTCGCTGGTGGACAGCGCGCGCAGCTGGTCGGTGGTCAGCGCCTGGATGGCCTGCGAGCCCATGCTGACGAGCTGGGCCGTGGTCAGTGCATCGATCTGGCCGGTGGTGAGGGCGCGGATCTGCGTCGAGTTCAGCGCGGCGAGGTCCGCCGTCTCGATGACGGCGATGTCGGCGGTGTCGATGGCGCGCAATTGAGCCGTGGACAGGGCGGCGAACTGGCTGGACGTCAGTGCCACAACGTCGGCCGAATCCAGCGCCACGATCTGGCTGGTGGTGAAGGCGCGAACCTGGGCCGAGCTCAGGGCCTGCAGGTCGGCTGACTCGAGGTTCTGCACCTGGGCCGTGGTGAGCGCGGCGATCTGGCCGGTGGTGAAGGCCTGGAACTGGCTGGTCGTCAGGCTGTTCAGGTCGCTGGTGGTCAGGGCCTGGACTTGCTGCGTGGTGAGTGACTGGATGGCCGCCGAGTTGAGGCTGGTGAGCTGCGCCGTCGTCAACGCATCGATCTGCCCCGTCGTCAACGCCCGGATCTGTGCCGAGCCCAGGGCCCCCAGGTCAGCCGTCTCGATGGCGGCGATGTCGGCCGTGTCGATGGCTCGCAGCTGGGCCGTGGACAGGGCGGCGAACTGGCTGGACGTCAGCGCCACGATGTCGGCGGAGTCCAGCGCGCTGATCTGGCTGGTGGTGAAGGCGCGCACCTGGGCCGAGCTCAAGGCCTGCAGGTCGGCCGACTCGAGGTTCTGCACCTGGGCCGTGGTGAGCGCGGCGATCTGGCCGGTGGTCAAGGCCTGGAACTGGGCGGTCGTCAGGCTGTTCAGGTCGCTGGTGGACAGCACGCGCAGCTGGCTGGTGGTCAGGGCCTGCAGTGCGGCGGAGCTCAGGTTGCTGAGTTGCAGCGTGGTCAGCGCTTCGATCTGGCCGGTGGTCAGCGCGCGGAACTGGGCCGAGCCCAGGGCCGCCAGATCAGCAGTGTCGATGGCGGCGATGTCGGCGGTGTCGATGGCGCGCAGCTGGGCGGTGCTGAGCACGGCCACCTGGGCCGATGTCAGCGCGGCGATGTCTGCGGAATCCAGCGCCGCGAACTGGGCTGTCGTGATTGCCCTGACTTGGGACGAGGTCAGCGCCTGCAGATCCTGGGATTGGATTGCTGCCAGGGTGGCCGTCTGCAGTGCGGCGATGCCCGCTGCACTGATGAAGGGCATCTGCGCTGTTGTCAGGAATTGAAACTGGCTGGACGACAGGGTCGCCCACTCGTCGGTGCCGATGCCGGCAATGCTGTCCGAGGTCAAGGCCTGCAGCTGCGAGCTGCTGAGGGTATTGATGATGGTGGAGCTGGTAGACATGGACGGTCCTCGGATGTCGGGCGCGCAGCACCTCCCGCCGGGGGGTGCACGATCGGGTCTTCGGCAGGCTCTGCCGCGGACTTGAGCCCAAATCGCGTTCGGCGCCCCTTCCGTGCGCTATTCACGCTGCCGGCCTGGCCCGGGCCCGGGTTCTGATTTCGCCGGGCAAGAAAAAGGGCGCCCGAGGGCGCCCTGTTCTCAAGCCGTTGCGGCGGCGGCCGCGTGGCAGTCCGTCAGTTGCCGGCCGGCACCTTGCCTTCCACGCCCTTGAGGTAGAACTTCACGCCGCCCAGGAATTTGTCGTCGGCCACCACGTCCTTGGCCAGCACTTCCTTGCCATCCTGGCCCACCAGCGGGCCCTTCCAGATGTGGAAGCTGCCGTCCTTCAGCCCGGCGCGGATGGTGTCCACCTTGGCCTTGATGTCGGCGGGCACCTTGTCGCTGATGCTGACGATGTCGATCGCGCCTTCCTTCACGCCCCACCACACGCCGCCACCGCCCGTCCACTTGCCTTCCAGCGCTTCGCGCGTGGCCTGGATGTAGTACGGGCCCCAGTTGATGATGGCGCTGGCCAGGTGGGCTTCGGGCGCGTAAGCCGTCATGTCGCTGTCCCAGCCGAAGGCCAGCTTGTTGTTCTTGGCCGCGGTCTGCAGCACGGCCGAGCTGTCGGTGTTCTGGAACAGCACGTCGGCGCCCTGGTTGATCAGGCTCTGCGCGGCTTCGGTCTCCTTGGGCGGGTTGAACCATTCGTTGACCCAGACCACGCGCGTCTTGATCTTCGGGTTGACGCTCTGCGCGCCCATCGTGAAGCTGTTGATGTTGCGGATCACCTCGGGGATGGGGATGGAGCCCACCACGCCCAGCGTGTTGCTCTTGGTCATGGCGCCGGCGATCACGCCGGCCATGTAGGCGCCTTCGTAGGTGCGGCTGTCGTAGGTGCGCAGGTTGGCAGCTTGCTTGTAGCCGGTGGCGTGCTCGAACTTCACGTTCGGGTGGTCGGCCGCCACCTTGAGCATGGGTTCCATGTAGCCGAAGGTGGTGCCGAAGATCAGCGTGTTGCCCTGGCTCACTAGGTCGCGGAAGACGCGTTCGGCGTCGGCCGCTTCAGGCACCTTCTCGACGAAGGTGGTGGCCACCTTGTCGCCGAATTCCTTCTCGATCGCCTTGCGGCCGTTGTCGTGCGCGAAGGTCCAGCCGCCATCGCCCACCGGGCCCACGTAGGCAAAGGCGATCTTCAGCGGTGCCGGCTTGGGCGCCGGCGCACTGGCCGGAGCGGCAGCAGCGGGTGCGGCGGGTTCTTCTTTCTTGCCGCAGCCCACCAGGGCGGCGGTGGCGGCGAGCACGGTCCAGGCCCCGCCTTGCAGCAGGCGGCGTTTGGTCGGGTGCGGTGTCATGGTGTCTTCTCTCTCCGTTGGGGTGGTTGGTAAGGGGCTTCAGGGACTGAAAGGTCTGCCCAGCGATGCGGGCATGTTGGCCTTGATGAAGCTGGCGTTGCGCGAGATCAGCACCAGCACGACGATGGTGGCGATGTAGGGCAGCATGCTCAGGAACTGGCTGGGCACGTCCACGCCCTGGCCCTGAAGGTGGAACTGCAGCATCGTCACGCCGCCGAAAAGATAAGCCCCCAGCAGCACGCGCGCCGGGCGCCAGGTGGCGAAGGTGGTCAGCGCCAGCGCGATCCAGCCCTTGCCGGCGACCATGCCTTCCACCCACAGCGGTGTGTAGACGACCGAAAGATAGCTGCCCGCCAGCCCGCACAGCGCCCCGCCGCAGACCACCGCTGCCATGCGGATGCGCCGCACCGGCATGCCCAGCGCGTGCGCCGATTCCGGCGATTCGCCCACCGAGCGCAGCACCAGCCCGGCGCGGCTGCGGTAGAGGAACCAGGCCAGCCCCAGCGCCAGCAGCATCGCGGCGTAGACCATCGGGTGCTGGCGGAACAGCGCCGGCCCGACGAAGGGCAGGTCGGCCAGCCAGGGCACCGCAAACTGCGGCCGTTCGCCCAGCTTGCCCTGCACGTAGCCCACGCCCACGAAAGCCGAGAAGCCGCCGCCGAAGAGGCTGAGCGCCAGCCCCGTGGCCACCTGGTTGGTGCCCAGGTAGACCACCAGCAGCCCGAAGGCCGCTGCCATCGCTGCGCCGGCCGCAGCCCCGGCGGCGAAGGCGGCCAGGTCGCTGCCGGTGTGCACGCCGGTGGCAAAGCCGGCGATGGCGGCCACCAGCATCATGCCCTCGGCGCCCAGGTTGACGATGCCCGCACGTTCGTTGATCAAGAGCCCCAGCGCCGCGATCGCCAGTACCGTGCCGGCGTTCAGCGTGGCGGCCAGCAGCAGCGCTAGGCCTTCCATGCCGGCGCCCCCGCTGCGCTGCGCTGCCAGCGCAGCCGGTAGTTCACCAGCGTGTCGCAGGCCAGCAGGCTGAACAGCAGCAGGCCCTGGAACACGCCGGTCAGCGACTTGGGCAGCCCCAGCCGCGATTGCGCGAGCTCGCCGCCGATGTAGAACATGCTCATCAGGATGCCCGACAGCACGATGCCCACCGGGTGCAACCGCCCCACATAGGCCACGATGATGGCGGCAAAGCCGTAACCGGCCGGCACATGAGGCGTCAGCTGCCCCAGCGGCCCCGCCGCTTCCAGCGCCCCCGCCAGGCCGGCCATGCCGCCAGACACCAGCAGCGCCGTCCACAGCGCGCTGCGCGACGAGAACCCGGCATAGCGCGCCGCCGCCGGCGCCAGGCCGCCCACCTGCAGCGCAAAGCCGCGATAGCTGCGGAACAGGAACAGCCACAGCGCCGCCACCGCCGCCAGCGCGATGAGGCTGCCGATGTGCGCGCGCAGGCCGTCCACCAGGCGCGGGATCTTGGTCTCGGGCAGGAAGCTGATGGTCTGCGGGAAGTTGTAGCCCTTCGGATCCTTCCAGGGCCCGTAGACCAGGTAGGACAGCACCATCTCGGCCACGTACACCAGCATCAGGCTGACCAAGATCTCGTTGGCGTTGAAGCGGTCGCGCAGCAGCGCCACGATGGCCGCCCAGGCCATGCCGCCCAGCACCCCGGCCAGCAGGATCACGGGCACGATGGCCCGGCCCAGGCCGCCCAGCAGCGGCATATCGGTACCGGCCTGCATGGCCACCCAGCCGGCGCACAGCGCGCCGATGACGAACTGCCCTTCGGCCCCGATGTTCCAGACGTTGGAGCGGAAGCACACCGCCAGGCCGAGCGCGATCAGGATCAACGGCGTGGCCTTGATCGACAGTTCCGACAGCGCGTAGGCGCTCTTCAGCGGCTCGACGAAGAACACCTGCAGCCCGCGCAGCGGGTCCTTGCCCAGCAGCATGAACAGGCCCACGCCCACCAGCACGGTGATGGCCAGCGCCAGCAAAGGGCTGGCCGCGCTCATCCAGCGCGAGGGCTCGGGCCGGAGTTCGAGCCTGATCATGCGGCCGGCGCCGCGCTGGCCGTGGCCTGCGGCCACAGGCCGCTCATCCATTGGCCGATGGTGTCCAGGCTGGCCTGGGCCACCGGCAGCGCGGGCGAGACGCGGCCCTGGGCGATGACGATCAGCCGGTCGCTCAGCTGGAACAGCTCGTCCAGCTCTTCGCTCACCACCAGCAGCGCGCAGCCGGCGTCGCGCAAGGCCAGCAGCTCGTCGCGGATCAGCGCCGCGGCGCCCACGTCCACGCCCCAGGTGGGCTGGGCGACGATCAGCAAGGCCGGGTTGGCGTCGATCTCGCGCCCGACGATGAACTTCTGCAGGTTGCCGCCGGACAGGCTGGAGGCGTTGACCTGGCTGCCGCCGGCCTTGACCTTGAAGCGCGCGATCAACCGGTCGGCCAGGGCCCGCACGCGCGCCGGGGCGACCCAGCCCGCGCGCGAGACGGCTTCGGTGCGCGTGAGCAGGGTGTTCTGCGCCAGGCTCAGGCCCGGCACGGCGCCGCGGCCCAGGCGTTCTTCGGGCACGAAGTGCAGGCCCAGGGCGCGGCGCTGGCGCGGGCCGGCACCGGCGATGTCCTGCCCGCGCAGGCGGATGCTGCCCGGCGCGGCGCGTGGGTCTTCGCCCGAGAGCGCAGCCAATAGCTCCTGCTGGCCGTTGCCCGAGACGCCGGCCACGCCCAGCACCTCGCCGGCGCGCAGCTCGAACGTGATGCCCTGCAGATCGGTGCCGAAAGGGTCTTGCCGGGGCAGGCTGAGCGACTGCACCGCCAGCACGGTGTTGCCCTGGGTCGCCGTGCGCGGCCGCAGGGCCGGCGTGTCGCTGCCGATCATCAGCCGCGACAGGCTGGCGTTGCTCTCGTCGGCCGGCCGCACCACGCCCGTCACGCGCCCGCCGCGCAGCACCGTGCAGCGGTGGCACAGCGTGCGGATCTCGTCGAGCTTGTGGCTGATGTAGAGGATGCTGCAGCCCGCAGCCGCCAGCCGCCGCAGCGTGACGAAGAGCTTGTCCACGGCCTGCGGCGTGAGCACCGAGGTGGGCTCGTCCAGGATCAGCAGCTGCGGCTGCGTCAGCAGCGCGCGCACGATCTCCACGCGCTGCTTTTCGCCCACGCTCAGGCTGTGCACCGGGCGCGCCGGGTCGACGTCCAGCCCGTAGGTGCTGGCCACTTCCGTGATACGCGCCGTCACCTGCGGCAGCGTGCTGCCGGCGTCCAGGCCCAGCCAGACGTTCTCGGCCGCCGTCAGCGTGTCGAACAGCGAGAAGTGCTGGTAGACCATGCTGATGCCCAGCGAGCGCGCCTGTGCCGGGCTGGCCACCCGCACGGGCTGGCCGTCGAAGCGCATCTCGCCGGCGTCGGCTTGCACCGCGCCGTAGATCACCTTCATCAGGCTGCTCTTGCCGGCGCCGTTCTCGCCCAGCACGGCGTGGATCTCGCCCGGCGCCACCTGCAGGCTCACGCCATCGACGGCGCGCACCGCGGGGTACTGCTTGGTGATGCCGGTGAGTTCCAGCCTGAGCATCTGCGCAGCCGCGGGCCCCCCGCCGTCAGAACGTGTGCCGCACGCCCACGGCGATCGTGTTGCCGCTGGACAGGCCGGTGAACTTGTCGCTCATGTACAGAGCATAGACGTCGGTGCGCTTGGACAGGAAGTAGTCATAACCCACGGTCATCATCTTGCTGGTGCGGTCGGCACCCGGGGCGATGAAGTCGAGCTCGCTGTTGCCGTAGCTGGCCTGCAGCTTGCCCGCGCCGATGGGCACGGTGGCGCCCAGCTGCCAGGTCTTCACCTTCACGTCGGCGGTGGCGTCGGTCTTGACCGTGCCGTACTGGGCGAACACCTTCACCGCCTTGAAGTCGTAGCTGCCGCCCAGCTGCCAGGCGGTCTGGCTGGAAAAGCCCGGGAAGGCCGAGATCGCACGGCCCAGGGTGCCCTGCGCTTCGACCTTCTGCCACGCTGCCGTCAGCCCCAGCGGGCCGGCGAAGTAGAGCGCGTGCGCGCCCACGTTGGGGCCGCGCGCGGTGGCGGCGCCTTCGCCGGCGGCCACCAGCACCGTGGCGGTGAGCCCACCCATCCGCGGGGTGGTGTAGCCGATGGCGTTGTTCCAGCCCGAGTCACCCACCACCGGCGTGCCGTACGGCGCGGCGTAGTACTGGCGGATGGCCGGCGAATAGCCGAAGGAATCGCCCCAGGGGTTGAACAGCAGGGTGCTGACGAACAGCGGCGGGCCCATGCGGCCCAGGCGCACGTTGCCGAAGCTGCCGGACAGGTTGACGTTGGCATTGCGCGCCCAGAAGGCGTCCACGCCCGGCACGCGGCCGGCGCCGCCGCTGTCCACCAGCAGGAAGCTGTCCAGTGTGAAGCCGGCGCGCAGACCGCCGCCCAGGTCTTCGCTGCCCCGGAAGCCCAGGTAGCTGGTGCTCATGTTGCCGCTGTCCAGGCGCCGGACTTTCTTCGTGCCGGCGGTCTGGAACTGGCCGATCGACGCATCGATCAGGCCGTAGATCTGCACATTGGATTGCGCGGCAGCGCGCGGGGCAGGCAGGGCCAGGCAGGCGGCCAGGGACAGGGCCAGGGGAGCGGAAACACGCAACATCGAGGGGACCTCCGGGGGTTGTTGTGGGGCGTTGTCACGGCCCTGTAGCAATTCCCCTGCCGCGCTGTGCCCTACAGCGCGGCGCGGCGCCCCGCCACCCAGGTGGCCACGCGGTTGCGCTCGTCGGCCAGCGTCAGCCAGGCGAAGACCCGGGCGTGCAGATCCTGCGCCGGCACGCCGGGCACGCCGCCGCGCGCGATGGCGTCGCGATGCACCGCCACGGGGCCTTGCGCCCAATTCCAGAGCACGAGATCGGCCATGGCGCCCGTGCCCAGGTGGCCGATGTCCTGCGCCAGGCCCAGCGCCTCGGCGGCGCCCAGGGTGGCCGTGTGCAGCGCCGTCCAGGCCGACAGCCGCGTGCCGCGCAGCGCCTGCACCTTGTAGGCCTCGGCCATCGTGCGCAGCAGGCTCAGGCTGGTGCCGCCGCCCACGTCGCTGGCCAGGCTCACGCGGTGCGGCGTGTCGACGGCGGCCTGCCAGTCGAACAGCCCGCTGCCCAGGAACAGGTTGCTCGTGGGGCTGTGCGCGATCTGCGCGCCACTGTCGCGCAGCAAGGCGCGGTCGGCGGCGTCCAGCCAGATGCCGTGGGCCAGCACGGCGCGTTCGTGCAGCAGGCCGTGGCGGTGGTAGACGTCGAGGTAGCTGCGCGCTTCGGGGTAGAGCTGGGCGATCCAGCGCACCTCGTCGGTGTTCTCGGCCACGTGGGTCTGCATGTAGACGCCCCCCGCGGCGCCCGGCCCGCCATGGCGGCGGCACAGTTCGCCGGCCATCGCCAGTTGCTTGGGGCTGCTGGTGGCGGCAAAGCGCACCGTCACCGCGTAGCGCTTGCGGCCCTGGCCGTGGTGGCGCTGGATCAGGTCCTCGCAATCGGCCTGGGCGCCGGCCACGTCGTCCATCAGGCCGGGCGGCGCGTGGCGGTCCATCAGCACCTTGCCGGTGATGATCGCCATGCCCCGCGCATCGGCTGCCGCGAACAGCGCTTCGGCCGACACCTTGTGCACGGTCGGGAACACCACCGCGGTGGTGGTGCCGTGGGCCAGCAGCGCGTCCAGGAAACGTGCCGCGCCGGCCTGCGCCACGGCCGGGTCGGCATAGCGCAGCTCGGCCGGGAAGGTGTAGGTCTGCAGCCAGTCCAGCAGGCCGGTGCCGTAGCTGGCGATCACGTCCAGCTGCGGGCAGTGCACGTGGGTGTCGATGAAGCCTGGCAGCAGCAGCTGCCCGCGGTGGTCGTGCTGCTGCCAGTCGGGCCCCGGCGGCGCGTGGCCGGGCAGTGCGCCGGCGATGCGGGGGCCGTCCACCAGCAGCCAGTGGTCGGGGCGATAGCGCACGCCGTCCAGCGCCGTGCTGCCCCAGGCGGGGGCATGGGTGAAGTCCAGCAGGTCTGCGCGCAGGGCGAGTTTCATGGTGTGATGGGCGCGACAATTGCAAGCCGGGGCGGCATCGAAAGCCGGTGGCGGGCAAGCATCGCACGCCGCATGCCACACCGGCATCGGCCCGCATCCGCACCCCCCTTGCCGTACCCTTGCAGCCCGCCATGACAGAACGCCCGATCCGCTTCTACCACCGCGGCGCCATCACCGAGGTGGATGCCGTGGCCGCCACGCGCAGCGTGCTGGACTGGCTGCGCGAAGACCAGCGCTGCACCGGCACCAAGGAAGGCTGCGCCGAAGGCGACTGCGGCGCCTGCACCGTGGTGCTGGGCGAGCTGGACGCGCAGGGCCAGTTGCAGCTGCAGCCGGTGAACGCCTGCATCCAGTTCGTGCCCACGCTGGACGGGCGCGCGTTGTTCACGGTGGAAGACATCGCCGCCCTGGCCATGCCGGCGCCGCTGCACCCGGTGCAGCAATGCCTGGTGGACTGCCACGGCTCGCAATGCGGCTTCTGCACGCCGGGCTTCGTGATGTCGCTGTGGGCCACGTACGAGCGCCACCGGCAGGCCGGCACGCGGCCCACGCGCGCGCAGCTCGCCGATGATCTTTCGGGCAACCTGTGCCGCTGCACGGGCTACCGGCCCATCCTGGATGCCGGCGAGCAGATGTTCGATCGCCCGCCCGCGCCGCTGGCACGCCAGGCCGTGGCCGACGCGCTGGGCCGGCTGGCGCAGGACGCGCCGCTGCACACCGCGCAGGGCTTCCACGCGCCGCGCACGCGGGCAGATTTCGCCCGCTTGCGACAGGAAAAGCCGCAGGCCCAGGTGCTGGCCGGCAGCACCGACATCGGCCTGTGGGTGACCAAGCAGTTCCGCGTGCTGCCCGAGCTGATCTACATCGGCCGCGTGGCCGAGCTGCGGCGCGTGGATGTCTACCCCGACAGCCTGTGGATCGGCGCTGCCGCCCCGCTGGAAGCCGCGTGGCAGGCGCTGGCGCAGGATTGGCCGGCGCTGCGCGAGGTCTGGCTGCGCTTTGCGTCGCCCCCCATCCGCGGCAGCGGCACGATGGGCGGCAATGTCGCCAACGGCTCGCCCATCGGCGACGCCCCGCCGGTGCTGATGGCCCTGGGTGCGGAGATCGAACTGCAGCAGGGCGAGCAGCTGCGCCGCCTGCCGCTGCATGCCTTCTATCTGGACTACATGAAGAACGCGCTGCAGCCGGGCGAATTCGTCAGCGGCCTCAGTGTCCCGCGGCCGGTGGCGGGTGGGCCTGAGCAACTGCGCGTCTACAAGATCAGCAAGCGCTTCGATTGCGACATCTCGGCCGTCTGCGCCGCGCTCTGGCTGCAGCTCGATGGCGACACGGTGCGTGGCGCGCGGCTGGCTTTCGGCGGCATGGCTGGCACCGTGCGCCGCGCCTGGCAGGCTGAGAGCGCGCTGCTGGGGCAGCCCTGGAACGAATCCGCGCTGGAGGCCGCGCAGGCCGCGCTGGCGCAGGATTTCACGCCGCTCACCGACATGCGCGCCAGCGCCGGGTACCGGCTGCAGGTGGCGCAGAACTTGTTGCGCCGTTTCTGGCTGGAAACGCGCGTGGCCGATCCGCTGCCCGCATCGGCCCTGAGCGTCTGGGAGGCCGCACGATGAACCAGATGGCCGAACCCCTGCTGCCGCAGGAAAGCGAGCCTGCCCCTTTCCAGCAAGTCGGCGTGAGCCGCCCGCATGAATCGGCCCACCTGCACGTGGCCGGCGCTGCGCCCTACACCGACGACGTGCCCGAGCTCGCCGGCACCCTGCATGCCGCGCTGGGCCTGTCGCCGCTGGCCCATGGCGTGATCGAGGCGCTGGACCTGGACCTCATCCGCGCCCAGCCCGGCGTGGTCGACGTCTTCAGCGCCCGCCACCTGCCCGGCGCCAATGACTGCGGCAGCCTGGTGCACGACGACCCCATCCTGGCCGGCGAGCCCGGCGACAGCCTGCGCTACCGCGGCCAGCCGGTGTTCGTGGTGGTGGCGAGCACGCGTGACGCCGCGCGGCGTGCGGCGGCGCTGGCGGGCCAGGCCATCCAGGCACGGCCGCTGCCGGCCACGATCAGCCACCTGGATGCGCATTCCGCCGGCCAGTACGTGGTGCCGCCCATGCACCTGCTGCGCGGCGACGCCAAGCTCGCCATCGCCCAGGCCCCGCACCGGCTGAAGCTGAAGTTCGATCTCGGCGGGCAGGAGCAGTTCTACCTGGAAGGCCAGATCAGCTACGCCGCGCCGCAGGAAGACGGCGGCATGAAGCTCTGGTGCAGCACCCAGCACCCCAGCGAGATGCAGCACCTGGTGGCGCATGCCCTGGGCCGGCCTGCGCATGCGGTGCAGGTGGTCTGCCGGCGCATGGGCGGTGGCTTCGGCGGCAAGGAAACCCAGAGCGCGCTGTTCGCCTGCGTGGCCGCGGTGGCCGCCGTGCGCACGGGCCGGCCCGTGAAGCTGCGCGTGGACCGCGACGACGACTTCATGATCACCGGCCGCCGCCACTGCTTCAGCCACGCGCTGGAAGTCGGCTTCGAGGACAACGGCCGCATCATGGGCGCCGAGGTGACGATGGTCTCGCGCGCCGGCCATTCGGCCGATCTGTCCGGCCCCGTGATGACGCGCGCGCTGTGCCACTTCGACAACGCCTACTGGCTGCCCCACGTGGCCGCGCACGGCTATTCGGCGAAGACGAACACGCAGAGCAACACCGCCTTCCGCGGCTTTGGCGGGCCGCAGGGCGCCTTCGCCATCGAATACGCCATCGACAGCATCGCCCGTCACCTGCGGCTGGACCCGCTGGACGTGCGCCGCACCAACTTCTACGGCCGCGAGCTGCGCAACGTCACGCCCTATGGCCAGAAGCTGAACGACAACATCATCCACGCGCTGGT
>JAIXZR010000308.1 GCA_027489455.1 Rubrivivax sp. | reverse complement strand
CATGATGTCGGGCCTGCTGGCCTGACGTGAACCCTCTGATCCGAAAGCCCGCCATGACCACCGCCCCCACGACCACCGAACCCCGCCTGACCAGCCTGTCGCACGGCAGCGGCTGCGGCTGCAAGATCGCCCCGGGGGTGCTGAGCGAGATCCTCAAGGGCACGGCCGCCATGCCCATCCCAAAGGAGCTGCTGGTGGGCATCGAGACCGCCGACGACGCGGCCGTCTACCAGCTCAACGACGAGCAGGCGCTGATCGCGACCACCGATTTCTTCATGCCCATCGTCGACGACCCCTTCGACTTCGGCCGCATTGCCGCCACCAACGCCATCAGTGATGTCTACGCCATGGGCGGCCGGCCCATCCTGGCCCTGGCCCTGGTGGGCATGCCCATCAACGTGCTGTCCACGCAGACCATCGGCCGCGTGCTGGAAGGCGGCGCCAGCGTGTGCCGCGCAGCGGGCATCCCCATTGCCGGGGGCCACACCATCGATTCGGTCGAAGCCATCTACGGCCTGGTGGCTCTGGGCCTGGTGCACCCGCAGCGCGTGAAGCGCAATGCCGACGCGCAGGCCGGCGACGTGCTGGTGCTGGGCAAGCCACTGGGCGTGGGGGTGATGAGCGCAGCGCTGAAGAAGGGCGAACTGGGCGAAGCCGGCTACGCGCAGATGATCGCCAACACCACGAAGCTGAACACCCCGGGGCCCGACCTGGCCGCCATCGAGGGCGTGCATGCGCTGACGGACGTGACCGGCTTCGGCCTGGGCGGGCACGCGCTGGAACTGGCGCGCGGGTCGAAGCTGCAGGTGCGGCTGGATTGGGCTGGCGTGCCGCTGCTGGCCGGCGTGCGCGACCTGGCGGCGCGCGGCTTCGTCACCGGGGCATCGGGCCGCAACTGGGCTGGCTACGGCAGCGACATCGCGCTGCCCACCGGCTTTGCCGATGTCGACCAGGCCCTGCTGACCGACCCGCAGACCCGCGGCGGCCTGCTGGTGAGCTGCACGCCCCAGGCGCTGGACGCGGTGATGGCCGTGTTCCGCCGCCATGGCTTCGACCAGGCGGCCGTCGTGGGCCGTCTGGCCCCGCGCCCGGCTGGCGGCGTGCCGCTGACGGTGGGCTGAAGCCGCTGCCGCCACACGAGGCGGCCCGTTGCCTATTTCGCCAGCGCGGCGCGGCGCTGATCGAACAGCGCCGCCTGCTCGGCATCCCCGGGCTGGCCGCGTTCGCGGTACAGCGTGGCCAGCTCTTCGAACACGTAGACATCGGGCGTGCCGGCGGCTTCGTTGTCGGCCAGCAGTTGCAACTGCAGGGCCAGGGCTTCGTCGGCGCGCTTCAGGCTGCGCAGGGTCCAGGCCACCATCCACCGTGCTTCGCGCTCGGCGCGGGCGTTGCCGGCCTGCTGGCGCAGCGCATGGGCTTGCTGCAGTTCCACCAGCGCCTCGTCGTAGCGCCCGAGCTGGTGCAAGGCATAGCCCAGGTTGTTGCGGATCGACGCTTCCCATCGCCGCGCGGCCGGCTGCTCGGAGCCCAGCGCCAGCGCCAATGCTTCACGCGCCCACTTCAGCTGGTCGGCCGGCGCGGTGTCGACGAAAGCCAGCATGTGCACGGCGTCGATGGCCAGGGCGTCCAGCCCCGCCACACGCGCCTGGGCCAGGGCGCTCTCGAAGGACTGCCGTGCCTGGGCGCGGGTCGCGTCGGTCTGCTCGGCGGTGGTGTGCCGGGCCGATGCCCAGGTGCGCCCCCACTCCAGCGCATGCCGCACCCGCGGCTCGGGGCCGGCCTGGGCAAGCCGGGGTTCGATCTGCGCCAGTATCTCGCGCGCGCGGCCGAAGTCGCGCCGCAGGCCCCAGCTGCGGGCGATCTGCGTCTGCAGCACCAGCGCGGTGTCGCCGCTGGCCTGGGCCAGGGCTTCACGAAACCGCTGCTCGCTCAATGCCGGCTGGGCGAAATCCCACAAGGCATTGAGATCGATGGCCGTGGCCTGGGCCACGGGCGGCGGGGGTGCAGGGGCCTGTGCGTTGGCCATGGTCGACAGGGCCACCAGGGCCCAGCAAAAACGCCTCAGAACCAGCACTGTAGCGGCGCCTGCGCCCGGCGCAGCGGGCTGAACAGGGGATGGGCCGGCCAGCGCGCCGCGATCACTGCACGCGCTGCAGGCTCAGCACCACGTCCTTGGACTGATGGCGGCCAGGCACGCCGGCATCGAACTGCTCGGCAGGCACCTGAACTATGGTGTCGCTGCCATAGGCCGGCACGACGTAGATGCCATAGCCTGCACTCAGCGCCAGATCCCGCAACAGGCCAGCCAGGCGCACGGCTTCGGGCAGCACCTCGATCACCAGCGTGGGCCGGTGGCGCTGCAGATCGTCCAGGGCAGAAGCCAGCAGGTCGACCTCGATGCCTTCGGCGTCGATCTTCACCAGCTGCCGGCCCTGCAGCAGGTCCACGAAGGGCAGGCCCTGCACCGGCAGCAGCGTCTCGGTGGACCGGCCGGTGACTTCGCCGCCGGCCACCAGCTGGGCGCCCACGGGGGCCTGGCGGCCTTCGCGCGGGACATTGAGCATCACCGTTGCCGGCTCGGCCTGTGCCACGGCGGCGGCCTGCAGCACCTCCACGCCCTCGATGCCATTGAGCGCCAGGTTGGCCTGCAGCACCGCGACGTTGCCGGGCACCGGCTCGACCACCGTGTAGCGGGCCCCCGAGGGGCGTTGGCGCGCGCCGATCACGGTGAACACGCCAATGTTGCCGCCCACCTCCAGCACGGACGGGGCCTGCTGGCACAGGCTGACCCAGACGTCGGCCATCCGGCCTTCGTAGCCTTGCAGGCCGAACCAGTAGACATCGTCCATCACCATCGAATCCGTGGCGTGGAAGCGCACACCGGGCATGTCCAGCGGCTCGATGGTCTGCAGCAGCCGGTGCAGCTGGTAGTGCGGCCGGGCCTGCTTGAGTGCCAGCACGGCTGCGCTGCGCATCATGGCCCCGCGTGGCAGCCTGGCCACGGCGCGGCGCAGCGGGTTCAGCCAGGGCAGGGTGGGGGCGGGCAGGGTCACGGGCGGTCTCCTCGCGGGGCCCGGTCCGCGCCCCGGCACGGCTACCCGGCCAGGATCAGGGCAGGTTCTGTTTGGCGCGTACTGTAGCGGCGCCCTCGGCCGCCCCACCCCCCGAGGATTGGGGCCAGGTGGCCAGCAGCAGGCCCAGCAGTGCCAGGGCGAAGGCGGCGACGTGGGCAGGCCCGAAGCGCTCGCCCAGCGCCAGCACACCCACCAGCGCCGCGCTCACCGGCAGCAGCACCGTGAAGACCCCGGCGCGCGAAGAAGGCACATGCCGCAGGCCGCGCATCCACAGCCAGACGGTGACCATGCTGGCCGCCAGTGCGTAGAACACCAGCAGCACCCAGCTGGCTACAGGCACGGCGGCGAAGTCGAAGCGGCTGGCCTGCCACAACCCGAAGGGCGTGACCAGCGCCAGGCCCCAGAGGTTGATCAGCGCACTGATGCGCCGCGGCGAGACGTTGCCGGTGAGCCGCTTGCCGATCACCACATAGCTGGCTTCGCACACCACCGCGGCCAGCAGCAACGCGTAGCCCAGCATCGACGCCGGCTCGCCTGCGTCGCCGCCCGTGCCATCGTGGCGGGCCAGCGCCAGCAGCGCAATGCCGATGGCCGCGCAGCCGATCGCGGCCATCACGCGCGGGCGGATCTGCTCACCCAGGAAGATGCGCGAAAGCAGGGCCACCACGGCCGGAATGGCCGCCATCACCACGCCTGCTGCCAGCGCCGAGGTGAGTGCCACGCCATAGAGCATGCAGATGCTGAAGAGGAAGTTGCCGAGGAAGCTTTCCCAGAACAGCAGCCGCCGGTCGCCGGGCGACAGTGCTGCTTCGCCGGGCTGGCGCCTGACCCAATGCGCCATCGCCACCGCTGCGATGCCAAAGCGCAGCCAGGCCAGCAGCAGCACCGGGAACACCGCCACCAGCAGCTTGGACAGGCCGAGATAGCTGCCCACCAGGGCCATGCTGGCAGCCAGGCTCAGGTAGGCGCCCAGCGGGACGGCGGTGTTCACGCCGGGTCGATCCGCAACCAGGTGGTCTTGAGCTCGGTGACCTTGTCGAAGGCGTGCAGGCTCTTATCGCGGCCGTTGCCGCTCTGCTTGAAGCCGCCGAAGGGCACGGTGATGTCGTCTTCGTCGTACTGGTTGACGTGCACGGTGCCGGCGCGCAGTGCGCGCGCCATGCGGTGGGCGCGGCTCAGGTTGTCCGTCCAGACGCTGGCCTGCAGGCCGTAGGGGCTGGCGTTGGCGATCGCGATGGCCTCGGCTTCGGTGCTGAAGCGCAGCACGCTCATCACTGGGCCGAAGATCTCTTCCGCCGCGATGCGCATGCCGTTGTTCACGCCGTCGAAGACCGTGGGCTCGACGTAGTAGCCGCCGCTTTCCACGCGCACCTGGCGCCCACCGACCACGCAGCGCGCGCCGGCTTCGTGCCCGGCTTCGATGTAGCCCAGCGCGGTGCGCAGCTGTGTCGCGTCGACCAGGGCGCCCAGCGTCGTGGCCTTGTCCAGCGGGTCGCCGGGGGCCTGCCGGCGGGCCAGGTCGGCCACCTGGGCGACGAAGGCGTCGGCCAGGCTCTCGTGCACCAGCACGCGTGAGGGCGCGTTGCAGCTCTCGCCCTGGTTGTAGAACAGGCTGCTGGCGGCCGTGGCGGCAGCGCGCTCCAGGCTGCCGACATCGGGCATCACGATGAAGGCCGATTTTCCGCCAAGCTCGTTGTAGACGCGCTTGAGGTTGCTGCGCCCGGCGTAGTCCAGCATGCGGCGGCCGGTGCGCGTGCTGCCGGTGAAGCCCAGCGCGTCCACGTCCATGTGCAGCGCCAGTGCTTCGCCGGCCTCGGGGCCAAACCCAGGCACGACGTTGAAGACGCCCGGCGGCAGCCCGGCCTGCAAAGCGATCTCGGCCAGGCGCAAGGCGGTGTAGGGGCTCTTCTCGCTGGGCTTGAGCACCACCGAGTTGCCCGCCGCCAGCGCCGGCCCCAGCTTCCAGGCGGCCATGATCATGGGGTAGTTCCAGGGCACGATCGCCCCCACCACGCCCACGGGCTCACGGGTGACGAGCGCCAGCGCGCGCGGCCCCGTGGGCGCAATCTCGTCGTAGATCTTGTCCACGGCTTCGGCATACCACGTCAGGCAGCGCGCGGTGCTGGGCACGTCCACCGCCAGCGCGTCGCGGATGGGCTTGCCCATGTCCAGTGTTTCGAGCAGCGCCAGTTCTTCGCGCGCGGCCAGTACGGCTTCAGCAAAGCGTTGCAGCACGCGCTTGCGGGCGGCCGGCGGCTGGGCGGCCCAGGTACCGCTGTCGAAGGCCTGGCGCGCGCTGCGCACGGCGGCATCGATGTCCGCCGCTTGCCCGCGCGCCACGGCGCCGAGCCGCCGGCCGTCGATGGGCGAATGCTTGTCGAAGGTCTCACCGCTGGCACTGGCCACGCGCTGGCCGCCGATGAAGGCGCGGCCATCGGGCTGCAGCGCGGCGGCGCGGGCGTGCCAGTCGATCGTGGCGCTCATCAGAAGCTCACCACCACCGAGCCACCCAGCAGGTGGTTGCGGCGCGCATAGCCACCGGTCTTCACGTCCAGGAAGACCGGCTGCGTGGCGCCATCCAGGCGGTATTCCAGCTTGAAGATCGTGTTCTCGTCGAACAGATAGTTCAGCCCGGCCGACAGCGCGTAGCGGTTGCTGCCCACGCCCGGGCCCTTGGCGTATCCGTCGATGTCGCCCGGGCCGCGGCCGATGCCGTTGATGTCGTCGTCGAAGCTGTAGCCCAGCAGGCCGCCGCCGTTCTTGGTGTTCTTCACGTAGTCGGCGCGCAGCACCGCCTCCAGGCGCGGGCTGAGCTTGTAGCCCATCAGCCCGGAGAGGCCCCACCACTGCGCATCGCGCAGCTGCCCGTCGCTGTTGAAGATCGCCGAGCCCTTCTGCTGGCCATAGCTCAGCTGGCCGAACAGCGACAGATCGCCGCGGGTGTAGAACGCGTCCACTTCGAACAGGTTCAGGCTGGTGTAGCGCCCGGCACTGGCAAAGGTCTGCTCCACCCCGCTGCTGTCGATGTAGGTGCCGTCGGCGGCAAAGTTGGCCGCCTTGCCGTGCAGGCCGGAGAAGCCGAAGCCGCTGAATTCGCCGCGCGAGTAGTCCACGCGGTAGATCAGCACCGGCTGCCTTTCGCCGCTGGGCGTGCGTGCGGTGTTCATGTTGGCCAGGCCGCCGCGCAGCCACCACTTGCCGCTGGTGACGTCCAGCACCGCGCCCGTGTAGGCGGTGGGGGCCATGGTGTCGAACAGCAGGTTGTGGGTGATGAGCTTGTTGCCGGCGGGCAGCGTGAGCTCGTAGCCGGTCCAGTCGGGGATCTGGCCCACCCACAGCCGCGTGTTCAGGTCCGTCAGCGGGATCGACACCGAAGCCTCGTGGATGATCGATCCGCCGTTGGCCAGCGCACCCGTGCCACGCTCGGGCGCCAGCGTCAGCTTCCAGCGCGCGCCGCTCTCGGTTTCCTTCTCGAAATCGAGAACGGCCATGCCGAAGTAGCCGTTGTCGTAGGTGTAGCGGCCGCCGCCGTTGTTCAGCAGCACGAAGCTGGCGTTCTTCTGCCGGCGGTTGTAGATCCAGGTCGGATCGATCTGGCCGCTGATCTTCAGGCCCTTCAGGCCCTGGTCGGCAAAGCTGTCCTGCAGCGACTCGGTCTTGACCGCGACACGGCTGAGTTCCCGGGCCTGCTCGGGCGTCATGCCCCACTGGCCTGCTGCTGGCGTCGCAGCCGGTGGCGTGGCGGCCTGCAGCTTCTTCTCGAGCTCGGTCACGCGGTCGCGCAGGGCGCGCAGTTCCTTCAGCAGCTCATCGTTCGTCTGCGCCATGGCTGGTGCGGCGGCGGCCAGGCTGGCGGCCAGGGCCAACGCCTGCAGGGCAGGGCTCGCGGCGGGGCGGGGGCGGGCGGGCAACGGCATCGAGGTCTCCTCAGGGCAGGGGGTGCAGGCGGCGGCGAGGCAGCTACTGGCGGCGCGCGGCGGCCAGATCACGGGCGCGTTGCCGTTCGGCGCGGGCGATCATGTAGCTGGCCAGGGCCACGCCAATGGCGACGATGACGATGGTCACGGTGGCCACCGCGTTCACGCTCGGGTTGAGCCCGAGCCGGGCGCGCGAGAAGATCACCAGCGGCATGGTCGTGGAGCCCGGGCCAGACAGGAAGGCCGAGAGCACGACATCGTCCAGGCTGATGGTGAAGGTCAGCAACCAGGCCGAGACCAGGCTCTGCGCGATCATCGGCAGCGTCACCAGCCAGAACACCTGGTGCGGGCGCGCGCCCAGGTCCATCGCGGCTTCTTCCAGCTGCGGGTTCAGGTCCTGCAGGCGCGACTGGATGACGACCGTGGCATAGGCCATGCCCAGCAGCAGGTGGCCAATCCAGATCGTCGTCATGCCGCGCTCGGGGAAGCCGAGCGCGCGCTGCACGCTGACCAGCATCAGCAGCAGCGACAGGCCCACCACCACCTCGGGCATCACCAGCGGTGCCGTCGTCATGCCGGCAAACAGCGTGCGGCCCTTGAAGCGCCGGTACTTCACCAGGGTGAATGCAGCAAGCGTGCCCAGCACCACCGATCCGCAGGCGGTGAGGAAGGCGATCTTCAGGCTCAGCCACAGGCCGGCCATCAGTTCCTGGTCGGAAGCCAGGGCCACGTACCACTTGAGCGTGAAGCCGCGCCAGACGTTGGGGATGGCCGAATCGTTGAACGAATAGACCACCAACGCCAGGATGGGCAGATACAGGAAGGCATAGCCCAGGCTCAGCCAGCCCCGGCCGAACCACAGCCCGGTCTTGGAGGCTTTCATCGGCCCTTCTCCTGCGCTTCTGCCTGGTACTTGCTGAAGATGGCGATCGGCACGATCACCAGCAGCACCATCACCACGGCCACCGTGCTGGCCATGGGCCAGTCGTTGTTGCTGAAGAACTCGTCCCAGAGCACGCGGCCGATCATCAGCGTCTCGGGCCCGCCCAGCAGTTCAGGGATCACGAATTCGCCCACGCAAGGAATGAACACCAGCATGCTGCCGGCGATGATGCCGGCCTTGGACAGCGGCACCGTCACCTTCCAGAACGCCACCCAGGGGCTGGCGCCCAGGTCGGCGGCGGCTTCCAGCAGGCGCAGGTCCATCTTGGCCAGGTTGCCGTAGAGCGGCAGGATCATGAACGGCAGGTAGGTGTACGTCATGCCCAGCACCAGCGAGAACGGCGTGTGCATGAGGTTGCCTTCGGTGCTGATGAGACCCATCGCCACCAGCGCCTTGTCGAGCCCGAGGCCGATGATGAAATCCGCCGCCCAGCCGTTGTCGCTGAGCAGGCCGCGCCAGGCATACACGCGCAGCAGGAACGACGTCCAGAACGGCAGCATCACCAGCATCAGCAGCAAGGGCTGCACGGTGGGCCGGGCGCGTGCCATGAAATAGGCAAACGGGTAGCCGATGAACAGGCACAGTAACGTGGCGGCGGCCGCGTACTTCAGGCTGGTGATGTAGGTCTGGACGTACAGCGCGTCCTGCGCCAGGAACAGGTAGTTGCTGTACTTCAGCGTCAGCTGCACCGCGCCGTCGATGAAGACGAGCACGTCCTTGAAGACCACGGCGTCCATCTCGGACACGCTGATCTTGCCGACGATGAAGAACGGGAACAGGAAGAACAGCAGCAGAAAGGCGAAGGGCACCGCGATCACCGCGGTGCGCCCCGACAGCAGCTTGCCGGTGCCAGCGGTCTTCATTGCGTCAGCACCACGTGGGCGTTGTCGGCCCAGCGCGCCCAGACCGTGTCGCCCCAGGTGAAGGCATCGTCGTTGTGGCGGCGGGTGTTGGCCTGGCTCACCTTCAGCTTGGCGCCGCTGGCCAGCTGCAGGTGGAAGACCGTGAAGCTGCCGAAGTAGGACATCTCCTTGATCTCGCCGCGCACGCAGTTGTAGCCCGCGCCGTGCGGGTGCAGGGGCTCTTCACGCGTGAGCTCGATCTTCTCGGGCCGCAGCGCCACCGTCACGGCCATGCCTTCGGTGCCGGTGATGCCATGGCCCACGTAGTGCTTGCAGTCGGCGCAGCCGATCACGCAGTGGTCCTTCTCGTCCACGTCCAGCGTGCCGTCCATCAGGTTGACGTTGCCGATGAAATCGGCCACGAAGCGCGTGGCCGGCGTTTCGTAGATGTCGCCCGGCGCGCCCACCTGCAGGAAGCGGCCTTCGCTCATGATGGCCACGCGGCTGGCCATGGTCATGGCCTCTTCCTGGTCGTGCGTGACCATCACGCAGGTCACGCCCACCTGCTCGATGATGTTCACGAGCTCGATCTGCGTCTGCTCGCGCAGCTTCTTGTCCAGCGCGCCCAACGGCTCGTCCAGCAGCAGCAGCTGCGGCTGCTTGGCCAGGCTGCGGGCCAGGGCCACCCGCTGCTGCT
>JAIXZR010000033.1 GCA_027489455.1 Rubrivivax sp. | reverse complement strand
CGCAGCTGCTCGCTTTCGCGCAGCACGGCGCTGACGCGGCGTACGCGGTCGAAGCTGGCGACGGTCTGCTCATGCACTTCCACGACGCGGTAGCGGCGTGCTTCAAGGGCTTCGGTGCGCTGCAGGTTGGCCGCCTCGGCGCGGCGGCGCGCGGCGTCGGACGCCGGCGCCAGGCCCGGCGCATACAGCGGGATGTTGACGGCCAGGCCGAGCGAGAAGCTGCTGGCGCGGCCGTTGCCCGGCGTGTCGGGGTTGCGGCCCACGGCCGCCACGCCGCCGCCGGTGAAGGCCCAGCTGACCTGCGGCTTGCCACCGCTGGCCACCGCCCGCGCGTAGGCGTTGGCCGCTGCCGCCTGCGCGGTGATGGCGCCGATCTCGGGCGAGCTCTCGACATCGGCCACCAGCTCGGCCAGCGGGTTGACTTCCAGCAGCACGGTGGCCAGGCCCTGCACGCCCGGCAGCCCGTCGCCCACCAGGCGGCGCAGCCGAACGTCCACCTGCCGCGCCTGCGACTGCGCGCCGGCCTGCAGCAGCTGCGCCTGCTGCAGCGTCTTCTGGGCCTGCACCAGTTCACTGGCGCGGCCGCGGTCGGCGCGCACGATCGTCTCCAGCGCTTCGACCAGGCATTCCATCTTGCGCACGTACTGGCCGTAGATGACCACATGCTGGCGGAAGCGGCTGCGCTCCAGCGCCAGGGACACCGTGTTCAGCGCCAGCTGTTCGCGCACCGTGAGATGCCCCAGGCGCGCTGATTCGGCCAGCTGGGTGCGCCAGTCGGTCAGGCGGTCGGTGCGGCCACCGTCGTACAGCAGCTGGCTGACGTTGACGTTGGCGCGCAGCTGCACGAGCGCGGTGTCGCGCACGCCGGTCTGCAGCGTGCCCCCGGGGCCGGCACCGGCCGACAGGCTGGCCTGCGGCAGGCGGCCGGCACGCACTTCGTCGACATCGCTGGCCGATGCTTCGGCCAGCAGCCGGGCGGCACCCACGGCGTGGCTGCGGTCCAGCGCATCACGCACCAGGCCTTGCAGCACGGCGCGCGGGTCGATCGGCATCGCGCTGGGCTCGTCCGGCGCTGCGGCAGAGCCTTCGAGCCGGCCTTCGTCGATGCAACGCGCCTGCAGCGGCAGGGCGGCAGCGGCCAGCGCCGCAGCGAGCAGCCAGCCCAGGAAGGGTTTGCAGGGGGCGTCCATAGACCTGCAAGTCTGGGCGGCCCACAGCGGGTGCGATCGGCGGAGATCGGGCCCGAAACCGGCGCAGATTGGCCGCAGCCGCGGGCGCCGAACCTATGATGCGCCCGCTCCCACCCGCCGCAGCCCCTGCGGCCCCAACGCGAGACATCCCATGCAAGCCTGGCTCTGTGAAACCCTGGACGGCATCGGCGCGATGCGCTGGCAGACCCTGCCCACGCCCGAGCCCGCGGCGGGCGAAGTGCGCATCGCCATCGAAGCCGCCAGCCTGAACTTCCCCGACCTGCTGATCGTCGAGGGCAAGTACCAGTTCAAGCCCGCCCTGCCCTTCGTGCCCGGCGCGGAATTCGCCGGCCGGGTGGATGCCGTGGGCGCGGGGGTGGCGCATCTGAAGATCGGCGACGCCGTGGCCGCGATCGCCGGCACCGGCGGCTTTGCCACCCATGCCTGCGTGGACGCCACGCGCGTGCTGCCGCTGCCGCCCGGCTTTGCCACGCGCGACGGCGCCGCCTTTGCCTTCACCTACGGCACCTCGCACCACGCGCTGATGGACCGCGCACAGCTGCAGCCCGGTGAAACCGTGCTGGTGCTGGGTGCCGCCGGCGGCGTGGGCACGGCGGCGCTGCAGATTGCCAAGGCCGCGGGCGCCCGGGTGATCGCGGCCGCGTCCACGGACGAGAAGTGCGCGCTGTGCCGCGCGCTCGGCGCCGACGAGACACTGAACTACAGCACGCAGAACCTGCGCGAAACCCTCAAGGCCCTGACCGGTGGCCGCGGCCCGGATGTCGTCTACGACCCGGTGGGCGGCGATCTGGCCGAGCCCGCCTTCCGCAGCATCGCCTGGCGCGGCCGCTATCTGGTGGTGGGCTTTGCCGGCGGCGGCATCCCGGCCCTGCCCTGGAATCTGGCGCTGCTCAAGGGCGCCAGTGTGGTGGGCGTGTTCTGGGGCGATTTCGTCAAGCGCGAGCCACAGGCCAGCGCAGCGGCGCTGCGCCAGTTGGCGCAGTGGTACGCCGGCGGCAAGATCAAGCCCGTCATCGACCAATGCCTGCCCATGGCCGAGTTGCCCGCCGCCTACGCGCGCATGGGCACACGGCAGGTGCAGGGCAAGCTGCTGCTGGTGAACGACTGAGGCGGCCAAGTGGCCTTGAGGCCGTGAGGCCGTGAGACCGTGAGACCCTGGCTTAGCAAATCGTCACCTTGATGGACGGCAGGCCCCCTTCCGAGGGCCGCCATGCGACGGTGCAAGCGTTAGCATCGTTGACTTCAATCAGTCGGGGGAAGCATGGCTGTCAAGGTGTTGATCGTCGAAGACAACCCCGTGGCCCGAAGCTTTCTGTGCCGCGTGGTGCGTGAAAGCTTCAGCGACGCCCACCACATCACCGAGGCCGGCGATCTGGAAACCGCGCGCCGGCACATCGCGCTGACGGGCGGCGCCCAGGGCCTGCACGGCGTGGACCCGTTCAAGCTGGTGCTGGCCGACCTGGAACTGCCGGACGGCAATGGCCTGGAACTGCTGGTCGAACTGGCGCACTACCCGGCCACCAAGATCGTCACCACGCTGTATTCCGACGACGACCACCTATTCCCGGCGCTGCAGTGCGGCGCCGACGGCTACCTGCTGAAGGAAGACCGCTTCGAGGTGCTGGTGGAAGAGCTGCAACGCATCGTGCGCGGCCAGCCGCCACTGAGCCCAGCCATCGCGCGCCGCTTGCTCACGCACTTCCGCCAGGGCGCCGGGGGTGACAGCCAGGCGCCCGATTCCGGCTTTTCCACACTCAGCGGCTTCACCACCAGCCGGCCGGTGCCGATCGAGAAGCCCGCGCCCGACCACGAGCGCCTGACACCCCGCGAAAGCGAGGTGCTGACCTACCTGAGCAAGGGCTTCACGATCAAGGAAATCGCCAGCCTGATGGGCATCAAGTGGTTCACCGTCAACGACCACATCAAGAGCATCTACAAGAAGCTCAACGTCAGCAGCCGCGCCGAAGCCGCGGTGCTGGCCAGCAAGCAGGGGCTGGTGTAGCGGCGGCCCGCAGCGCTGGCTGCCCCCCGAGAGCTTGGGGATTGAAATCCTGGCCAGACGGGCCTACCGTCCTTGGCGAATTCATCGGGAGCGTTGACATGCGATTCAGCCGTGCCGCCGTGCGTACTGCCGTTCTGGCAGCACTTGCTGGCATTTCCCTTCATCCGCTGGCCATGGCAGCTGCGTTTCAGAACGGCAGCTTCGAAAGCCCGGGCCTGCCGCCCAGCAGCCAGCAGAACATCGGCACACCCGCGGCCGCGCCCACGGGGTGGGTGGCCGGCGGCACGCTGGGCAATTTCGCGCTGTTCTACCAGTCGAACATCTGGATCGCCCCGCACTCGGGCCTGGCGTCGATCGGCTTCGGCGGCAACGGCACGGCCGGCGCCACGATCGGCCAGACCTTCGACACGACGCCCGGTGTGCCCTACACCGTCAGCTTCTACACCGCTGCGCAACAGCTGGGCAGCGGCCCGCAGTCCTACCTGGCGCAGGCGCTGAACGGCAGTACCGTGCTCGGGTCCAGTGCCGCGGCGATACCGGTGTCGACCACCTGGACGCTGCGCACGTTCGACTTCGTGGCCGCCAGCACCAGCACGCAGCTGCTGTTTTCCGACACCAGCAACGGTCCTGCAGCGTCCAGCCTGAACTGGGCCCTCGATTCGGTCAGCGTGACGGCCGTCCCCGAACCGGCCAGCTTCGGCCTGCTTGGCCTGGGCCTGCTGAGCCTGGCGCTGTACCGCAGGCGAGACCGGCTTCCCTGAAGTCGCCCTGTGCAGGCAGGCCCCAGCGTGGGCGCTGCCTTCGGCCGCGCAGCAGCGTACCTTAGCGCCAGCGCCGCCTGACGTCCGCCAGGTGCGCCAGGCCGGCGGCCGACAGGCCCGCCGCCACCCAGGTCCACCCGGCGCCGCTGACACCGGCCCGCACGGCGAGCATCAGCGCCAGGCCCGCCGCCAGCGTGGGCACGAAGTCCGAAGGCGCCAGGCCCTTGCCGGTGCGGTGGTGGTACATCGCCAGCGCGGCGGCTTCGAGCACCGTCATCGCGATCACAAAGTCGATCAGGTGCAGCAGCATGAAATCGCGGTCGATGAGGGTGAGGAAGTTGAACCAAGCTTCCCGCCGCGGAACCGGCTTCGCCGGGCCGCTGGCGGACGGCCCCACGACGCGTAGCGGCCCTTGCAGGTCCGGGGGGTAGCGAGCGCTAGCGAGCTTGGGGGCTCAATGCTCCGGGGCTCAGACTCTCGCCATGCCCAGCAGGTGCGCCATGTCCTTGAAGAAGATGCGCACCTGCTGCATCGGCTTCTTGCGCGTGAGCTTTTTGTTCATGTAACTCTCGAACGTCATCTGCTGCACGTCCTTGTCCTTGCAGATGCTCACAAACCGTTCGCGGCGCTTGTCGTTGGTGTACCAGAAGCGCTGCATCACCCCGAGCACGAGGAACACCATGCCGTGTTCCTTCATGAAGCGCTTGCGCGCACCGGCCAGCGCGCGGCCGCGGCCGGTGGCCAGCAGTTCCTGCACGGCGTCGGCAGCGACACGGCCGCCATACATCGCGTAGTAGATGCCTTCGCCCGACGATGGCGCCACCACGCCCGCGGCGTCGCCGGCCAGCACCACGTCGCGGCCGTTGTCCCACTTCTTCAGCGGCTTCATCGGTAATGGTGCACCTTCGCGGCGCAGCGTTTCGGTATCCGCCAGCCCGGCCGCCGCGCGCAGGCCGCTGGTGGCGTGGCGCAGGCTGAAGCCCTTGTCGGCGCTGCCGGTGCCGATGCTCATGGTGTCGCCGTGCGGGAACACCCAGCCGTAGAAATCGGGGCTGATGGTGCCGCGGTAGTACACGTCGCAGCGGCTGCCGTCGTAGTCGGGGCCAGGCTGGGCCGGCGCGCGCACGATCTCGTGATACGCGAACACGCATTCCACGTCCTTCGCGCCCGGCACGGCGTCGCGCGCCACGCCGCTGCGCGCGCCGTCGGCGCCAATCACGGCGCGGGCCCGCACCTGCGTGGCCTGGCCATGGCCGCGTTCGGCCCGTTCGCGCTGCTGGAAGTGCACGACGGCCGTGCCGTCAGCTTCCCGCGTGAGCTTCTCGTAGGTGCCGATGCGGCGTTCGGCACCGGCGCTGGCAGCGCGTTCGCGCAGCCATTCGTCGAAGACCTCGCGGTCGACCAGGCCCACGAAGCCGTTCTCGATCGGGATGTCCACCTTCACGTCCGCCGGCGAGACCATGCGCGCCGATCGCGCCTTGGCCACCAGCAGGCTGTCGGGGATGTCGAAATCCTTGATCAGCCGTGGCGGGATCGCACCGCCACAAGGCTTGATGCGGCCGGCCCGGTCCAGCAGCAGCACCTTGCGGCCCTGACGGGCCAGATCGTGCGCCGCCGTGGCACCGGCCGGGCCGCCGCCCACCACCACCACGTCGTAGAGGGGCAGCGCGCTGGCGTCATGGGCGTGGGTGGGGTGGTTCATGCAGCGGTGCCTCGGTTGTGCCCCAGGGCCGCGGCGGCATCAGCGCGCGCGGGTTCCAGGGTCTGCGCCCTGGGGCGCGGTGTGGGAAGGGGGGATGCAGCGGCAGGCGCAGGCCCGCCGATGCGTGCGGCCAGGAGGGCCGCGACGACGAACAGCGCAGCCTCGGCCGCAAAGACGCTGGTGTAGGCCAGCACGGGGGAGCCGAGCAGCCAGCGCGCCAGATCGCTGGCGCCCGCGCCGAGCATGCCGCCCAGGCCGAAAGCAAGTGCCTGCGCGGCGCCCCACAGGCCGATGCGCATGCCCTCGCGCCGCTCGCGGCCGACAGCGGCCAGGCGCATCATCGAAGCGATCGCCGCGATTGAGAACGCGCCATTGGCCAACCCGAGCACGAACACGTTGGCGGCCAGCGGCCACGGCCGGCCCGCCGATGCCGCCACCCCGGCCGCCACCAGCCCCAGCAGGGCCAGCCCGGATGCGATGCAGCCGCCCACGGCCCAGCCGCGCAGGCTGCGCAGGCGGCGGCCCAGCAGGCCGGCGCCGGCCAGCGCCACCAGCAGCATGCCGGCCAGCACGCCGCCATGTTGCAGGCCGGAAAGCTGGGTCGTCTGCCCCGGCGTCCAGCCGAAGATGCTGCCGGCAAAGGGCTCCAGGATCAGGTCTTGCGCGCTGAAGGCCAGCATCGAGACAAAGATGAAGACCGTGAAGCGCCGGGCCTCGGGCTCGGCCCAGACTTCGGCCAGCGCCTGGCGGAAGGGCATGGCCTGCGCCGGGGCGTCGGCAGCGGCCGGGCCGCCAGCGGCAGCGCGCCGCTCCACGCCCAGCAGCGCCAGCGCGGCGACGGCAAAGGCCAGTCCGCAGACGCCGGCCATCACCGCCACCATGCGCCCGGGGCTGAACGGGTCCAGCAGCTTGCCGGCCATCACGGCCGTGAAGGCCAGGCCGAAGATCATCATCATCCAGACGATCGTGGCCGCCGGCGCGCGCCGGGCGTCGGGCACGCTCTTGGCCAGCAGCGCCAGCAGGTTGGTGCCCGCAGCACTGACGCCGCAGCCGATGAGGACGAAGCACACCACCGCCAGCGCGATGCCGGCCACCGGATGCGGCGTCATCCAGGCCGTTGCTGCCGCGGCGCCCACCGCCCCCAGGCCCAGCACCGCCAGGCCCCCGATCACCCACGGCGTGCGCCGCCCGCCGACATCGCTGCCAAAGCCCATGCGCGGGCGCGAGATCTGCACCACGTAGTGCAGCGCCACCAGCAGCCCGGGCAGCAGCGCCGGCAAGGCCAGCTCCACCACCATCACGCGGTTCAGGGTGGACGTGGTCAGCACCACCATCGCGCCGATGGCCATCTGCACCAGCCCCAGGCGCACTACGCCGAGCCAGCCGATGTCGGCAACGCCGCCGGCCGGCTTCATGGCGCACCCGCCAGGCTGCGCAGCGCGAAGGCGCTGACCATCATGCCGGCCACGAACACCGGCACGCCAAAGCCGCTGTAGTACAGCGCCCGCTCGATCGGCTTTTGCAGGAACCAGCGCATCAGCACCAGCTGCCCGGCCAGCAGGCCGACGATCGCCAGCGCATGCCAGGGCGTGCCCCAGCGCAGCAACAGCCCGATCACCAGCACCTGCGGCAGCGCCATCACCGCGCAAGCCACCTGCGCCGCGCGCTGCGGGCCCAGCTGCACCGGCAGCGAGCGCACGCCCATCTGCTGGTCGCCAGCAATGGCCTTGAAGTCGTTCAGCGTCATGATGCCGTGGGCGCAGACGCCGTACAGCAGGGCCAGCAACAGCGAAGGCCAGGCCGGCATCGCGCCGCCGGCCATCACGGCCGCGCCTGTGACCCAGGCCAGGCTTTCGTAGGACAGCCCGCAGGCGGCGTTGCCGTACCAGCCGTTGAGCTTCAGGCGCACCGGCGGGGCGCTGTAGGCCCAGGCCAGCAGCAGGCCCAGCACGGCGGCGCCAAAGCCCCAGGGGCCCAGGCCGGTGGCCACGAGCAGCGAGACGGCCGTCCAGCCGATCGCGATGCCCAGCCCCCAGCGGCCCGGGATGCGGCCCGAGGGGATGGGACGCTGCGGCTCATTGATCGCGTCGACATGCCGATCGAACCAGTCATTGACGGCCTGGCTGGTGGCGCAGACCAGCGGCCCCGCCAGCACGATGCCCAGCAGCACCAGCCACCAGCGGCTGGCGATGTCGGCGAAGGGCACGCCCGAAGCGACGACCCCGCAGCTGAAGGCCCACATCGGCGGGAACCAGGTGATGGGCTTGAACAGCTCGGCCACGGCGCGCCAGTCCGGCGCGGTGCGCCCGGCCAGCGGTCGATCGCCCAGGCGGGCCTCGGGCATGGCAGGTGCGGCGGGTACAGCAGGTCGAACCATGGGCACATCTTGCCGTTGACAGCGCCACGCGTCAATTGGAATTGACACTTCTCCTCGCTATCGGCGATGCTCAGGCCGTGGGCAGCCCATCCCGGCCCGGCCCCTGCTGTTGCGAAAGCCTGCCTGCCATGTTGATGAAGACCCACCCGAACCGGATCTCCGATGCCCTGAGCCCGGAGGGCGCACCCGTGGCCCTGGTGGTGGGCAGCGGCTTCGGCGGCCTGGCTGCCGCCGTGCGCCTGGCGGCCAAGGGCTACCGGGTCACGGTGCTGGAAAAGCTCGACGGCCCGGGCGGCCGCGCCTACGTGCACAGGCGCGACGGCCATACCTTCGACGCAGGGCCCACGATCATCACCGTGCCCTTCCTGTTCGACGAGCTCTGGGCCCTGGCCGGCCGCAAGTTCAGCGACGACGTGACGTTGAAGGCACTGGACCCGTTCTACCGCATCCGCTTCGACGACGGCGACCACTTCGACTACAGCGGCGACAAGGACCGCCAGCGCGCCGAGATCCAGCGCATCAGCCCCGACGACCTGCCCGGCTACGAGCGTTTCATGGCCGAGGCCGACCACTGCTACCAGCTGGGTTTCAAGGCCCTGGGCGACCACGCCTTCGACACCGTGGGCGATCTCGTGCGGGCCTCACCGGCGATCCTGAAGATGCGCGGCTGGCGCAGCCTGCACCAGATGGTGGCTTCGCACCTCAAGCACCCGAAGCTGCGCATGGCGATGAGCCTGCAAAGCCTGCTGATCGGCGGCAACCCGTTCTCGGTGACCTGCATCTACAGCCTGATCAATGCGCTGGAGCGCCAATGGGGCGTGCACTGGGCCATGGGCGGCACGGGCGCACTGGTCGCGGGGCTGGTGGATGTGCTGCAGGGCCTGGGCGGGCAGCTGATGCTGAACAGCGAGGTGCGGCGCATCAACGTGCAACAGGGCCGCGCCACAGGCGTGACGCTGGCCGACGGCCGCACGTTGCCTGCGGACCTGGTGGTCAGCAATGCCGACACGGCCTGGACCTACCGCAACCTGATCGAGCCCGAGCACCGCCGCCACTGGACCGACCGTCGGGTCGAGAAGGGCCGCTACAGCATGAGCCTGTTCGTCTGGTACTTCGGCACGCGCAAGGCCTACCCCGACATCCCGCACCACATGATGCTGCTGGGCCCGCGCTACAAGGACCTGCTGACGGACATCTTCAAGCGCCACAAGCTTGCCGACGACTTCAGCCTGTACCTGCACCGCCCGACGGCCACCGACCCGGCGATGGGCCCGCCCGGGGGCGACACGTTCTACGCCCTGGCGCCGGTACGTCACCTGGACAGCGGCACCGATTGGCGGTCCCAGGCCGAGCCCTACCGCCAGGCGCTGCAGGCGCGACTGGAATCGACGGTGATGCCCGGGTTGGGCGAGCAGATCACGACTTCGTTCATGACCACGCCGCAGGATTTCCACGACCGGCTGCTGTCGTTCAAGGGCGCGGCTTTCGGGCTGGAGCCATTGCTGACGCAAAGCGCCTGGTTCCGGCCGCACAACCGCAGCGAAGACATTGCCGGCCTGTACATGGTCGGGGCCAGCACCCACCCCGGGGCAGGCGTGCCGGGGGTGCTGATGTCAGCGCGGGCGCTGGATTCCGTGCTGCCACACGCCAGTGCTTGGCGCGCGGCGGCAGCCAGGGCCTAGGCGGCCTGGCGGTTGCGCCTGGCCTTCAGGCGCGGCGGCGGCGCGTGCTGGCGGCCAGCGCAGCCAGACCCAGGCCGACCAGGGCCAGCGAGCCCGGCAGCGACACGGGCTGCGGGGTGGGGTTGGTGGACCCGAAGGTGATGTTGTCGTAGCCGACGGCGTTCACCGTACCGCCGAAATCCACCGAGCGGGCGGTGGTGGTCAAGGCCAGCGAGCCGATCGCCCAGTTGCTGAACGGGTTGCCCGGCGAAGGCCCCGTGCCCAGTGCGGCCAGGTTGATCACGCCCAGCAGGTTGCCGGAAGCGTTGAGGCCGTCGAAGATCCTGACGCTGCCGGTAAAGGCGACCGTCGTGTACCAGAACGAGAAGCCACCAGTGAAGCCGGGCGCGTAGTTCAGGATGGCCGAGCCGGTCAGGAAGAACATGGCCGTCTCCGGCGACGGCGCCAGCGCGAAGTTAGCCGTTGGATCCGATTCGCGCAGCGCCAGCGCGTTGTTGTTGAAGGCCACCCCGTAGTTGATGCCGGAATTGCCCTGGCTGTCGGTTCCGCCGTTGTAGAAATTGAGGACCGCGGCGCCGCTGCCAACGCCTTCGAAATCGAGCGTGATGACGGCCGCCGACGCGCCCACGGCACCACACAGTGCAGCGGTGGCAACCAGCGCCTTGGCGAAATGCTTCTTCATCGACATGTGGGGGCTCCAGGCAGACCAAGGACGGACGGCACAACGCCGAGCTGAGCTCGTCGCTTTTGCCGAAGTTTCGGGGATTTCAGTACCGGCCGACACCCCCGACTGCGGGTGTCGGCCGGTCGGCGGTGCACCGGCTGCAGCCGTTACTTGTCGGCCTCGCTGGGCAGGTCGCCGACGCCGTAGCGGCGCAGCTTGACGTACAGGCTCTGGCGCGACAGCCCCAGCATCTCCGCGGCCGAGGCGCGGTTGTCGCGCGTGAGCTCCAGCGCGGCTTCGATGCACAGCTGCTCGATCAGATCGGTGGTCTCGCCGACGATGTCCTTCAAGGGCACGCGGCCGACGAGTTCTGTCAACTGCCCCACCGAACGCGGCAGCTCTTTCTTGCTGCGCGATTCCCCGGCCAGCCGCCGGCCGACGTCGCGGATCGTGAAGCCCAGGAAGGGCCGGTCGCCGTGCGGCACCATCGTGGCCGAGATCTCGACATCGGTCATCGCGCCATATTCGCCGCGCAAGGTGGTGGCAAACAGCCGCACCGCGCCACGCTGGCGCAGGTTGCTGATCAGCACGCTCAGGTCCACGCCCGTGCGGCCCAGCCAGCGGTCCAGCGTTTCGCCGCGCACCTGCTCTTCCGTGGTGAGCTGCGCCAGTTCGATGAAGGCGGTGTTGGCCGAAATCACGCGGCCGTCCAGATCGGTGACGACCAGGCAGTCCGGCACGCTCTGCACCAGCTTCAGCAACATCGAGCTGGTGCTGGGTGCCGGCTGCGTCAGCACGTCAGGGGCCGCCTGCGACAGCCGCACCAGGAAGTGCGAGACGTTGTCCTGCCGGTAGGTGGAGACCGACACCAGCAATTCGCCGCGCGCGTCCAGCAGCTCGGCGCGCACCTGCTCGGCGCGGCCGGTGGCACGCACGCCAGCCAGCACGTTGTTCAGGCTTTCCTTGCTGCGGCTGTCCACGCCCAGCGGGAAGGTTTCGCCCACCAGGCCCTGCGGGCCGCCATCGCCCACCAGCCGGGCCGCTGCCGGATTGGCCTCCAGGATGCGCTGCGTGGTCGCGTCGACCACCAGCACGGCCTCGCTCGCGACCTGGAAGAGGTGCCGGTAGCGCGTCTCGGCGTGGCGGAACTTCCAGTAGTCGCGCTCCATCGCCTGCTGGGCATCGACCAGGCGCTGCTGCAGGGTGGCGGTGGCACGCAGGTCGCGCCCGCAGACGAGCGTGCGCGCGCCTTGCACGGGCACCGCTGACAGCAGGGTGGGCAGTTCCCGGCCGCTGGCCAGAACGAGGTTGATCTGGCGCCAGCGGGGTTCGCCTTCAGTGGCTTCCACGCCCAGGTGCAGCAGGCCCTGCACCTTGCGGCGGCTTTCGGCCGTCACCACGCTCAGCAGGGGCTGCCCGATCCAGCTGGAAAGCTCTTCCGCTGCCAGGCCTTCCATGCTGCTGGACAGATCCAGCACGACACCCGATTCATCAACGACCAGCGAGAGGTCGTTGGTCACGCCCAGCAGCCTTTCGATGGCCAGGCCGTCAAGCGCGCCCAACGTGGCCTGTGCCGCTGCAAAAGGTCTCATGGGAGACCCGCCTTTCGCTCAAGACTGCATTAATCGGGACTGCATAGGTGGCGTTTACTGCAAAACGAGGGGAATGATCCGGTCGACGCTGTCATTCAGGTGCGCTTCAGGCGCTGCTCCAACAAGGATTCTGCAACATCGGGTGCACGGCGGCCGTCCACGGCCGTGCCGTCGGCGCCCACTTCGCCCGCCCGTTCGGGGTTGGCCACGAAGACCGGCCCGCCCACGAGCACGCCGATCGCGCGGTTGCGCGATGCATTGCGCACCGCGGCGATGCCGGACTTCAGCCAGTCCAGCCGGGCTTCGATGCCAGCGGAAATGCCGATGACGTCGAACCACTCGCGGCGCACCAGCGCGGCCGGGTCGGCTGCACGGGCTTCGGTGTCGCCCACTACCTCCCAGCCGGCGTGGCGGAAGAACTCGGCAACGATGGACAGCCCGAAGGTGTGCTGTTCGCCCGGTGCGGGCAGCAGCAGCACACGCCGCCCGTCACCCGTGCTGCCCGTGGCCGGGTTGAAGGCGGGGCTCAGGGTACGCATCACGCGCTGCATGCGCCCCAGCGCGACGGTGACGTCGCTGAAGGCGCAGCGGTCTTCTTCCCACAGCCGGCCCAGTTCACGGGCTGCCGGCGCCAGCAGCGCGAGGTAGATGTCCTCCACCGGCACGCCCCGGGCCAGCAGTTGTTCCAGCATGCCCTGCCATCCGGCGTCGTCCGGCCCCAGCACCAGCGGCACGAAGGCCTGCAGGTCTTCCGGGGTGATGGTTTGTGCCAGCGCGGGCGCCGCAACGGCGGGGGCGGGCTCGCGGTGCGCTCGCACGAGCCGCGGAATGATGTCCTGCTCGATGGTCTGCACGATGCGGGCCAACCTTTCCTGGGGGGTCAGCGCCGCCGGCGAATCCAGGTCGGCGCAAGCCTGCTCGGCTGCTGCCCCGCCTGGAAAGCCAGAGGCAGAGGTCAATCGGTCCATCGAATGGCTCCTCGCGCGCCGCTGGGCGGGCGCGCGCCCTGGCCCATGCGGCCCGCTGTACTGCGGTTACTACTGCTCAGACCACGCGCCAAAACCACGCCGGAATGCACCTGTGCACGGGGACAGGCCCTTGTCTGGGCCTTCATGGGTGCCGTCCGACTCTCATGGTTATGCGCTCTTGGCGTCAAGCATCGTAAACCCACAGAGCGCTCAGGTTAGTGTCAACCGCAGATGACGTCAACCCGGGTTGACATCTATCGGGTGGCCGCCTAGATTCGGTACATGCCCAGACCCGCCCAGCCCAGCACCGGCCTCTACACCCCCGAAGAGCGCGCCCGGCGCGATGCATCGCGGTGGACTCTGGTGCAGGGGATCCTGGCTCCCGTTCAGTTTCTGGTCTTCCTCGTCAGCCTCGCGCTGGTGCTGCGCTTCCTGGCCACCGGCGAGGGCCAGCAGGCCGCCACGGTGTCGGTGCTGGTGAAGACGCTGACGCTCTACACCATCATGGTCACGGGCTGCATCTGGGAAAAAGATGTCTTCGGCGTCTGGCTGTTCGCGCCGGCCTTCTACTGGGAAGACGTCTTCAGCATGCTGGTGCTGGCCCTGCACAGCGCCTATCTGGTGGCGGTGTTCACCGGCTGGCTCAACCCGCGGCAGCAGATGCTGCTGGCCCTGGCGGCCTACGCCACCTATCTCGTCAATGCCGGGCAGTTCATCTGGAAACTGCGCATGGCCCGACTGCAGGCCGCGCGCAGCGCGCCTGCGTCCCACGGAGTCGCTGTATGAACGCCGTCATCGACATCCACCCGGTGGCCCCCGCCGCCCTGGGCTGCGCTGACGCGCCCGTGCTGAAGGAACGCGGCCAGCGCGAAGTCTTCTGCGGCCTGACCGGCATCATCTGGCTGCACCGCAAGATCCAGGACGCTTTCTTCCTGGTGGTGGGCAGCCGCACCTGCGCGCACCTGCTGCAATCCGCCGCCGGCGTGATGATCTTTGCCGAGCCGCGCTTTGCCACCGCCATCATCGACGAGCGCGACCTGGCCGGCCTGGCCGATGCCAATGCCGAACTCGACCGCGTCGTCACCCGGCTGCTGGAGCGCCGGCCGGACATCAAGCTGCTGTTCCTCGTCGGGTCCTGCCCGTCGGAAGTCATCAAGCTCGACCTGTCGCGCGCAGCGCAGCGCCTGAACAAGGATTTCGCGCCCCACGTGCGGATCCTCAACTACTCCGGCAGCGGCATCGAGACCACCTTCACGCAGGGCGAAGACGCCTGCCTGGCCAGCCTGGTGCCCGAGATGGCCGACAGCAGCGCCCCGGCGCTGATGGTGGTGGGTGCGCTGGCCGACGTGGTGGAAGACCAGTTCAAGCGCCTGTTCGACGCGCTGGACATCGGCCCCGTGCACTTCTTTCCGCCGCGCCATGCGCGCGAGCTGCCGGCCGTCGGGCCGCAGACGCAGTTCCTGCTGGCCCAGCCCTTCCTCGCCGACACCGCACGCGTGCTGGAAGCGCGTGGCGCCAGGCGGCTGGCGGCCCCGTTCCCGCTGGGCGTGGAAGGCACCACAGGCTGGCTGCAGGCCGCCGCCACCGCCTTCGGTGTCCCGGCGAGCCGCTTCGAGCAGGTGATCGCGCCAAAGCGCGAACGCGCGCAGGGCGCGCTGGCGCGCCATCGCCTGGCGCTGCAGGGCAAACGGGTGTTCTTCTTCCCGGATTCGCAGCTGGAAGTGCCGCTGGCGCGCTTCCTCTCGCGTGAACTGGGCATGGGCCTGGCCGAAGTCGGCAGCCCCTACCTGCACCGCCAGCACCTGGCCGCCGAGATGGCCCTGCTGCCGGCCGACACCGTGCTGTCCGAAGGGCAGGACGTCGAACGCCAGATCGACCGCTGTCGTGCCGCGAACCCTGACCTGGTGGTCTGCGGCCTGGGCCTGGCCAACCCGCTGGAAAACGAAGGCTTCACGACGAAGTGGGCCATCGAGCTCGTCTTCACGCCCATCCAGGGCTACGACCAGGCGGCTGACCTGGCCGAGCTCTTCACGCGCCCGCTGACGCGCCGCACCAAGCTGGCCGTGTGAGGTCCCAAGCATGCAGTTGACTCTCTGGACTTACGAAGGCCCGCCGCACGTCGGCGCGATGCGCATCGCCACCGCGATGACCGATGTGCACTACGTGCTGCACGCACCGCAGGGCGACACCTACGCCGACCTGCTGTTCACGATGATCGAGCGGCTGCGCAAGCGCCCGCCCGTCACGTACACCACCTTCCAGGCGCGCGATCTGGGCAGCGACACCGCCCAGCTGTTCCAGACCGCGGCCGCCGAGGCCTATGAGCGCTTCCAGCCGGCGGCGATGCTGGTGGGTTCGTCCTGCACGGCCGAGCTGATCCAGGACGACCCGGGTGGCCTGGCACAGGCGCTGCAGCTGCCGGTGCCGGTGGTGCCGCTGGAACTGCCTTCGTACCAGCGCAAGGAAAACTACGGCGCTTCCGAGACCTTCTACCAGCTGGTGCGCGCGCTGGCTGGCCCGGCCGCGGCGCAGTTTGCCGCGGCACGCCAGGCCCAGCCCACACCGGGTGCGCTGCGCCCGGCGCGCGCGGCAGGCACCGCGCCCAGCTGCAACATCCTGGGCCCCACGGCCCTGGGTTTCCGCCACCGCGACGACGTGCGCGAAATCGTCGGCCTGCTGGAACAGCTGGGCATCGACGTGCGCGTGGTTGCACCGCTGGGCGCCAGCGCCCACGACCTGACGACCCTGGGTGAGGCCGACTTCAACGTCGTGCTCTACCCCGAGGTGGCGTCGCAGGCCGCCAGCTGGCTGCAGCGCATGTTCGGCCAGCCGTTCACGCGCGTCGTACCGATCGGCGTGGGGGCGACGAAGGAATTCATCCGCGAGGTGCGCAGCCTGGCCGGCCTGGACGCCAGCGCCCCGCTGCCCGACAGCTTGTCGAACTCGCCCTGGTATTCGCGCTCGGTCGATTCCACCTACCTCACCGGCAAGCGCGTGTTCGTGTTCGGCGACGCCACGCACGCCATCGCTGCGGCGCGGGTGGCGCAGCAGGAATTTGGCTTCACCGTCGTGGGCCTGGGCACCTACAGCCGCGAATTCGCCCGCGATGTGCGCGAAGCCGCCAAGCTCTACGGCATCGAGGCGTTGATCACCGACGACTACCTGGAAGTCGAAGCCAAGGTAGCAGAACTGCAGGTGGAACTGGTGCTGGGTACGCAGATGGAACGCCACATCGCCAAGCGCCTGGGCGTGCCCTGCGCGGTGATCTCGGCACCGGTGCACGTGCAGGATTTCCCGGCGCGCTATTCGCCACAGATGGGCTTCGAAGGCGCCAACGTGCTGTTCGACAGCTGGGTGCACCCGCTGATGATGGGTCTGGAAGAACACCTGCTGACGATGTTCCGCGGCGACTTCGAGTTCCACGACGGCGCCGCCGCTTCCCACCTGGGCCGCAGCGGCGGGCCACAAGCGGCACCGGCCATGGCGGCCGCAGCCCCTGCCGAAGCGGCAGCCACGGTGCCGGCGGGCAGTGCACCTGCCGCGGCCGCATTGCCCGGCACCGCCGTCTGGGCCGCGGACGCGACGAAGGAACTGCAGAAGATCCCCTTCTTCGTGCGCGGCAAGGCCCGCCGCAACACAGAACGCTTCGCCGCCGAACGCGGCCTGGCCCATATCACCGTGGAGACGCTCTATGACGCCAAAGCGCACTTCGGGCGCTAGCAGCGTGCAGCACAGCGCCTTGCCGGCCGCTGCGCACACGCCCATCCGCGTGGTGCTGGTGACCATGGACACGCACGCCAGCTCGGCGATGGAGCAGTCGCGCAGCCAGCTGGCCCGCGAGCTGCCCGGCCTGCAGCTGGCGTTGCACGCCGCCAGTGAATTCGCCGGCAACGACGCCGCGCTGGCACGCTGCGTGGCCGACATCGGCCAGGCCGACATCATCCTGGTGACGATGCTGTTCCTGGAAGACCACTTCCTGCCGCTGATGCCGGCCTTGCAGGCACGGCGCGAACACTGCGACGCCCTGGTCTGCATCATGAGCGCGGCCGAAGTCGTCAAGCTCACGCGCATCGGCCACTTCGACATGGGCAAGCCCGCCAGCGGCGCGATGGCCCTGCTGAAGAAGCTCAAGCCCGCGTCCAAGGACAAGGACGGCAACGCCAAGGCCGCCGGCGGCGCCGCGCAGATGAAGATGCTGCGCCGCATCCCGCAGATGCTGCGCTTCATCCCCGGCACGGCGCAGGACGTCCGCGCCTACTTCCTGACGATGCAGTATTGGCTGGGCGGGTCGCAGGAAAACATGCTGAACATGGTGCGCCACCTGGTGGACCGCGGCTGCGACGGCGAACGCCGCCCGCTGCGCGGCCTGGCCAAGGTGCCGGCGCCCACCGAGTACCCCGAGATCGGCGTCTACCACCCGCGCCTGGGCGCGGCCCTCGTCGACCGGCTGTGCGATGACGCCAGCCGCCTGCCGGCCCCGGCAGCGCCAGCCCAGGGCACGGTCGGCATCCTGCTGCTGCGCAGCTACCTGCTGGCCGGCAACGCCGGCCACTACGACGGCGTCATCGCCGCGCTGGAAGCGCGCGGCCTGCGCGTGGTGCCGGCCTTCGCATCGGGCCTGGATTCGCGGCCCGCGATCGAGCGCTTCTTCATGAAGGACGGCCAGGTGGCGGTGGACGCCGTGGTCTCGCTCACCGGCTTCAGCCTGGTGGGTGGCCCGGCCTACAACGACGCCAAGGCTGCGGAAGACGTGCTCGCGGCGCTGGACGTGCCTTATGTGGCCGCACACCCGGTCGAGTTCCAGACCCTGGACGCCTGGGGCGGCAACGACCGCGGCCTGCTGCCGGTGGAAAGCACCATCATGGTCGCGATCCCCGAACTCGACGGCGCCACTGGCCCGATCGTCTTCGGCGGTCGTGCCGGCGCGCCGGGCGTCACCTGCCAGGGCTGCAGCCACGCCTGCACCTTCAAGCCCAGCGACAACGCCCAGGACATGCAGAGCTGCCCCGAGCGCGCCCACATGCTGGCCGCCCGCGTGGCCCGGCTGGTGGCCCTGCGGCGCAGCCAGCGGGCCGAGCGTAAGGTGGCCGTGGTCATCTTCAACTTCCCGCCCAATGCCGGCAACGTGGGCAGCGCCGCCTACCTGTCGGTGTTCGAGTCGATGTTTCACACCCTGGCCGGCATGAAGGCCCAGGGCTACACCGTGGACATGCCGGCCAGCGTGGATGCGCTGCGCGACGCCGTACTGCACGGCAACGCGGCCCAGTACGGTGCCGATGCCAACGTGCACACGCTGATTCCGGCCGACCAGCACGTCCGCCGCGAACGCTGGCTGAAGGAAATCGAAGCCCAGTGGGGCCCGGCACCGGGCAAGCAGCTGAGCAACGGCCAGGGCATCTTCGTGCTGGGCCGGCAGTTCGGCAACGTGCTGGTGGCGGTGCAGCCGGCCTTCGGCTACGAAGGCGATCCGATGCGCCTGCTGTTCGAGAAGGGCCTCACGCCCACGCACGCCTTCTCGGCCTTCTACCGCTACCTGCGCGAAGACTTTGCCGCCCATGCGGTGCTGCACTTCGGCACCCACGGCGCGCTGGAATTCATGCCCGGCAAGCAAAGCGGCATGAGCGGCAGCTGCTGGCCCGACCGTCTGATCGGCGACCTGCCCAACGTCTACCTCTACGCCAGCAACAACCCCAGCGAAGGCGCGATCGCCAAGCGCCGGGCCGGCGCCACGCTGATCAGCTATCTCACGCCGCCGGTGGCGCAGGCTGGCCTGTACCGCGGGCTGATCGAGCTGAAGAGCAGCATCGAACGCTGGCGCGGCATGGCGCACAGCGCCGGCGAACGCGCCGAAGTCGCCACCCTGCTGCAGACCCAGGCCGCTGCGCTGCATCTGTGCCCCGCCGAGCCCGCCTGGGACGTCACGCCGGACGCCCACGGCAGCAGTGCCGCCGACAGCATCGTGCTGAAGCTGGCCGAGCAGATGCTGGAGCTGGAATACACGCTGATCCCGCACGGCCTGCACGTCACCGGGCGCGCGCCCTGCGCTGCCGAACGCGTGGACATGCTGCTGGCGATGGCCGACGCCGGCCACGCCCGCACGCTGGACCGCAGCGTGGTGCAGGCCCTGGTGGACGGCCATGGCGTCGACCACGCGCTGCGCATCGGGCAGTTGCCGGACGACACCGCCACCCGCGAGCTGCTGGCCGAGCTGGCCGGCTACAGCGTGCTGCTGGCCCAGGACACCGAAGTCGACGCCATCCTGCATGCGCTGGACGGCCGCTTCACGCGCCCGGCGCCGGGCGGGGACATCCTGCGCACGCCGGCGGTGCTGCCCACCGGGCGCAACCTGCACGGCTTCGACCCCTTCCGCATCCCCAGCGCCTTTGCCGTGAAAGACGGCGCCCAGCAGGCCCAGCGCCTGATCGACCGCTTCCGCGCCGACGGCCACCCGCTGCCCGAATCGATCGCGATGGTGCTCTGGGGCAGCGACAACCTGAAGAACGAAGGCGCACCCATCGCCCAGGCCCTGGCGCTGATGGGCGCCCTGCCCCGCTTCGACGGCTACGGCCGCATCGCTGGCGCCACCCTGGTGCCGCTGGCGGAACTGGGCCGGCCGCGCATCGACGTCGTGATCACGCTGTCGGGCATCTTCCGCGACCTGATGCCGCTGCAGATCAAGCTGCTGGCCGAAGCCGCCTGGCTGTGCGCGAGTGCGGATGAACCCGTCGAGCAGAACTGGGTGCGCAAGCACACGCTCGACTACCAGCGCGAGCACGGCTGCACGCTGGAAATCGCTGCGCTGCGCGTCTACGGCAATGCCGAAGGCGCCTACGGCTCCAACGTCAACAACCTGGTCGAGAACGGCCGCTGGGCCGCCGAGGAAGAGCTGGCCGAGACCTATTCGCGCCGCAAGGGCTTCGCCTATGGGCGCAGCGGCCGCGCCGTCCAGCAGAGCGCACTGCTGCAGAGCGTGCTTGCCGACGTGCAGCTGACCTACCAGAACCTGGACAGCGTGGAACTGGGCGTGACCACGGTCGACAACTACTTCGACACCCTGGGCGGCATCACCCAGGCCGTGAAGCGTGCCAAGAACGGCGGCAAGGGCGGTGCCACCCCGCCGGTCTACATCGGCGACCAGACCATGGGCGATGGCGCCGTGCGCTCGCTGCAGGAACAGGTGGCGCTGGAGACCCGCACCCGCATGCTCAACCCGAAGTGGTTCGAAGGCATGCTGGAACACGGCTATGAGGGTGTGCGCCAGATCGAAGTCCACGTGACCAACACGATGGGCTGGAGCGCGACCACCGGACAGGTGCAGCCCTGGGTCTACCAGCAGCTGACCGAGACCTTCATGCTGGATCCCGAGATGCGCGAGCGCCTCGCCAAGTTGAACCCCACCGCGTCGGCCAAGGTGGCCAACCGGTTGATCGAAGCCTTCGAGCGGAAGTACTGGACGGCTGACGCCCAGACGATCGAAGCCCTGCGCCGGGCCGGTGAAGAGTTGGAAGACCGCCTCGAAGGGGTGGTCGAAGGAGTTGTCGTATGAGTGAAGTCGCTTCCATCCCCGTCAGCGGCATCCGCCGCGGGCCCGCCCCCACGTCCCGAGGCCTGGACGGCGAAGGCAGCGTACAGGTGCAGATGGACCCGAGCCTGAAGATCGGCACGGCCAAGGTCTTTGCCATCTACGGCAAGGGCGGCATCGGCAAGAGCACCACCAGCAGCAACCTGTCGGCCGCGTTCTCGCACATGGGCAAGCGCGTGCTGCAAATCGGCTGCGACCCCAAGCACGACTCGACCTTCACGCTGACGAAGAAGATGCTGCCCACCGTCATCGACGTGCTCGAGACGGTGGACTTCCACCCCGAGGAACTACGCGTAGAAGACTTCGTCTTCCCGGGCTACAACGGGGTCATGTGTGTTGAAGCAGGCGGGCCTCCCGCCGGAACAGGTTGCGGCGGTTACGTCGTTGGCCAGACCGTCAAGCTGCTGAAGGAACACCATCTGCTCGAAGACACCGATGTCGTCATCTTCGACGTGCTCGGTGACGTGGTCTGCGGCGGTTTCGCCGCACCCCTGCAGCACGCCGACCGCGCGCTCATCGTCACGGCCAACGACTTCGATT
>JAIXZR010000225.1 GCA_027489455.1 Rubrivivax sp. | reverse complement strand
CGCCTGCTGGACCGCTTCGGCCAGCGCCTGCACTACGTGCTGGTGAAGAACCAGCTGCGCGGCGAAGACTTCAGCCAGCTGGAAGTGTCGGGCCAGCTCGAACGCGCACTCGGCCTGGGTGCCAAGGTGGTGACAGTGAAGCGCCTGCACGACGTGGTGGTGCAGAAGATCGACGCCAAGAACAGCAGCTTCTGGGCGGCCAAGAACGGCGGCGGGCTGGACAGCCCGGGCCTGGGCCTGATGGAACGGCAGCGCCTGAAGATGTGGCTGTCCAGCGCCTACGCCGAGCTGGCCAAGGCCGAAGCCTGAGCCCCCGCATGGACCAACCCGCGCCCACGGGCCACATCCGGCTCACGTCCCACCCCAACCAGGGCACCAGCGGCGCGCCGGCCATCCACTGGGGCGCGCCCGACGCGCTGGAGCGTGGCCCCATCGTCGGCACCACGGCCAACCGCAGCCAGCGCAACGTCATCGGCACGCACAGCGGCAGCTACGGCGTCTACCGCGCGCTGGCCGTGGCCGCAGGCAACCTGACGCGCGGGCACCGCGCCGACCTGACGAACACCTTTGCCACCGATCTGGTGGGCCCCTACCCGCAATGGGCGGGTGCTGGCGACGCCAGCAAGATCGTCAGCCTGGACCCCTGGGGCGCCAGCGTGCAGAGCGTCTACGCCGACTACCTGGCCCAGGGCTACGACATCCGGCCCACCATTGCCATCACCAAGGCCCACATCCACCTGCCGGAGATCAAGCAGGCCATCGCCTTCCAGCGCCTGGCCATCGACGGCACGGTGCTGCTGGAAGACGCCAGCGCCACGGTGACCAAGATCGCGGTCGAGCCGGTGTGGTGGCTGCCCGGCGTGGCCGCGCGCTTCAAGGTGAGCGAAGCCGAACTGCGCCGCGCGCTGTTCGAGGAAACCGGCGGCATGTACCCCGAACTCGTGACGCGCAGCGACATCGAGGTCTTCCTGCCCCCCATCGGCGGGCAGACGCTGTATGTCTTCGGCGACGTGCGCGACCTAGCTAACCCCGAAGTGACACTGACCGCCCGCATCCACGACGAATGCAACGGCAGCGATGTCTTCGGCAGCGACATCTGCACCTGCCGCCCGTACCTGACGCACGCCATCGAGGAATGCATCCAGGGCGCACAGCAAGGCGGCGTGGGGCTGATCGCCTACAGCCGCAAGGAAGGCCGGGCCCTGGGCGAAGTCACCAAGTTCCTGGTCTACAACGCCCGCAAGCGCCAGCAGGGCGGCGACAGCGCGGACAAATACTTCCTGCGCACCGAATGCGTGGCCGGCGTGCAGGACATGCGCTTCCAGGAACTGATGCCCGACGTGCTGCACTGGCTGGGCGTGCAGAAGATCCACCGCCTGGTGAGCATGTCCAACGACAAGTGCGACGCCATCACCGGCAGGGGCATCGAAGTGGGCGAACGCATCAAGATCCCCGACGCCCTGGTGCCCGCCGACGCGCGGGTGGAAATCGAAGCCAAGATTGCTGCCGGCTACTTCACCGACGGCAGCGTGCCGACCGAAGCCGACCTCGCGCTCGTCAAGGGCCGGGGTCTTGAATGAGCAACACCCCCTGAATCCCAACTCCGACACGCCCGACAACGCCCGCGCGCGCGCCACCCCTTCACGCCACCCGCTGGCTCCGCTGCGCGACCCCGGCACCGTGCGCCTGCGTTGCCAGGCCGTGCTGCGGTCGGTGGAAGACGGCGTCAGCCCCTTCTTCAGCGTGCGCCGCGAAGCGCTGCCCGCGGTAGCCGAACGCGTGGCTGCGCTCACGCGCCGGCGCTTCCCCGACTTGGCCATCCCGCTGCACAGCCGCTGGCGGCATTTCGAAGCCGGTGGCGTGGACCGTCGTGCGCAGCTGGACGCCCTGCTGGCCGGCCGCAGCGTGGGCGAACGCGCCCGCGCGCACTTCGACCTGACGGTGGTGAGCGTGCTGCTGGACGCCGGCGCCGGCCCGCAATGGCGCTACACCGAGCCGCTGGGCGAAGGCGCTGGCCAGGGCGCCGGCGACAGCGACAGCGGTCCCAGCGGACGGGTCTACCAGCGCAGCGAAGGCCTGGGCGTGGCCAGCTTCCGGGCCTTCCTGGCCGGTACCTTCTCATCCACGCCCGACGACCCGTTGCGCGCCGACGCCGCGGCGCTGCAGCGCATTGACGCTTCGGTGCTGCGCGCGGTGTTCCAGGCCAGCCCGTCCAACCCCGTGGTCGGCCTGGAAGGCCGCGCCGGGCTGCTGGCCCGGCTGGGCCAGGCGCTGCAGGCCGAAGCCGCGCGCACCGGCGGCCCGTCGCGCCCGGGCCTGTTCTACGACCGGCTGACCCAGGGCGGCACGCTGACCACGGTGTCGGCCACGGCCGTACTGGGCGAATTGCTGGCGTCGATGGCGCCCATCTGGACCAGCGGCAGCCGCGTGCAGGGCCTGCCCGCTGGCGACGTCTGGCCGCACCTGTGGGCCGGCGCCGCCGTGCCCGGCGGCGAGGACGGCACCACCAGCGGCTGGGTGCCCTTCCACAAGCTCAGCCAGTGGCTGGCCTATTCGCTGCTGGAACCGCTGCAGTGGGCGGGCGTCACGGTAACGGGCCTGGACGCACTGACCGGCCTGCCGGAATACCGCAACGGCGGCCTGCT
>JAIXZR010000049.1 GCA_027489455.1 Rubrivivax sp. | reverse complement strand
GGTCGTCCAGGCCGAACTTGGCACGCAGCATCTGCCGCACTTCGGCCGGCACGTTGGGGTTGGTGGCCAGTTCCTCGAACGGGTCGCCGGGGGCCAGGGCCAGAACGGTGAACAGCACCACGCTGATGCCCAGCAGGCTGGGGACGGCGATCAGCAGGCGGCGCAGGATGTACGGGCCCATGCCGTGTTCAGCTGGCGCGGTACCAGTCGTGGATCTGGTCCAGGCTCAGCCGCCAGGCCGAGATCGGTGCCACGAGCGACCTGGCACGCGCCGTGACTTCACTGCGGGCCACCACCGGGATGGTGTAGCCGTCGGCCACCAGCAGGTCGTTCATGCGCACCAGCATCGCCGCGCGTCGGGCCGGGTCGAGTTCGGTCTCGGCCTGCCGGTACAAGCTGTCGAACTCGGCGCTGCGCCAGCGGCCCAGGTTGTCGCCCTGCCACTTGTTGGCGCGGCTGGCGATTTCGCTGCTGATGAACTGCCGCAGGTAGCTCTGGGGGTCGGGGCGGCCCAGGCTGTTGGTGTACATCTGCATGTCGGCGTAGAACTTGCCGTAGGTGTCGTTGTTGGCGACGTCGGTGCTGAAGAACACCGCGCCCTGCACGGCCTTGATCTCGATGTCGATGCCCGCCTTGGCCGCAGCCTGCTTGATGACGGTCTGCGTCTTCTGGCGCGTGGCGTTGATGCTGGTCTGGAACAGCAGTCTCAGCGGCCGGCCTTCCTTTTCGCGCACGCCGCCACGGCCGGGTTTCCAGCCGGCGGCGTCCAGCAGCGCGGCGGCGCGGGCGGGGTCGAAGGCGGGTGCAGGGCGGCTGCTCGCGAAGCGTGGCAGGTCGTTGACGATGTTGCCCGTCACACGCGCCGTGCGGCCGTAGATGAAGTTCTGGATGCTCTGGCGGTCGATCAGCAGGCCCAGCGCCTCGCGCACTGCCGGGTCGCTGAACAGCGGGTGGCGGGTATCGCGGTGCGAGCGTTCGCCGGCCACTTCCTTGCCCGGGTCGGTGTAGTTGAGCTGGATGAATTCCACCGCGCCGCCGGGCTGCAGCGTGACCACGCCCTTGCCGGCGGATTCCAGCCGCTTCAGCACATCGTCTTCCACCTGCAGGTTCCAGGCGAAGTCGTATTCGCCGGTCTGCAGCACGGCGCGCGCAGCGCTCACGGCGTCGCCGCCGCCCTTCAGTTCCACGGTGTCGAAGTGGGGGCGGTGGGACAGGTGGTAGCTGGGGTTGAGCCGGCCGCGCACCAGGTCGCCAGGCTTGAAGTCCACGAACAGATAGGGCCCGGTGCCCACGGGCTTGAGGTTGGCTGGCGCGTCGCGCGACTTCGCACCGCTGTAGGGTTCGAACAGGTGCTTCGGGATCTGCAGGTCGGTGACGTAGGCCGTGGCCCAGAAGGGCATGGGCCGGTCGAACACCACGCGCACGGTGTGCGTGTCGATCTTCTCGACCTTGTTCACGCCGCCGTAGCTGCTGCTGGTGGTGGCGGCGGTCTGCGGGTCGACGGCGTAGCGGAAGTTGAAGACCACGTCGTCGGCCGTGAAGGGCTGACCGTCGTGCCAGGTCACGCCTTTCTTCAGTTTCCAGATCACGCTCCTGCCGTCGGCCGCCACGCCGCCGTTGGCGCGGCTGGGCACCTCGGCAGCCAGCACTGGCAGCAGTTCGCCTTGCTGGTTCCACACGGCCAGGGGTTCGTAGAACAGGCGGCTGCCTTCCTGGTCCTTCTGCCCGGTGGCGAAGTGCGGGTTCAGCAGGGTGGGGCCCTGCCAGAACAGCAGCTTCAGCGCACCGCCGCCGCCGCGCTGCGTGGGCTTGTAGGCCGTCGCAGGCGCCGGGGCCTGTGCTGAAGCCGGGGCCCAGGGCCCGATGGCCGCCAGGGCCGCCAGGCCCTGCCACGCGGCCCGACGCTTGACGCAGGGTGCGGTTGTCATGCTTCGCGGTACCAATCCTTCAGGTTCCAGAGATTGGTGTCCCAGCCGGAAAGCGGCGCCACCAGCTTGGTTGCCGCGCCGCTCACGCCGGGGCGGTTGAGCAGCGGGATGATGTAGCGGTCGGCGCAGACCAGGTCGTTGCAGCGGATCAGCAGCGCGGCGCGTTTGACGGGATCGAGCTCGGACTCGGCCGCGCGGAAGGTCTTGTCGTAGTCGTCGCTGCGCCAGCGGCTGATGTTCCGGCCCTGCCATTTGTTGGCCCTGGACGACAGCTCCCAGGAAACGAACTGCTCCAGGAAGCGTTCCGGATCGGGCCGCGGCATCGTCGTGTTGTACATCTGCATGTCGGCCCAGAACTTGGTGTACGTGTCCGGGTTGGCGACGTCGGACGAGAAGAAGACCGCGGCCGTCACGGCCTTGAGCTCCAGCGCGATGCCGGCCTTGTCGCAGGCCTGCTTGACGACCGTCTGCACCTTCTGCCGCGGCCCGCTGATGCTGGTCTGGAACACGAACTTCAGCTGGCGCCCGCCCTTTTCGCGCACGCCGTCGCTGCCGCGCTTCCAGCCCGCGGCGTCGAGCAAGGCGTTGGCCTTGCCCGGGTTGAATTCCGAGCGCGTATTGGGGCTGCGGAAGGCCGGCGGGTTGTTGACGAAGTTGCTGGTGGCGATGCCGGTGCGGCCATAGATGAAATCCTGCACCGACTTGCGGTCGATCAGCAGTTCCATCGCCTGGCGCACGGCCGGGTCGCTGAAGACCGGGTGGCGCGAACTGGGGTGGGCACGCTCGCCTTCGACTTCGGTGTGGGGGTCGCAGAAGGCCAGCTGGATGAATTCCAGGCTGCCGCCGGGCGTGATGGTGACGGTGCCCTTGCCGCCGTTTTCCAGCCGCTTGAGGATGTCGTCTTCCACCTGCAGGTTCCAGGCGAAATCGAACTCGCCCGTCTGCAGCACCGCGCGCGCGGCGCTCACCGCGTCACCGCCGCCTTTCATCTCGACGCTGTCGAAGTGCGGCCGGTTCGGCACGTGGTAGCTGGCGTTGCGTTCGCCGCGCACCAGATCGCCGGGCTTGAAGTCCACGATCTTGTAGGGCCCGGTGCCGACCGGCTTGAGGTTCGTGGGGGCGTCGCGCGACTTGGCGCCTGCGAAGGCGGCAAACAGGTGCCGCGGTATCAGCATGCCGGTGACGCCGACGAAGGTGTCGGCCCAGAACGGCGTGGGCCGCTCGAAGCTCACGCGCACGGTGTGGCTGTCGATCTTGGTGACGCGCACGTCCTTGTAGGCGGCGATCGTCACCGCCGCGGTGGCTGGATCGCGTGCGTATTCCCAGTTGAAGACGCAGTCGTCGGCAGTGAAGGGCGTGCCGTCGTGCCAGGTGACGCCCTTCTTCAGCTTCCAGGTGACGCTGCGGCCATCGGCGGCCAGGCCGCCGTTGTCGCGGCTGGGGATTTCGGCCGCGAGCATCGGCATCAGCCGGCCTTCGCTGTCCCAGGCGGCCAGGGGTTCGTAGAAGATGCGGCAGGCGTCCTGGTCCTTGGTGCCGGTGGCGAAATGCGGGTTCAGCAGTGTCGGCCCTTGCCACCACAGCAGCCGCAGTGGGCCCCCGCCGCCGGCCCGGGTGGGCTTGTAGGGGCTGGGCGCGGCCGCGACGACCTGGCCGTGGGCGGCTTCGGCATGCATCAGCAGTTGCGCGGCGATCGGTGCCGACAGCCCCAGGCCCACCAGGCGCTGGATGAACTGCCGCCGCGGCAGGGTGCCACGCCCGACCTGGGCGATGAGTTCGCGGAGTGCTGTTTCTTGCATGGGGCTGTGGCGGTGTCTGCGGTGCTGGCGGATGCTATCGGTGGGCAGGTGCCGGGCCATCCGGATCCGCCCGCACCAACGCGTCCGCGGCTGCCGGCTGGCAAGCAAGGACTCTGCCATTGCAGCCCTGCGCTGCCGGGCGGCCGGCGATACTCCGCGCCATGGCCCCGCCCGTGCTGATCGTCCATGGCCCGCAGACGCATGCGGGCGCGCCCGCCCGCAGCGCCCTGGTGCTGGATTCGCCGCACTCGGGCTTCGAGATGCCGGCCGACTTTGGCGCTGCCCTGCCGGAGCCCGCGCTGCGCGAAGGCGAGGACAGCTTCATCGACCAGCTCTACCGCCCCGCGGCCGAGCGCGGCATCCCCCTGCTGGCGGCGCTGTTCCCGCGCACCTATCTGGACCCGAACCGCCACGCCGACGACATCGACCCGGAACTGCTGGACGCGCCCTGGCCCGGCCCGCGCGTGGACAGCGGCAAGGCGCGCATGGGCAAGGCGCTGGTGTGGCGCACGATGATCGACGACGCGCCGATCTATGCCCGCCGCCTGACGGTGGCCGAGGTGCAGCACCGTGTGCAGCACTACCACGCGCCCTACCACCGCACCCTGCGCCAGCTGCTGGACGCCGCGCATGCGCGCTTTGGCTGCGTCGTGCACATCAACTGCCATTCGATGGGCCCCACCAGCAGCCTGGCGATGGAAGGCATCGAAGGCCAGCCGCGTGCCGACATGGTGCTGGGCGACCGCGACGGCAGCACCTGCGCGCCGGCACTCACCGCCTATGTGCGCGACACGCTGGCCGCCCAGGGCTACCGCGTGGCCTTGAACGACCCCTTCAAGGGCGTGGAGCTGGTGCGCGCCCATGCTGCCCCCGCCACCGGCCGCCACAGCCTGCAGCTGGAAGTGAACAAGCGCCTGTACATGCATGAAGACCGCATCGAGACCCACGCCGGCTTTGCGCGCCTGCAGGCCGACCTGATGGCGCTGCTGCAGGGCATCGAAGATCTCATCCCCCGCCTCCGCCATGCCTGACACCGCCCCATCCGCCCACAGCCCCGCCGCCAGCCCCGCCCCCAGCCCCGTGCGCGTCGAACTCCAGGCGCCCGACATCCGCCCCTGGCTGCCTTCGGCCACTGGCGTGCCGGGCGTGCATGTCTTCGACAGCGGCGTGCCCGGCCCGCGCGTGATGGTGCAGGCGCTGACGCATGGCAACGAGATCTGCGGCGCGATCGCCATGAACTGGCTGCTGCTGCAGATCCGCCGCGGCGAGTTCAAGCCGCTGTGCGGCACGCTGACACTGGCCTACGCCAACATCGAGGCCTACGCCCGCTTCGACCCGGCAGACCCCTACCCATCACGCCTGGTGGACGAGGACTACAACCGCGTCTGGGCCGACAGCGCCCTGCAGGGCCCGGGCGACAGCTGCGAGCTGCGCCGGGCGCGGCTCTTGCAGCCCTTCGTCGATGCGGCCGATCTGCTGCTGGACATCCACAGCATGGGCGAGCCCTGCCGGCCCTTGATGGTGTGCGGCCGGCAGGACAAGAACGCCGCCTTCGCCCGCGCCCTGGGCCAGCCGGCCGATCTGCTGATCGATACCGGCCACCCCGCCGGTCTGCGCATGATCGACCGCGGTGCCTTTGGCGACCCGGCCAGCCCGAAGAAGGCGCTGCTGATCGAGTGCGGCCAGCACTGGGAAGCCGCGGCCGAGCACGTGGCCATCGACACGCTGGCGCGTTTTCTGGGCCTCACCGGCCTGGCGCCCGCGTTCTGGGTGCAGGCGCACACGCGCATCGCCCTGCCTTCGGTGCAGCGGCTGGTGCGCGTCACCGAACCCGTGGTGGCGCGCAGTGCGGGCTTCCGCTTCCTGGTGCCGCCGGTCGGGCTGGCGGTGATCGAGCAGGCCGGCACGCCCATCGCGCAGGATGGCGATCACGTCTTCACCACGCCCTACGACAACGCCGTGATGGTGATGCCCGGCACGCACAACCTCAAGCCCGGCGGCACGGCCGTGCGGCTGGGCCGCTTCGAAGATTGAACCCGGCTGCCGGCAAGCCGCTCAGGCGGGCGCCAGGCAGTGCAGCACGGCCGCCGCGGTCTCTTCGGGCCGCTCCATCGGGAACAGGTGCGTGCCCTCGATCCAGGCCAGCCGCTGCCGCACCAGGGCGCGCGTGGCGGCCATGCCGGCCTGGCGCAGTTCTGCCGATTGCGTGCCGCCGATGAAGTGCACCGGGGCCTGCAGCGGATGGCGGCGCAGCAGGGCGCCCAGCCGGGTGGGCAGGGTGTCGTAGATGCGGGTCTCGATCTCGCGGTGGAAGGCCAGCCGCACGGCGCCGGGCGCCGCGTGGCCATCGTCGGGCTCGGTGCCGCTGGCGATGTAGTCGCGCAGCACGCGCTCGTCCCAGCGCGCGAAGGCGGATTTGGCGACGAAGTGCTGCCAGGCCGCTTCGCGGCTGGGCCACTGGTGACGGCGTTTTTCGGAAACGCGCCCGGGTGAGAAGCGCTTGTACAGCCCCAGCGTGCGCGCCATCGCCACGCTGTGCGATCGCCAGCCGCTCACCACCGGTGAATCCAGCAGCACCACCTGCGCCGCCAGGTCCGGCCGGCGCGCCGCCACCATCAGGCTCAGGAAGCCGCCCAGCGAATGTCCGACCAGATGCACGCGCTCGCCAGGCGTGTGCTGCTCGATGAACTGCACCAGCTCGCGGCGCAGCTGCGGCCAGTTCTGGGTGACCTGGAAGGCCGGGTCATGGCCGATGCGGGGCAGGGCGACGACACGCCAGCCCGCGGCCTGCCAGATCTCGAACAGCACCCGGTAGGTGCCCGCGGGGAAGCCATTGGCATGGCTGAAGCAGATCGTGTTGTTCAAACAATGCGTTCGCCGGGGTGCGTGATCTTGCGCATCGGCTCGTGGCGCTGCAGCGGGCTCATCAGCGGGTGGGTGGTGTCGCCGCCGTCCCAGCGCGGGTCGTCGATGCTTTCGAACACCTCGCGCAGGCGCTGGCCCCAGGTGTCGTGGATCATGCGGAAGTAGGGGTTGGCCTCGTCGATGCAGACGATCTGCTGGCTCTGCAGCGCGCCTTCTTCATAGACCAGCAGGTCCAGCGGCAGGCCCACGCCCAGGTTGCTCTTGAGCGTGCTGTCCATGCTCACCAGCGCGCACTTGGCGGCTTCGTCCAGCGGCGTGCGCGGCGTCAGCACGCGGTCCAGGATGGGCTTGCCGTACTTGCTTTCGCCCACCTGGAAGAAGCAGGTCTCGCGCGTGGCCTCGATGAAGTTGCCGGCCGAATAGACCAGGAACATGCGCATCGCCTCGCCCTTGATCTGGCCGCCGAAGATCATGCTGGCGTTGAAGTCGATGCCCGCGGCCTTCAGCGACGGGCCGTCCTGTTCGTACACGCGGCGCACCGCGCTGCCCAGCACGCGCACGGCGTCGAACATGCTCCTGGCGTTCCAGATCGTGATGGGTTCTTCATCGCCGTTGTCGATCTTCTCCACCTGCAGGATCTCGCGCACGCTCTGGCTGATGCTCAGGTTGCCGGCCGAGAGCATCACCATGAAGCGGTCGCCGGCCTTTTCGTAGACCATCATCTTGCGGAAGGTGCTGATCTGGTCCATGCCGGCATTGGTGCGCGAATCGGACAGGAAGACGAGGCCGGCGTTGAGGCGGATTCCGACGCAATAGGTCATGGCGGGCGGGGGGCGGCTGCGGGACCGGCGAGCGTAGCAGCACTGGCCGCTGGCCTGCCGTGGGGCGCGACAGCCCGTATCCTCACGGTGACCAGCGCGCGATCTGAAGGCCTGCCTGCCGCGGCGCCTGCCCCCCAACATGCACCCTGCCAGCCCCACTTCCGACAGCGCCGCGAGCGGCCGCGACGTGCTGATCGTCGGTGGCGGCTTCAGCGGCGTGGCGCTGGCCTGCGCGTTGCTGCGGCGTGCGCGTGCGCCGCTGTGCGTGCGGCTGGTCGAACGCGCGCCTCAGCATGGTCGCGGCCTGGCCTACGGCACCACCGAGCCCGCGCACCTGCTGAACGTGCCGGCCGGCCGCATGGGCCTGCTGCCGGGGGATGAAGGCGGCTTCGCACGCCATCTGGCCGAAACCGGCCAGCCCTGGGGCGCCGCCGATTTCGTGCCGCGGGCCCTCTACGGCAGCTACCTGCAGGCGCAGCTGGCAGCGCACGCCCGGCAGGCGACGCCTGGCGTGCAGCTGCTGGCGCTGCAGGGGGAGGTGCTGGCCTGCCACCCCGGCCGTGCAGAGCTGGCTGACGGCCAGTGGCTGCCGGCCCCGAGGCTGGTGCTGGCCACCGGCGCCTGGCCTGCGGCCTGGCCGGGGCCGCTGCAGGCCGCGGCGCAGCAGCCGGCCTGGGTGGCCGACCCCTGGCGCCCCGGTGCGCTGGCCGGCATTGGCGCCGATGACGACGTGCTGTTGCTGGGCAGCGGCCTGACGGCGCTGGACATGCTGCTGAGCCTGCAGCGCCAGGGCCATCGCGGGGCGGTGACGATGCTCTCGCGCCGGGGCCTGCTGCCGCAGGCGCACCGCGGCCTGGGCGCGGCGCCGTCAACGCACGCCGACAGCGCCGCCGTGCTGGCCGCGCCGGGCAGCCTGCGGGGCCAGCTGCGGGCGCTGCGCCGCCAGGTGGCGGCCGCCGGGCCCGACGGCCCCGACTGGCGCGATCTGCTGACCAGCCTGCGCGAGGCCACGCCCACGCTCTGGCAGGCCCTGCCCCTGGCCGAGCGCGCGCGCTTCCTGCGCCACCTGCAGCCCTTCTGGGACACCCATCGCCACCGCGCCGCACCGCCCGTGCGCGCCGCCGCCGACGAGGCCCTGCGCAGCGGCCGGCTGCAGCTGCTGGCCGGGCGCGTGCTGCGGGCCGATGCCGTGCCTGCCGGCGGCTGCACCCTGCATGTGCAACGGCGTGGCGGCGGCCTGCAGGCCGTGCCGGCGCGGTGGGTGATCAACTGCACTGGTGCGGGCCCGGCCCAGGCGGCCGGGCTGGACGCACTGTGGCGCGGCTTGCTGCAGCGCGGCCAGGTGCGCGTGGATGCGCTGGGCCTGGGCATCGAAGTCGACGCCCAGCACCGCCTGCTGGCGGCCGACGGCCAGCCCCAGCCGCACTGGCACTACATCGGCCCGCTGCTGCGCGCCGGGCACTGGGAAGCCACTGCCGTGCCCGAACTGCGCCAGCATGCGCAGGCACTGGCGCAGGCGCTGCTGCCTGCAGGCTGACGGGGTTTCAGTCGTCCCAGCGGAACCGCGCCAGCGCCACAGCGCCGAACAGCAGCGCAAAGCCCAGCAGCGCGCCCACCGCCGGCAGTGCCGCGGCCAGCGGCAGGCCGCGCCAGGTCATCGCATCCAGCCCCTGCACGGCCCAGTAGGTGGGCATGAAGGACGACACCGTCTGCAGCCAGGGCGGGAAGATGAAGCTCGGCACCCAGGCGCCACCCAGCATCACCAGCAGCAGGGTGGCCAGGATGGCCAGGCCGCGCGTGGCTTCCACCGTGCGCCCGATGGCCGCCAGCATCAGCCCGAAGGCGCCCGTCATCAGGCCAAAGGCCCCGATCACCGCCAGCCCGCCGGCCCAGCTGCCATGCACGCGCACGCCGAAGCCGGCGATGGCCACGGCGAAGACGACGACGAAGACGGCGCTGCCGATCAGCGCGCAGCTCAGCAGCCGGCTGCCCAGCAGCTGCGCGCGCGACAGCGGCGCCGCGCGCAGCCGCCGCCACAGCCCCAGCTGGCGCATGGCGAGCAGGCCGACGCCGAAATCCACCCCCATCAGCAGGATGAACTGCACCCCCATGCCGGCAAAGGCATGGGCATAGCTGTTGTAGCCGGCGGCCGGGCCGGCGCCGGTGGCTTCGGTTTCCTGCATCGTGAAGGGCAAGGCCATGGTCGCGCCGCCGGGCAGCGCGCTGCGCCCCAGCACGGCCACGCTGTGCTGCGCCAGCAGGCCGCGCACCAGCGGCAGCGCCGTGGCCTGCGAAGGATCGAACACCACCGGCAGCACCGGCTGGCCTTGCTGCGTGATGAAGGCCCGGCGCGCCTGCGCGCTGAAACCCGGCGGCAGCGTGACCCAGGCGCGCACCTGGCCTTCGCGCACCGCGGCCGCGCCCTCGGTGGCGTCCAGCGTGCGCAGCTTCAGCCCGGTCTCGGCCTGCAGCGCAGCCACGATCTCGCGGCTTTCCGGGGTGTTGTCCAGGTCGGTCAGCGCCACCGGCACCTGGCTGGGCCCGCGCGACGATGCGCCGCCGAACAGGAAGCCGAAGAATGCGGCGATGACGATCGGTGCCACCAGGCTCATCAGCAGTGCGCGGCGGTTGCCCAGGAACTGCAGGATGTCCTTGCGGACGAGGGCGAGGGTGGCGGTCATCGGTGTGTCCAGGTGGGGTGTGCCGGTGCTAGTCGCGCAGCTGCCGGCCGGTGAGCTGCAGGAACACGTCTTCCAGCGAAGCGCGCCCGCTGGCCAGGCTGCGCACGCGCCAGCCGGCCCCGGCCACGGCCTGCAGCACGGCGGCGCTGCCGGTGGTCAGGTCGTCCAGCTGCAGCTGCCAGCGGCCTTCGTGCAGGGTGGCGCTGCGCACGCCGGCCTGGGCCTGCTGCACCAGGCCCTGCAGGCACCGGTGCTGGGCCTGCAGCGCGGCCGCCTCGTCCAGGGCGGGGCCGCTGTCGATCAGCACGTCCAGCCGGTGCGTGGCCGGGAGCTGTCGCACCAGCTCGGCCAGCGTGCCCTGGGCTGCCACGCGGCCGCCGTCGATGATGACGATGCGGTCGGCCAGCCTTTCGGCTTCTTCCATGTAGTGCGTGGTGTAGACCAGGGCCATGCCGGCGGCCTTGAGCTGCAGCAGGGTGTCGAAGATGGCATTGCGGCTTTGCGGGTCCACGCCAGCGGTGGGCTCGTCCAGCAGCAGCACCGACGGGCTGTGCAGCAGCGCGCAGGCGATGTGCAGCCGCCGCTTCATGCCGCCGCTGAAGGTGGCGGGCTTGTCGCGCCCGCGGTCGGCCAGCCCCACGGCCTGCAGCACCTGGGCGGCACGCGTCTTGAGCGCAGCGCCCTTCAGCCCGTACAGCGCACCGAAGACGGCCAGGTTCTCGTGCGTGGTCAGGTCTTCGAACAGCGCCAGGTCCTGTGTCACCAGGCCGATGCGGTGCTTGCAGGCGGCACTGTCCTGCGCCAGATCGATGCCGCCCACGCGCACCTGCCCGCCGTCGGCCGGTGTCAGCCCGCAGAGCATGGCGATGGTGCTGGACTTGCCCGCGCCATTGGGCCCCAGCAGGGCCAGCAGCTCCCCTGGCGCCACCTGCAGGCTGACGTCGTCCACCGCCACGCGCGTGCCGTAGCGCTTGCGCAGGCCCTGCGCGTGCAGCGCCGGCGTGGCCGTGCTGTGGGGGGCGGGGGGTGGCGGGGTGTCCATGCCCCGACTGTGCGTGCCGGGGCGGTGACGCGGCCACGCCCGTGCGACGAATGGCCACCTGGCTTCGCCAGCGGCCACCTGCGGGCGCGGACGGCTCAGCCGCCGGGGGGCTGCAGCGCCTTCAGCCGGTACAGCGCCGCCAGCGCTTCGCGCGGGCTCAGGGTGTCGGGGTCGATGGCGGCCAGCTCGGCTTCCACGGCGCTGGCGCGGGGGGTGGTGGGGTCGGGCGCGGGCTCGGCCGCCGGGGCGGCGAACAGATCCACCTGCGCCCGGCTGGCGCTGGCCTGGGCTTCCAGCGCTTCCAGCGTCGCGCGGGCCTGTCGCACCAGGCTGGCGGGCATGCCGGCCAGCCGGGCCACCTGCACGCCGTAGCTGCGGCTGGCGGGGCCAGGTTCCAGCTGGTGCAGGAAGACGATGTCGCTGCCGCTTTCCACCGCGCCCACGTGCAGGTTGACGGCGCGTTCGTGCCGGGCCGGAAACTCCGTGAGCTCGAAGTAGTGCGTGGCGAACAGCGTGAAAGCGCGGCTCCTGTCGTGCAGGTGGCTGGCGATGGCGCCGGCCAGCGCCAGGCCGTCGAAGGTGCTGGTGCCGCGGCCGATCTCGTCCATCAGCACCAGGCTGTGCTCGGTGGCGGCATGCAGGATCGCCGCAGCCTCGGTCATCTCCACCATGAAGGTGCTCTGCGCATTGGCCAGATCGTCGGCGGCGCCGATGCGGGTGTGGATGGCGTCGATCGGCCCCAGCCGGCAGGCCGTGGCCGGCACATGGCTGCCGATGGCCGCCAGCAGCACGATCAACGCCACCTGGCGCATGAAGGTGCTCTTGCCGCCCATGTTGGGGCCGGTGACCAGCAGCATGCGCGTGCGGGCGTCCATGCGGCAGTGGTTGGCGATGAAGCCGCCGCTGCCGGCCTGGGCCAGCCGGGCCTCGACCACCGGGTGGCGGCCGGCCTCGATCTCGATGCAGGGGTAGGGCACGAACTGCGGCCGGCACCAGCCCAGCGTCTGCGCGCGTTCGGCCAGGCAGGCCAGCGCGTCCAGCCCGGCCAGTGCACGGGCCAGCGCCAGCAGCACTGGCAGGTGGGGCTGCAGGGCGTCCAGCAACTGCTCGTACAGCAGTTTCTCGCGCGCCAGCGCGCGGTCCTGCGCCGACAGCGCCTTGTCCTCGAAGGCCTTGAGCTCGGGCGTGATGTAGCGCTCGGCGTTCTTCAGCGTCTGCCGGCGCTGGTAGTCCGCTGGCACCTTGTCCACGTGCGAGGCCGTGACCTCGATGTAGAAGCCGTGCACCTTGTTGAACTGCACGCGCAGGTTGGGGATGCCGGTGCGCGCCTTCTCGCGCGCTTCCAGGTCCAGCAGGAAGGCGTCGCAGTTCTGGGCGATGCCGCGCAGCTCGTCCAGCGTGACATCGAAGCCGGGTGCGATCACGCCGCCTTCGCGCAGCAGCACGGCCGGCTCGTCGGCGATCGCTGCCAGCTGGCCGGCCAGCGCGGCATCGGGCTGCAGCGCAGCCTGCCACTGCGCCAGCAGCGGCGTGCCCTGCGGTGCCGCGGCGCGCAGCCCGGGCAGGGCGGCCAGGGTCTGGCGCAGGCCGGCGAGTTCGCGCGGGCGCACCTGCCGCAGCGCGATGCGGGCGGTGCTGCGCTCCACGTCGCTCACGCCGCGCAAGGCTTCGCGCAGGGCATCGAAGCCCTGGGCGTGGCAGGCGGCGATGGCGTCCAGCCGCGCGCTGGCCAGGCTGCGATCGCGCTGCGGGTGCGTGAGCCAATGCCGCAGCAGCCGGCTGCCCATGCCGGTGCGGCAGCTGTCCAGCAGCGAGAGCAGCGTGGGTTCGCTCTCGCCGCGCAGCGTCTGCACCAGCTCCAGGTTGCGGTGCGTGGCCGGGGGCAGGTCCAGCAGGTCGCTGGTGCGCTCCACCGTGAGCGTCTGCACATGGGCCAGGGCCTGGTTCTGCGTGTGTTCGGCATAGGCCAGCAGCGCGGCGGCAGCGGCTTGCGCCGCGGCCAGGCCCTGCGCACCGTAGCCGGCCAGGCTGGCCACCTTGAGCTGCGTGCAGAGCTTCCTTTCGCCCAGCGCGGTGTCGAACTGCCAGCCTGGCCGTGCGGTGCGGGCGCATCGCGCCTGCAGCAGTGCGGCCGGCAAGGGGCCGCCGTCGTGCAGCAGCTCGGCCGGCTCCAGCCGCGCCAGCCAGCTGGGCAGATCGGCTTCGCTGCATTCGGCCAGGCCCAGCTGGCCGCTGGCCAGGCCCAGCCAGGCCAGACCCCAGGGGCTGCCGCCCGCGGCGGCATCGCCGCGCGCGTGGCGCAGGCGGTGCGCAGCCAGCAGCAGCGTGTCGGCGCGGTCGGCCATCAACTCGCCGTCGGTCACCGTGCCGGGCGTGACGACGCGCACCACCTTGCGCTCCACCGGGCCCTTGCTGGTGGCGACATCGCCCACCTGTTCGGCCACGGCCACGGCTTCGCCGAGCTTGATCAGCCGCGCCAGGTAGCTGTCCACCGAATGCACCGGCACGCCGGCCATCACCACCGGCTGCCCAGCGCTCTGGCCGCGCGTGGTGAGCGTGATGTCCAGCAGGCGGTGGGCCTTGCGCGCGTCGTCCCAGAAGAGCTCGTAGAAATCGCCCATCCGGTAGAACACCAGCGTGTCCGGGAAGGCGGCCTTGATGCCCAGGTACTGGGCCATCATGGGCGTGTGGGACAGCTCCGGCGCGGGCCCCAGGGCCGCATCGGCGCCGGCGGGGGTGCCTTGCGGCGGGCTGTCGGTGGGGGGCTTGGGCATCGGTGGGCAGGCGGAGCCGCGCATCTTAGGCGAGCCCCACTGGCCGGCACCGCGGTGCCACGGGCCTTGGCGGTGGTCGCGCGCCAGGCCCCGGCCCGCCCGCCACTGGCCAGGCCGGCAGCCGCCGATATACATTTCCAGCGCCGCGGGGTTGGAGCCGCAGTGGGGGCGTGATGTCGCAGGGGTCGCCGGTTGCAGTTTTTCCGTCGTGGCCTCGCTGCCTGCCGCGCCTGCCGATGGGTGGGCCCGATGCTGTCGTGCCCGCCCGCAGGCCACCCGCATCGCTGCCCCGCGTGGCCGTGGCCGGAGTGGCCCTGGCCCTGCTGGCAGCTTGCACCGGGCTGCCGCCCGTAGCGCCCACATCACCCGCAGCGCCCGCCGCCGACGGGCCGACGATGGCCACGGCCACGGCCCAGGCGCCGCAGCCCGGCAGCCGCTTTGCCGCCGCCGAGGACCAATTGCGCGCCACCGCCGGTGCCGATGCCTCGGGCTTCCGGCTGCTGGCGCAGAACCAGGACGCGCTGCGCTGGCGGCTGGTCCTGATCGATGCGGCCACGCAGTCGCTGGACCTGCAGTACTACGTCTGGTTCGGCGACCGGGTGGGCCAGTTGCTGATGGCCCGCGTGCTGGCCGCAGCCGACCGCGGCGTGCGCGTGCGGCTGCTGTTCGACGATCTGAACACCCTCCTGCACGACATGACACATGTCGAGCTGCGAGACGCCCTGCTGGCGCGCATCGACGGGCACCCCAACATCGAGATCCGCGTTTTCAACGCCTGGCGCAACCGCGACCTGCTGGGCCGGGCCTTCGAGACCGGTGCCGATTTCGGGCGGCTGAACCGGCGCATGCACAACAAGCAGATGGTGGCCGACAACCGCGCCGCCATCATCGGCGGACGTAACATCGGCGACGAGTACTTCGGCCTAAACGACGAATTCAACTTCTACGACCTGGACGTGCTGGCCGTGGGCCCGGCAGCCCGGCAAGCCAGCGCCGTCTTCGACCGCTACTGGAACAGCCCCTGGGTGGGCCCGGTGCCGCGCGGCACCGTGGCACTGCCGCCGGGCGCGGCGTCGGACGCCGATGCCCGCGTGCTGGCCGATCTGGCCCGCGACCCCCGGGCCCAGGCCATCCTGGCCGGCCGCCGGTCCTGGGAGCCCGAGCTGGCCGGCCTGCCGGCCAGCCTGAAGCCGGGGCGCAGCGCCGTGCACGCCGATTCGCCTTCCCGCGCAGCCGCCAGCCGCAACCACGTGCCGGACGCCTTCCGTGCGCTGCTGCGCTCGGCGCAGCGCGAGGTGCTGATCACCAACGCCTACATCATCCCCGACGATGGCCTGGTGCAGGACCTGCAATCCCTGGTGCAGCGCGGCGTGGCGGTGCGGGTGCTGACGAACTCGCTCGCCTCGCACGATGTCGCGGCCGTCAACAGCCATTACGAGACCTGGCGCCCGCGCCTGCTGGCCGCCGGCGTGGCGCTGCACGAGCTGCGGCCCGACGCGGCGCTGAAGCCGCTGCTGGTGGACACGCCGCCGGTGCAGGGCCGCTTCGCCGGCCTGCATGCCAAGGCGATGGTGATCGATCGCCAGCGCAGCTTCGTCGGGTCGATGAACCTCGATCCGCGCTCCGAAGTGGTCAACGCCGAGATGGGCGTGATCATCGACAGCGAGCCCCTGGCCCAGGCCCTGGCCACGGCGATGGACCGTGACATGAGCGGCGCCAACAGCTGGCAGCTGAGCCTGGGCGCGGGCGGCGCCCTGCGCTGGACCAGCGACGCCGGCGTGCTGCATCGCCAGCCGGCGCGCGGCCTGGGCCAGCGCCTGGAAAACCTGTTCTTCAAGCTCTTCCCGCCCACCCTGTATTGAGCTGCCCGTGATGCCGCACCGGATGCCCGCTGCCCCGATGGGCCTGCCCGCCAGGCCGCGCCGGGCGCTTGCGCTCTTGCTGCTGGGCCTGGCTGCCGCCGGGCTCGCGGGCTGCAGCAGCTTCGTGCCCCAGCCTGGCCCGCCGGCCGACCCGCCGGGCCGCTATGTCGAGCTGACGACGCCGGTGATCCTGATGGGCGACACGCAGGAGCACGAGCCCACCGGCTACCCCATGCACGACAACGACAGCGCGGTGGACGCCTATGTCGAAGTGGCGCAGCGGCCGCCGGAGCAGCCGCTGTTCGGGCGCCGCATCCTGCAGTGGGTGCTGCAGCAGCACCGCGACGAGCCCTTCATCCACCTGGGCGACGTGATGGACCTGTCGTGCCGGTCCGAAGCACAGCGCATGGCGAAGATCTTCCGCGACGCCGGCAGCCCGGGCGCCATCCTGCCGGGCAACCACGACGGGCTGATGTTCGGCATCTACGGCTACCGCATCCTGGACGCCGTGCTCGACACCGACGCCCGGCGCTGGAACCACGCCTGCCGGCGCGGCGCCGCGCCTGACGACCGGCAGCACAAGACCGCGCGCGAAGCCTTCAGCAAGCGCGATTTCATCCGCTACTACATCGCGCAGTACGCCGGCCTGCCACAGCTGGCCCCGGGCCTGCAGGTGCCGCCCGAAGCCGGTGTGCACCGCCTGAGCTGGCGCAACCCCGACCCGCGCGCCTTTGTCTCCGCCGTCGAGGCGCACGTGCTGGACGGCTACAACTACGCCGATTCCTTCATTGCCCAGCGCCTGCAGCTCCCGCGGGCGCCGGGCGCCCCGCGCGGCGTGATCGTGATCGGGCTGGACACCAACCAGGCCGGTGCGCTGGTGGGCCTGTGGGACACGGCCATGGGCCGCAGCCCCGGCAGCATGGGGCATGTGCACCCGGACCAGATCGCCGCCGTGCGGCCCTGGGTGCTGGAGGCGGCGCGACAGGGCGACATCGTGGTTTTCGCCGGTCACCACCACTGGCAATCGCTGGGCCTGCCCACGCGGATCCTGCTGCGCAACCTGATGGCCAACCTCGCGCACCCGCTGGTGTACCTGTCGGCGCACACGCACCGCGGCTTCTGGGCCGAGCACCGCGCGCTGGACCGGCGGCCGCTGCTGGAGCTGAACGTCAGCTCGCTGTCGGACTGGCCGGTGGCCTACCGGCGCCTGAGCTTTGCCTACGACGAATCCGCCAGCCGGCTGCTGGTGCGCGGGCAGCTGCTGCCCGGCGGTGAACGGCCCCTCACTCGCGATGCCGACCTGCTGGCCGCCTGGGAAGGGCAGGCTTGCGCCCGCATCGGCACGGCGCCCGACGCCTTCTGGCGCTTCGACCGTGATCTGGTGCTGCGCCAGCGTGAATCGCGTGGCAGCCTGCTGGAATGGCTGCTGGCCGGCCTGGGCCCCGTGTGCGAGGACTGCGAGCTGCCGCTGTATTCGCATGCCCAGGCCTACCAGGACGAGCTGCTGGAAGCCATCGCCCAGCTGGCCGTGCACCTGGGCCCGCAGGCCCACCGCCTGCACGAAGCCCGCCTGCCCGCCTGGTGCGGGGCGGCCGATTTCACGGCTTGCGTGCAGGCCCTCAAGGCCGAGCGGCCGCAGGGCTTCCGCGCGCAGGTGGATGTGTTCCGGCGCAAGGCCCAGCTGGTGGATGCGCTGGGCGCGCACCTGGACGACCTGCGCGCGCCAGAAGCCGCCGCCTACATGACCTGCCGCGCCGTGCAGGCCGCCCGCATCGACTTCGAGCTGACCGACGACGCGCGCAACAACGACCGCGGCGAAGCCAAGCGGCTGGCCGAGCAGTTCTTCCGCGTCGAAGCCAGCGTCGGCCTGGAATGACGCACCCGCCCCGGGCACCGCCAACCAGACATCCGTTCCCCCACCCCCAACGCGTGCCTGCACGCATCACCTGTAGAAGGAAGTCCGATGATGAAGATGATCAAGCCCCTGTCCCTGGCCACCGTGGCCCTGCTGTCGGCCCTGGCCCTGGCCCCCAGCGTGCACGCCACCGAGAAGGTGCAGGCCGCCAAGCACGAGAACAAGAAGGAAGCCGTGGCCGAAGGCAACCAGCTGGTGGCGGCGCTGGACAAGAAGATCGAGGCGCTGAAGAAGGACGTGGCGAAATCCAACGCCGATGTGAAGAAGGCTCACGAGGCCAACATGAAGGACCTGCAGGCCAAGCGCAAGGCGGCCGCCGACGAGCTGGCGAAGATGGAAAAGTCTGCCGCCAACACCTGGGACGCCACGAAGGAAGGCTTCACCAAGGCCTTCAAGGACCTGCAGGCTTCCTACGACAAGGCCGTGGCCGACGCCAAGGCCAAGTAAGCCGTGACGGGGCGCAGCCTGGCACGCCGGGCCATGCCGGCTGCGGCCCTGGTCGCCGCGGCCTGGCTGGCGGGCTGCGCTGGCCCCGCACTGCTGCCCTACCGGCCGGGCGAGCCCATCGCCGTGCACCTGCCGCTGGCCCGGGCCGGCGTGCACGACGAGCAGGCCCGCTTCGCCCGGCTCTTCGAGCGCGAACTGCGCGCCCAGGGCGCGGCCGATGCCGCGCCAGGGCCCTGGCTGCATGGCGCGGCACAGACCGCGTTCGATCCGGCCCCCGCCCCCGACCCAGCCGCCATCTCGGCGCTGCTCCTGGGCATCGACCAGCGTTTTGCCGCGCGGCGGGCTGGCACGGCCGTGCTCGTGGTGCCGGGGCTGTTCGGCGACTGCGTCGACGACCAGTCGGTGCCCTTTGGTGACGGCGTCGTGCGTGCGCCCGAAGCGCAATCGGTGCAGGCCTATGCCGGCTATGCCGACCTCGGCCTGCACAGTCTGCGCCTGGTGCGCCTGCCGGGGCGCGAATCGGTGGCCCACAACGGCCGGCGCCTGGCGGATGCCATCCGCAGCCTGGCCGCGCAG
>JAIXZR010000229.1 GCA_027489455.1 Rubrivivax sp. | reverse complement strand
GCTGGAAGACGGCAGCGGCGGCGATCTCACGCTGCGGCTGCTGCACTTCTATCCGTCGAACCAGAAGACCCTGACCGTGGGCGTCACCATCCGCGCGCGCGGCGAGGTGCGCGTGGGTTTCTTCGGCCGCGAGATGGTGCACCCGGTGTTCAAGGCCGTGGCACCCGACGCGCCGCTGCCGCAGGCGCTGACGCCTGTCTACCCCACCAGCGCGCAGCTGCCGCAGGCCTATCTGCGCAAGGCCGTGGCCTCGGGCCTGGCACGCGCCCCTCTGGCCGAACTGCTGCCCGAAGGCACCGTGCCCGCCGGCCTGCCGCCGCTGCGAGAAGCGCTGCTGGCCCTGCACCAGCCCGCCGCCGGCACGCCGCTGGACACGCTGGAAGACCACAGCCACCCGGCCTGGCAGCGGCTGAAGTTCGACGAGCTGCTGGCGCAGCAGCTCTCGCAGGCGCAGGCGCAGGCGGCGCGGGCGCTGCTGCGGGCTCCGGCGATGGCGCCGCGCCAGGGCGCGCTGCGCGAGCGGCTGCACGCGGCCCTGCCCTTTGCGCTGACGGCTGCCCAGCAGCGCGTCGTGGCCGAGATCGACGCCGACCTGGCGCGCCCGCGCCCGATGCACCGTCTGCTCCAGGGCGACGTGGGCTCGGGCAAGACGGTCGTGGCCGCGCTGGCCGCCACCACGGCGATGGACGCCGGCTGGCAGTGCGCGCTGATGGCGCCCACCGAGATCCTGGCCGAGCAGCACTTCCGCAAGCTCATCGGCTGGCTCGAGCCGCTGGGCGTGGGCATTGCCTGGCTCACCGGCAGCCGCAAGGGCAAGGCCCGCACGGCCATGGTGGAGCGCGTGGCCTCGGGCGCGGCGCAGCTGGTGGTGGGCACGCATGCGGTGATCCAGGACGACGTGGTGTTTGCGCGCCTGGGGCTGGCCATCGTCGACGAGCAGCACCGCTTTGGCGTGGCGCAGCGGCTGGCGCTGCGCGCGAAGCTCAATGAGCAGCGGCTGGAGCCGCATCTCTTGATGATGAGCGCCACGCCCATCCCGCGCACGCTGGCGATGAGCTACTACGCCGACCTGGACGTCAGCACCATCGACGAACTGCCGCCCGGCCGCACGCCCATCGTCACCAAGGTCTTCGCCGATGGCCGGCGCGACGACGTGGTGGCACGCATCCGGCGCGAGGTGACGGCACCGGTGCAGCCGCGCCGGCAGGTCTACTGGGTGTGCCCGCTGGTGGAAGAGAGCGAACACCTCGACCTGCAAAACGCCACCGCCACCCACGCCGAGCTGGCCGCAGCCCTGGGCCCCGGCGTGCAGGTGGGCCTGCTGCACGGCCGCATGAAGGCGGCCGAGAAGGCCGCGGTGATGGCGCAGTTCAGCGCCGGGCAGCTGCAGGTGCTGGTGGCCACCACCGTCATCGAGGTGGGCGTGGACGTGCCCAACGCCAGCCTGATGGTGATCGAGCACGCCGAGCGCTTCGGCCTGGCGCAACTGCACCAGCTGCGCGGCCGCGTGGGCCGGGGCGCGGCGGCCAGTGCCTGCGTGCTGCTGTACACCGCCCCGCTGTCGACCACCGGCAAGGCGCGCTTGAAGGCCATGGCCGAGACGAACGACGGCTTCGAGATCGCCCGGCGCGACCTGGAGATCCGCGGCCCGGGGGAATTCATGGGCGCGCGCCAGAGCGGCGATGCGCTGCTGCGGTTCGCCGATCTGGCCGAAGACAGCGCCCTGCTGCAGCAGGCCCGCGCCGTGGCGCCGCGGCTGCTGCGCGAGCACCCGCAGGCCGCCGCAGCGCACGTGGCGCGCTGGCTGGGCAGCCGCAGTGATTACCTGAAGGCCTGAGCGCAGGCCAGGCGGGCTACCGGCCCGGAGTTCAGGCCAGCTCGCGGCCGGGCGCGCGCCAGCTGCCGCGCAGGCGCAGCAGTTCGCGCAGGGTCTCGTCGGGCAGGGTGGCCAGCGAGAGCGGCTGCACGTCCAGCCCGGCCGACAGCTCCAGCGTGGACAGCATGTAGCCCGTGGCCTCCGCGCCGGCCGGCCACAGGCGGGTGCCCAGGTCGGCCAGGGCCTTCGGCGCTGGCACAGCCGTGGGGGCTGGCGGGGTGGCGGTGGCGGTTGTCATGGCGGGGGCGTCGTCGTGCTTCTCGGCAGGTCTTTACGCATTGCAAACCCTGCCGGATGCACGCGGCCCATACCCCGGGCGGGGTGGGCCGGCCGAATGACCCGGAAAGGGCCACAAAGGGATAGCGAGCCCCTCACTTGAGGGGTGGTGCGCGGTACGAGCAACCTTACCGTTAGTCACCCATTTGGATGGAGTCCCCATGAGACCACCCCTGCGCCCGCTGTTGACCGCAGCCCTCTCGACGCTGTGCCTGGCCGGCACGGCAGCCCATGCCACCACCGTGATCGATTTCGAAGGCGCCGCGCTTGCCGGCGTCTACCTGCCTGGCGACAACCAGACCGCCGGCAACTACCGGCTCACGACGCTGATCGACTTCGGCATCGTCGACACCGCGGCGGCGCTGGGCGTCGTGGCGCCGGTGGGCAATGCCAGCCAGTTCTACTTCAACAGCAACGATGCGGCGCTGCGCATCACGGCCACCAACAGCGTGCCCTTCAACCTGAACGGCTTCGACGTGGCCTTCGTGCCGCTGGATCCGCCATCGCTGCAGACCACGGTGATCGTGGCGCGGGGCCTGACGGCCGGCGGCAGCGTGGTGCAGGCGCACTGGGCCTTTGCCGCGCCTTCGGCGTCGGGCCAGCCGTTCCCGTTTTCCAGCATCAACGTCGGCGCGCTGCTGGCCGGCAACCTGACGCAGCTGGACTTCTTTGCCTGCTCCCTGGTGGGCAGCGCGGTGTGCAGCCAGCCGACGCTGAACAACGGCCAGTTTGCGATCGACAACATCCGCATCAGCCCGGTGCCCGAGCCCGCCGCCGCCTGGCTGCTCCTGGGCGGCCTGGCCGCCCTGGCGCTGCGTCGCCACGCCACCCTGGCCCCCCAGGCCTGAACAGGAGCCGCCCCGATGAAACTGCATCGCATCGCCCTCGCCGCCGCCCTGGCCCTGGCCGCCAGCGCCCCTGCCTTCGCCCAAGGGTCCACGCGTGATCCGGGTCCCGATCCCGCGCCCGCCGCCCCGGTGGCGCCGGCGGCCAGCCGCGTCTTCATCGTGCAGCTGGCCGGCGCCCCGCTGGCCAGCTACGACGGCCGCGTGCCCGGCCTGGCTGCCACCCGGCCTGCCGCTGGCGCCCGCCTGGCCACGCGCAGCCCCAGTGCCCGCGCGTACCTGAGCTTCCTGGACCAGCGCCGCGCGGCGGTGCTGTCGCGAGTGCGCGGCGTCAAGCCGCTGCACACCTACGGCGTTACCTTCAACGGCTTTGCGGCCGAGTTGACGCCGGCGCAGATCAGCCAGCTGCTCGCCACCAGCGACGTGGTGGCCGTGGTGCCGTCCGAAGTGCGGCAGCTGGACACCGTCTACACGGCCGATTTCCTGGGCCTCACCCAGCCCGGCGGCCTGCACACGCAGCTGGACGCGGCCGCGCGCGCCGTGAAGGGCGAGAACGTCATCGTGGGCGTGATCGACAGCGGCATCTGGCCCGAGAGCCCGGCCTTCAGCGACAAGGTCGGCGCCAACGGCCGCCCGGTGCCCTACCACCAGCCCGGCACGCAGGTCTACGGCCCGCCGCCAGCGCACTGGAACGGCACCTGCACCACGGGTGAGGGCTTCACCACGGCGATGTGCAACAACAAGCTCATCGGCGCGCGCTTCTTCCAGGCCGATTTCGCGGCCAGCGGCGCGGTGCGCGCGGGGCTGGAATACCTGTCGCCGCGTGAAGGCGCCACCAGCGGCCACGGCACGCACACGGCGTCCACCGCGGCCGGCAACGAGAACGTGCCCATCGCCGCGGTCAGCGGCGTGGTGACGAACCTGATGACGGGCATCGCCCCGCGGGCCCGCGTGGCGGCCTACAAGGTGTGCTGGACGGCCACCGTGGCGGCGCAGACCGGGTGCTACACCAGCGACATGCTGGCGGCCATCGACGCGGCGGTGGCCGACGGCGTGGACGTCATCAACTTCTCGATCAGCGGCACGCAGTTGTTCTTCAACGACCCGATCGAGATGGCCTTCCTCAACGCCACGGCGGCCGGCGTGTTCGTCTCGGCTTCCGCCGGCAACAGCGGGCCGGGCAACGAAGTGGCGCACATGAGCCCGTGGATGGCCACGGTCGGGGCCTCCACTTTCGGCCGCAACCAGGGCGGCTTCCTGACGCTGGGCAACGCGACCGTGGTGAGCGGCGCATCGACCAACTTCTTCGGCCCCGTGACCAGCACCCTGGTCCTGGGCACCGACGTGGCCGCCGCCGGCCAGGCCACGGCCGCCGCCACCTGCACCGCCAACAGCCTGGACCCGGCGCTGGCCGCCGGCCGCATCGTGGTCTGCGATGTCTCGAACAACGTGGCCGCCACGCGGCTGGCCGCCAGTGCCGAGGTGCTGCGCGCCGGCGGCATCGGCGCCGTGTTGACGAACACCGCCAGCGCCACCGTCGCCAACGAAGCCCACACGCTGCCGGCCATCCACCTGGCCAACACCAACCGGGCTGCGGTGCGCGACTACATCGCCGCCCAGGGCGCAGCCGCCACCGGCACCGTGGGGCTGTCCACCAACCTGCCGGGCATCGTGGCGCCGGTGATGGCCGGGTTCTCTTCGCGCGGGCCGAACAAGGCCAACGCCAACATCCTGAAGCCCGACATCACGGCGCCGGGCAGCGCCGTGGTGGCGTCGAACCGCCCCACGCTGACGCAGGCGCAGCGCGACGCCGTCGTCGCCGGCACCCTGGTGCCCAACTGGACCAGCGGCTCGCTGTCGGGCACGTCGATGTCCAGTCCGCATGTGGCGGGCGCTGCGGCGCTGCTCAGGCAGCTCTATCCGTCCTGGTCGCCGGCGGCGATCAAGTCGGCACTGACGACCACCAACAGCGTCGTCAGGCTCAGCAGCGGCGCCACCGATGCCGACCGCTGGGGCTACGGCGCCGGGCACCTGGCACCCAATGGTGCGGCCATTCCCAGCCTGGTCTACGACGCCGGCGTGGCCGATTACGGCCGCTTCCTGTGCGGCGTGCAGCTTTCGCCGCCGGCGGGCCTGGGCGGCTGCCAGGCGCTGGGCAGCGACAAGCCCTGGAACCTGAACCTCTCGTCGCTGACGGCGTCGCGCGTGGTGGTCTCGCGCACGCTGCAGCGCACGGTGAAGAACGTCGGCCCGTCCACCGCCACCTTCGTGGCCAGTGCTTCGCTGCCGGGCTGGACGGTGGACGTCACGCCCAGCACCCTGACGCTGCCGCCGGGCGGCCAGGCCAGCTTCGAAGCCAGGATCACGCGCACTACCGCGCCGCTGATCGCCTGGACCTTCGGCAGCCTGAGCTGGAGCGACGGCGTGCGCACCGTCACCAGCCCGCTGTCGGCCCAGGCACTGGCCTTCGGCTCGCCGGTGGAAGTGGCCGATGTGCGCAGCAGTGGCCGCGGCAGCCGGGTGATCCCGGTCGAAAGCAGCTATACCGGGCCGCTGACGATCCAGCCCATCGGCCTGGTGCCGGCTGCCGTCAACGCCGGGCAGGTGTCGACCGGGGCGACGCAGTGCTTCAGCTTCACCGTGCCAGCTGGCACCCGCTTCGCGCGCTGGCAGCTCTTCAACGCCGACACGCAAGGCGGCCAGACCACCGATCTGGACCTGGAGGTCTTCCGCTCGGCCAACTGCACGGGCACGGCGGTGGGCACCAGCGCGGCCGGCGGCAGCGATGAAGTCGTGACGCTGGAAGCGCCCGTGGCGGCGGCCTATTCGGCCCGCGTCACGGGCTACGCGACGCCGGCCGGCGGGGCCACCTACAGCCTGTCGGCCTGGGTCGTCGTGCCCGGGGGCGCCACGACGCTGCTGGCGCGCGGGCCGAGCTCGGTCTACGCCGGCGGTGCGGCTTCGGTGGCGCTGAGCTGGGGCGTGGCCCCGGGCGCACGCTACATGGGGCTGGTGGATTTCCTGGACGGCAGCAGCACCCTCGTCAGCAGCACCAAGCTGCTGGTGGACAACCGCTGACGCGGCGCGGCCACGCGCCGTACCTCCAACGGGGGGCCTGCGGGCCCCCCTTTCGCATCCCGGGCCCGCCGGCTTGGCCGGTGGCGGCCCGGGGGCGCCGCGGATTCCGCACAATCCCGCCATGACCCTGACGGAACTGAAGTACATCGTCGCCGTGGCGCGCGAGCGCCACTTCGGCCGCGCCGCCGAAGCCTGCTTCGTCAGCCAGCCCACGCTGAGCGTGGCGATCAAGAAGCTCGAGGAGGAGCTGGACGTCAAGCTCTTCGAGCGCGGGGCGGCCGAGGTCAGCGTCACGCCGCTGGGCGAGCAGATCGTGCGCCAGGCGCAGCAGGTGATCGAGCAGGCCGCGGCGATCAAGGAGATCGCCAAGCGCGGCAAGGATCCGGTCAGCGGCCCGCTGCGGCTGGGCATCATCTACACCATCGGCCCCTACCTGCTGCCCGATCTGGTGCGCCAGGCGATCGCGCGCGTGCCGCAGATGCCGCTGATGCTGCAGGAGAACTTCACCGCCAAGCTGCTGGACATGCTGCGCACCGGCGAGCTCGATTGCGCCATCATGGCCGAGCCCTTCCCCGACACCGGCCTGGCCATCGCGCCGCTGTACGACGAGCCCTTCCAGGCCGCGGTGCCGGCGGTGCACCCTTTCGCGCAGCGCGACAGCATCAGCGCCGAGGAGCTGAAGAACGAGACCATGCTGCTGCTGGGCACGGGGCACTGCTTCCGCGATCACGTGCTCGAGGTCTGCCCCGAGTACGCGCGCTTTGCCAGCGATGCGGAAGGCATCCGCAAGAGCTTCGAAGGCAGCAGCCTGGAGACCATCAAGTACATGGTGGCCAGCGGCATGGGCGTGACGGTGGTGCCGCAGCTCAGCGTGCCAGCGCAGGTGCAGAGCGGGCCGGCCGATGTGCGCTACATCCCCTTCAGCGACCCCGTGCCCACGCGCCGCGTGGTGCTGGCCTGGCGGCGCACCTTCCCGCGCTACGAGGCGATCGCGGCGCTGCGCAACTGCATCTACGCCTGCCCGCTGCCGGGCGTGAAGCGGCTGACGGACTGACCGGCCGGCCCGGCCCGCACCGCGCGGCAAGGCCTTGTCCGACGGCCACACCCCGGCTTGTCCGACGCGCTGGGCCAGGGCGCTCCGATAGAGTGCAGGCGTGCGCGCCAGTCCCATGGCGCGCGTTCAAGCGCAAAGGAAGAATTCCATGGCCAAGGGCAGCAAGAAACTCGTCATCACGGCGCCGGCAACGGGCGTGTCGGTCAACATCGGCATCAGCGACAAGGACCGCGGCGCCATCGCCGGCGGCCTGGCCCGCCTGCTGGCCGACACCTACACCCTGTACCTGACCACGCACAACTTCCACTGGAACGTGACAGGGCCGATGTTCAACACCCTGCACACCATGTTCATGGCCCAGTACACCGAGCTGTGGAACGCGGTGGACCCGGTGGCCGAACGCATCCGCAGCCTGGGCCACCCGGCGCCGGGCAGCTATGCCGCGTACACGGCGCTGGCCAGCATCCCGGACGCGCCCTCCACCCCGCCTTCGGCGCTGGAGATGGTGCGCATCCTGAAGGAAGGCCACGAAGCCGTGGCGCGCACCGCCCGCAGCATCTTCCCGCTGGCCGACCAGGCCGGCGACGAGCCGACCGCCGACCTGCTGACGCAGCGCCTGACGGTGCACGAGCAGACGGCGTGGATGCTGAGGTCGCTGCTGGAAGCCTGAGCCCCGCGGGCGCCCGCGGCCCGATAATCGGGCCCCGCTCGACAAACCGACGGCCCGCTGGACACCTGGTCCCGCGGGCCGTTGCCTTTGGGACCGCCCCGCCTGCCTGCCCCTTTCGCCATGTCCACCGACCTCGCCCCCCAGGTGCGCCGCCGCCGTACCTTCGCCATCATCAGCCACCCCGACGCGGGCAAGACCACGCTGACGGAAAAGCTGCTGCTGTTTTCCGGCGCGATCCAGATCGCCGGCAGCGTGAAGGCGCGCAAGGCGACCCGGCACGCAACATCCGACTGGATGGAAATCGAAAAGCAACGCGGCATCTCGGTGGCTTCCAGCGTGATGCAGATGGAATACCGCGACTGCGTCATCAACCTGCTCGACACGCCCGGCCACCAGGACTTTTCAGAAGACACCTACCGCGTGCTGACGGCCGTGGACGCGGCGCTGATGGTCATCGACGCCGCCAACGGCGTGGAGCCGCAGACGCGGCGGCTGCTGCAGGTCTGCCGCGCGCGCAACACGCCCATCCTGACCTTCGTGAACAAAATGGACCGCGAGGTGAAGGACCCGCTGGCGCTGATGGAAGAGATCGAGCGCGAACTGGGCATGGAAGTGGTGCCCTTCACCTGGCCCGTGGGCATGGGCAAGGCCTTCCACGGCGTGATGGACCTGCGCGAAGAGCAGATGCGCGTGTTCAGCCCGGGCGAAGACCGCAAGGGTGCCGAAGACGAGATTCTTCTGGGCCTGCACAACCCCGCCTATGCCGAACGCTTTGGCGCCGAATACGCCCAGGCCGAAGGCGAGATCGACCTGCTGACCGACGCTGCGCCGCCCTTCGACAAGGCCGCCTTCCTGGCGGGCCGGCAGACGCCGATGTTCTTCGGCAGTGCAGTCAACAACTTCGGCGTGCGCGAGGTGCTGGACGCACTGGTGGACCTGGCGCCGCCGCCGGGCGACCGCGGCGCCATCCAGCGCAGCGTGAAGCCCGAGGAAGCCAAGTTCAGCGGGGTCGTTTTCAAGATCCAGGCCAACATGGACCCGGCACACCGCGACCGCATCGCATTCCTGCGCGTGGCTTCCGGCCGCTTCGAACGCGGCATGCGGCTCAAGGTGGTGCGCAGCGGCAAGGAACTGCGGCCCAACACCGTGGTGACCTTCATGAGCCAGCGCCGCGAACTGCTGGAAGAAGCCTTTGCTGGCGACATCAGCGGCAGCCCCAACCACGGCGTGCTGCAGCTGGGCGACACGCTGACCGAAGGCGAGGCGCTGCAGTTCACCGGCCTGCCCTTCTTC
>JAIXZR010000267.1 GCA_027489455.1 Rubrivivax sp. | reverse complement strand
TGCTTGTACAGGTTGTTCAGCACCACCTCGGGCACTTCGCCGCGCTTGAGCTCGATCACCACGCGCATGCCGGACTTGTCGCTCTCGTCCTGGATGTGGCTGATACCCTCGAGCTTCTTTTCATGCACCAGTTCGACCATGCGTTCCAGCAGGGTCTTCTTGTTCACCTGGTACGGGATCTCGTCGACGATGATGGCCTGGCGCTGGCCGCGGTCGATGTCCTCGAAGTGGCACTTGGCACGCATCACCACCTTGCCGCGGCCGGTGCGGTAGCCCTCGCGCACGCCGTTCAGGCCGTAGATGATGCCGGCAGTGGGGAAGTCGGGCGCGGGCACGATCTCCATCAGTTCGTCGATGCTGGCACCCGGGTTCTTCAGCAGGTGCAGGCAGGCGTCGACGATCTCGTTCAGGTTGTGCGGCGGGATGTTGGTGGCCATGCCCACCGCGATGCCAGCGCTGCCGTTCACCAGCAGGTTCGGCAGCCGGGCCGGCAAGACGGTGGGTTCGCGCTCGCTGCCGTCGTAGTTGGGGGCGAAATCGACGGTCTCCTTGTCGATGTCCTCCAGCATCTCGTGGGCGGTCTTGGCCAGCCGGATCTCGGTGTAGCGCATGGCCGCGGCGTTGTCGCCGTCGACGCTGCCGAAGTTGCCCTGGCCGTCGATCAGCATGTGGCGCAGGCTGAAATCCTGCGCCATGCGCACGATGGTGTCGTAGACGGCGGTGTCACCGTGCGGGTGGTACTTGCCGATGACGTCGCCGACGATGCGCGCGCTCTTCTTGTACGGGCGGTTCCAGTGGTTGGACAGCTCGTGCATCGCGAACAGCACCCGCCGGTGCACCGGCTTGAGGCCATCGCGTGCGTCCGGCAAGGCGCGGCCGACGATCACGCTCATCGCGTAATCCAGATACGAACGCCGCATCTCCTCTTCGAGACTGATGGGGACGGTTTCCTTGGCGAAGGAGCTCATGCGATGCGTTCGGCGCGTTCGGGCGCGCGGCCAGGCGGGTCGTGTCAGGGGGCCAGAAAGCGGCGTCTAGCGGGCATTCTACGGTCCGCATCCTGTAGCGGCAGCACAACAAGCTCACCGGCCCGTCATGCTCGCGAGGCCAGAATACGGGCCATCCGACGCCCTATGGCACAATGCTTCGTCGGTGGTAAATGCCTGTGAATGCTGGGATTTACCCGGTGAAGTACTGGCAATTTGGCTTGTTGCTTTGGACGTTTCGCACCCAGGTGCGGCTTTCTCGAGAGGAGAATCAATGAAGAAACTGAACAAGGTGGCGGTGCTGTTTGCAGCCGTCGCACTTGCCGCCCCGGTTGCGAGCTTCGCCCAGAGTGGCGGCGTGGCGAAGTCGGTCGACAACTGGCGCGCCAGCGACGGCACGGTGTGGCGCAACGGCACGAACGAGCTCTGCTGGCGCAATTCCAGCTGGACCCCGGCCACCGCGGACGAGAAGTGCGACGGCGCCCTGAAGCCGCCGGCCCCGCCCGCTCCCGCCCCCGCCCCGGTAGCGCCGCCCGCTCCGGCCCCGGCACCCGTTCGCCCGCCCGCCCCGGCTCCGGCCCCGGTCGTGCCGCCGGCTCCGGTCAGCGAGAAGGTGACCTTCGCAGCCGACGCGTTCTTCGACTTCAACAAGGCCGTCCTGAAGCCCGAAGCTCAGGCCAAGCTGGCCGACCTGGTCGACAAGACCCAGGGCGTGAACCTCGAAGTCATCATCGCCGTTGGCCACACCGATTCGGTGGGTAGCGACGCCTACAACAACAAGTTGTCGGTGGCTCGTGCTGAAGCGGTGAAGAACTTCCTGGTGTCCAAGGGCGTCGAGAAGAACCGCGTCTACACCGAAGGCAAGGGCGAAAGCTCGCCGGTCGCTGACAACAAGACCTCCGAAGGCCGCGCGAAGAACCGTCGCGTGGAAGTCGAAGTCGTTGGCACCCGCGCCCGCAAGTAAGCCATCCTGAGCGTGGCGGCAGCCTTGGGCGCCGCCCGCACAACCACCCCGCTTCGGCGGGGTTTTTTTTTGCCACGGCAGCCACTCTGAGGGCAGGTCATTCCCATGCGCAGGCTTGGCCTGGCTGCCTTCGCTAGGATGCAAACATGCAAAACGTCGACGCACAAGAGCTCAGCAAATTCAGTGAACTGGCCCACCGATGGTGGGATCCGGAAAGTGAGTTCCGGCCGCTGCACCAGATCAACCCTCTGAGGCTGGAATGGATCGATGAGCTCTCCAGCCTGCGCGGCAAGACCGTTCTCGACGTGGGCTGTGGTGGCGGCATCCTGGCCGAAGCGATGGCCCGGCGCGCAGCGCAGGTCACCGGGATCGATCTGGCTGCCAAGCCTCTGGGCGTGGCGCGCCTTCATGCACTGGAAGCCGGCGTCGAGAACTTGCAGTACCGGGAGATTGCCACCGAGACGCTGGCCGCCGAACAGCCTGCGTCCTTCGATGTCGTCACCTGCATGGAAATGCTCGAGCACGTGCCCGACCCGTCCGCCGTGGTTCGCGCCTGCAGCCAGCTTGTGCGCCCGGGCGGCTGGGTCTTCTTCTCCACCCTCAATCGCAACCCCAAGTCGTTCCTGTTTGCCATCGTCGGGGCTGAGTACGTGCTGAACCTGCTGCCGCGGGGCACGCACGAATACGCGAAGTTCATCAAGCCCAGCGAACTGGCACGCTGGAGCCGCGATGCCGGCCTGGCCCTGCAGGGCAGCCGAGGCATGCAATACAACCCTCTGACGCGCCGCTACTGGCTTTCCCAGGACACCAGCGTCAACTATCTGGTGGCCTGCCGCAAACCCGCCTGAGGGCCCGGCAGATGGCTGGGCTGAAAGTCCGCGCCGTGCTCTTCGATCTGGACGGCACGCTGGCCGACAGCGCGCCGGGCCTGGCGGATGCCACCAACGACATGCTCCAGGCACGCGGGCTGCCTGTTTTGCCGCTGGCCGCGTTGCGCCCGGCTGTCGGATCCGGTGCCCGGGGCATGGTGGGCACCGCGTTTGGGCTGGCACCCGGCCAGCCGGGCTTCGAAGCCCTGCGCGATGAGTTCCTCGACCGCTATGCCTTGCGGCTGCTCGAGAAAACCCGCGTCTTCGACGAGGTGCCCGCGGTGCTGGCGGCGCTGGAAGCCGCAGGCCTGCCTTGGGGCATCGTCACCAACAAGGCACGACGCTTTGCTGATCCGATGGCGCGCGCACTGGGCCTCGTGCCTCGCACCCCCGTGCTGGTGACCGGCGACAGCACGCCGCACACGAAGCCGCATCCGGCACCGTTGCTGGCTGCGGCACAACTGCTGGCCCTGGCGCCCGGCGATTGCGTGTACGTGGGCGACGATGCGCGCGACATGCAGGCCGGGCGGGCAGCCGGCATGGCCACCGCGGCGGCAGCCTGGGGTTACCTGGGGCATGGCGCGCGGCTGGAAGACTGGTCGGCGGATGTCGTGCTGAGCGACCCCATGGCGCTCTTGCAAAGCCTGGAACTGGCCTAAACTCAGAGCCCTGGGACCGACCTGGCTTCGACGTGGGTGCGGAGTCGACCCGGAGCATGCCGAGCACCAGTCAGCTCGTAAATCCATCTGGAAACAAAGTAACTGCGAACGATCAAACGTACGCCCTCGCCGCTTAAAACCGGTGAGCCTCGCAACAGTTGGC
>JAIXZR010000021.1 GCA_027489455.1 Rubrivivax sp. | reverse complement strand
GCCGTGGGCGACGAAGGCGGCTTCGCGCCCAGCGTGGCCAGCCATGAAGCCGCCATCCAGATGATCCTGGAAGCCATCGACAAGGCCGGCTATACCGCCGGCGAACAGATCGCCATCGGCCTGGACTGCGCCGCCAGCGAGTTCTACAAGGACGGCAAGTACCACCTCGAAGGCGAAGGCCTGCAGCTCAGCGCCGCCGAGTGGACCGACATCCTGGCCACCTGGGTGGACAAGTACCCGATCATCAGCATCGAAGACGGCATGCACGAAGGCGACTGGGACGGCTGGAAGCACCTGAACGAACGCCTGGGCAAGAAGGTGCAGCTGGTGGGCGACGACCTGTTCGTCACCAACACCAAGATCCTGCAGCGCGGCATCGACGAAGGCGTGGCCAACAGCATCCTGATCAAGATCAACCAGATCGGCACGCTGACCGAGACCTTCAGCGCCATCGAGATGGCCAAGCGTGCGGGCTGGACCAACGTCATCAGCCACCGCAGCGGCGAGACCGAGGACAGCACGATCGCCGACATCGCGGTGGACACCGACGCCGGCCAGATCAAGACCGGCAGCATGAGCCGTAGCGACCGCATCGCCAAGTACAACCAGCTGCTGCGCATCGAGGAAGACCTGGGCGACGTCGCCAGCTACCCCGGGCGTGCCGCGTTCTACAACCTGCGCTAAGCTCACGCCACCATGCGCTGGGCCATCCTCATCACCGCTGCACTGCTGCTGGCCGTGCAGGCCGACCTGTGGTTCGGCAAGGGCAACTGGCCCTATGTGATGAACCTGCAGTCGCAGCTCGACGCGCAGCGCATCGCCAATGCCAGCGCGCAGGCCCGCAACGACCGTCTGGCGGCCGAAGTGGCCGACCTGAAGGAAGGCCTGGAGATGGTGGAAGACAAGGCCCGATCCGAACTCGGCATGGTCAAGCCTGACGAGATCCTGGTGCAGGTGTTGACGCAGCCGCGTCGGCCCTGAACCCCGCGCCGCACGCAGACGTGCTGCAAGCCCTGCTGCAGGCGGCGCAGCCCCTGCTGGCACCTGCCTTCACCGTCTGGGGCAGCGCCGTCACCTGGCTGGAACTGGTGGCGGTGGCGGTCTCGCTGGCCATGGTGCTGGCCAACCTGCGCGTCAATCCGCTGGGCTGGCCGCTGGCCATCCTGAGCTCGCTGATGTACGCGCTGCTGTTTGCCCATTACCGGCTGTATGGCGAAGCCGGGCTGCAGTTCGTCTTCATCGCCGTGGCGCTGTGGGGCTGGTGGCAGTGGCTGCGCGGGCGCGCAGCCGACGGGCAGGCCCTGGATGTGCAGCGGCTGTCCAGGCGGGGCCTGGCGCTCGTGGCCGCCGGCACGCTGGCCGCCTGGCCCCTGCTGGGGGGCCTGCTCGCCCGCGCCACCGACAGCGACGTGCCCTACCTCGATGCGCTGCCCACCGCGGGCAGTGTCGCCGGGCAACTGCTGCTGGCCCGCAAGTACGTGGAGAACTGGGCCGTGTGGGTGGTCGTGAACCTCATCAGCGTCGGCCTGTTCGCCTACAAGGCGCTGTGGCTGACGGCCCTGCTCTACGCCGCCTTCGCCGCGCTGGCGGTGCTGGGCTGGCGGGCCTGGCAGGCGCGGCTGCACGCCAGCGCGGGCAGCCGGCCATGAAGCCATCCACCCAGCCGGCCCTCCGGATCGCCATCCTGGGCGCGGAAAGTACGGGCAAGACGGCCCTGGCTGCCGCGCTGGCCCCGGCCCTGGCGCAGCACACCGGCCTGCGCGTGACCTGGGTGCCGGAGCTGCTGCGCGAATGGTGCGACAACGTCGGCCGCACGCCGCTGGCGCATGAACAGGCCGCCATCCTGCGCGGGCAGCAGGAACGCATCGACGCCGCCGCGGCGGCGCACGAAATCGTGGTCTGCGACACCACGCCCTTGATGACGGCGGTCTACAGCCGCATGGTCTTTAGTGATCTCAGCCTGGAGGCCCGCGCCGTGGCGCTGCATCGCGGCGTCGCGCTGAGCCTGCTGACGGCACTGGATCTGCCCTGGGTGGCCGACGGCCTGCAGCGCGACGGCCCGCAGGTGCGCGAGCCCGTGGACGGCCTGCTGCGCGGCCTGCTGCTGCAGCACCGTCTGCCCTGGGCGCTGGTCAGCGGCACCGGGGCAGCGCGGCTGCAGTCGGCCATCGATGCGCTGGCACCGTTGCTGCGCCAGCGTCTGCCCGATCAGGCGCGGCCCGATGGCGCACCCTTGCGCGGGCTGTTTTCGCGCCTGCACGACAGCCCGGCCGAAGACCCTCGCCCGACCTGGTTCTGCGAAAGCTGCGACGACCCCGCCTGCGAACGGCGCAGTCGCCGCCACGCCAGCAACGCCAGCTGAAGGGCCCCTGCCCCAGCCCCTGGCCTGCCAGCCCTACTGCACCGCTGCGCTGGAAGGCGGCTGGTCGCGCCCCGGCGTGAACATCTCGCCCACGTCCACGGCATCGAAGCGGTATTGCACGCCGCAGAAATCGCAACCCACCTCGACCAAGCCGCGCTCGGCAATCAGGCTGTCGCTTTCCTCGCGGCCCAGGCCGCGCAGCATGCCCTGCACCCTGTCGCGCGAGCAGGTGCAGGCAAAGCGCGGCTGCTCGGGCGGAAACACGCGCAGGGTCTCTTCCCAGAACAGCCGGTGCAGGATGCGGTCCGCCGGCAAGGCCAGCAGCTCGTCGGGCGTCAGCGTGCCCGCCAGCAAGGCGATGCGGTTGAAGCTTTCGTTCAGGCCGATGTCGTCTTCGTTGCGGCGCTGCGTGCCTTCGAGATTGCCGCTGCCTTCCACCGGCAGGCGCTGGATCAGCAGGCCGGCGGCGACCTCGTCGTTCGCGGCCAGCACCAGCCGGGTATCGAGCTGTTCACTCTGCAGCATGTAGTGCTCCAGCACCTGCGACAGCTGCTGCAGCGGTTCGCGGTGGTCGCCGTGCAGCGCGACCACACCTTGGTACGGCTGCTGGCCGGGCTGGCGGTCCTTCGGGTCCAGGGTGATGGCACAGCGCCCCTGGCCATGCACGTTGACCAGCGCTTCCAGCTGTGCTCCGGCGGGCACGTCGCCGACCACCTTGGCCGTGGCGCGGAAGCGCTGGTCGGCCTGCACTTCGGCCACCGCCAGCTTGACCGGGCCGTCGCCGTGCAACTGCAGCACCAGCGCCCCGTTGAACTTGATGTTGCCCTGCATCAGCGTGCCTGCGGCCAACATCTGGCCAAGCAGGCTGCGCACCTCGGCCGGGTACGCGCCTTCGGCGCCGCGCCGCTGCAGCACATCGCGCCAGCCTTCGGTCAGCCGCACCAGCATGCCGCGTACCGGCTGGCCTTCGAACAGGAACTTGGTGAGCTCGGACATCAATCGATTCTCTGCAGTTGCTCGCGATAGCGGCGGGCGTTGTGTACGTAGTGGGCGGCGCCGGCGCGCAGGCGCTCGAGCTGCGCCGGCGCCAGCACCCGCACCAGACGCGCCGGGCTGCCGAGGATCAGCGATCCTTCGGGGAAAACCTGGCCTTCGGTCACCAGGCTGCCGGCGCCCACCAGGCAGTTGCGGCCGATCTGCGCCCCGTTCAAGACCACCGCCTGGATCCCCACCAGCGACCCGTCGCCGATGGTGCAGCCGTGCAGCATGGCCTGGTGGCCGATCGTCACGTCATCGCCCAGCGTGAGCGGGCTGCCCATGTCGGTGTGCAGAACGCTGCCGTCCTGGACGTTGCTGCGCGCGCCAATCGTGATCCATTCGTTGTCGCCGCGCAGCACGGCACCGAACCAGACGCTCGCATCGGCACCCAGCGCCACCCGCCCGATGACCTGGGCGCTGTCGGCCACCCAGGCGCCTGTGGCCAATTGCGGGGCGTCGTCCCCGAGTCGATAGATCGCCATGCCGGCCGCCCTGGCCGCTGCGGGCCTGCTGTTGAGGGGACCGATAATTCTAAAGATGGAGCTGCGTTCCCAGGCCCTGGCTGCCCTTTGCATGGCCGACCCTCGCGCCAAGGCGCTGGCAGCGCGCGCGCTGGGCCAGGCAGATCTGTCCCTGGACGCGCAGGCGGAGCTGACACCTTCGGCGCCCGTCCCCGGGCGCCCGGCCCGCCCCCGGCTGGTGCCCGCGGTGGACGTGCCCCGCCCCAGCCCCTACACGCCAGCGGGCCGCGCGGCCCTGCTGCACGCCGTGGTGCACATCGAGTTCAACGCCATCAACCTGGCGCTCGACGCCATCTGGCGCTTCGGCGGCATGCCCGAGGCCTACTACCGCGACTGGCAACGCGTCGCATCCGAAGAAGCGCTGCACTTCACGCTGCTGGAAGAACATCTCGCCAGCCTGGGCTGCGAGTACGGCGACCATCCCGCCCACGATGGCCTGTGGACCATGACCGAGCGCACCGCCGGCGACATCACGGCCCGCATGGCCCTGGTTCCGCGCACGCTGGAAGCCCGCGGCCTGGACGCCACGCCGCCCATGCAGGCCAAGCTGGCCAAGGCGGGCGATGCGCGGGCCGTGGCGATCCTGGACATCATCCTGCGCGACGAGATCGGGCACGTGGCAGTAGGCAACCGCTGGTACCGCTGGCTGTGCCAGCAGCAGGGGCTGGATCCGCACGCGCACTACGCCCTTCTCACCCGCCGCCACCAGGCGCCGCGGCTGCGGCCCCCGTTCAACGACAGCGCGCGGCGAGCAGCAGGCTTTACCGGCGCAGAAATTGCTGCACTGGGCGGCGCCCCGGTCGAACCCTGAAACGCCGGTGCGCGGACGGCCGCGGCCGGCCTGCCGATTACACTTTGACATCGTAGTTTTCCAAGGTGAACCGTCCATGAGCGCATTGAGCACCCGTCGTTTCCTGCAACTGGCTGGCCTGACGGCGGCCAGCCTGGTTCTCGCCGCTTGCGGCAAGAAAGAACCCGCGCCGCCGGCCCCGGCCCCCGTGGCATCGGCGCCTGCACCGGCACCGGCGCCCAAGGTCTACACCGTCGGCACCGACGCGGCCTATGCGCCCTTCGAAAGCCAGAACGAGAAGGGCGAGATCGTCGGCTTCGACATCGACGTCGTGAAGGCCATTGCCGCCAAGGCTGGCTTCGAGGTGAAGTTCGTCAACACGCCGTGGGAAGGCATCTTCAACGCCCTGGGGCAAGGCGACCGCGACATGGTGGTCTCGGCCGTCACCATCACCGAAGAGCGCAAGCAGACGATGGATTTCAGCGACCCGTACTTTGATGCGGCCCAGCTGATCGCCGTCAAGGAAGGCAGCAAGGTGGCGAAGTTCGCCGACCTGAAGAAGCTCAAGGTCGGCGTACAGACCGGCACCACGGGCGACGAAGCCGTGACCAAGCTGCTGGGCAAGACCAGCACGAACATCAAGCGCTTCGAAAGCACGCCGCTGGCCCTGAAGGAACTGGAATCCGGCGGCGTCGACGCCGTGGTGGCCGACAACGGCGTGATCGTCCACTACGTGGCCAACAACCCCGGCGGCAAGTTCAAGACGGTCAGCGACGCCGAGTTCGTGCCGGAGCAGTACGGTATCGCGCTGAAGAAGGGCAACGCCGAACTGCTGGCGCTGGTCAACAAGGGGCTGGCCGGCATCAAGGCCGACGGCACCTACGACAAGATCTACGCCCAGTACTTCGGCGCCCCGCCGGCAGCCGCTGCTGCGGCGCCTGCTTCGGCTGCGTCGAAGTAAGCCCGGCCGACGATGGATCTTCGCTGGGAGATCCTCGCCGGCTACGGCCCGCTGTTCGCCAGCGGGCTCTGGATGACGATTCAGCTCACGCTGGTAGCCATTGGCGTGGGGCTGGTGCTGGGCACGATCGCCGGGCTGATCAGCACTTCGGCCGAGGCGCCGCGGCCAGCCTCTGCGGTCAGCCGCGGCCTGCTGGTGCTGGCGCGGGGCATCGTCACCGCCTATGTCACCTTCTTCCGCGGCACGCCGCTGTTCGTGCAGATCCTGCTCGTGCACTTCGCGTTGATGCCGACGCTCGTGCACCCGGACCACGGCTTGCTGCTGTCGGGTGACCTGGCGCGGCAGTTCCGACAGGAGCATGGCGCCTTCCTCTCGGGCTGCGTGGCCCTGTCGCTGAACGCCGGCGCCTACATCAGCGAGATCTTCCGCGCCGGCATCCTGAGCATCCATCGCGGCCAGACCCAGGCCGCCTACAGCGTGGGGCTGACGCATGCGCAAGCCATGCGCTTTGTCGTGCTGCCCCAGGCCTTCCGGCGCATGATGCCGGCGCTGGTCAACGAGGGCATCACGCTGATCAAGGATTCGTCGCTGGTCTCGGCCATCGGCCTGGCCGAACTGGCCCTGGCCGCCAGAACCGTGGCGGGCGCCTATTCCCGCTACTGGGAACCCTACCTCGCGATCTCGCTGATGTACCTGTTGCTGACACTGGCCCTGACGCTGCTGGCCAAGCGGCTGGAAGCGCCGGCCCATCTGCGCGGCCGCTGACGCACCCCGTGCAGGTTGATTCCCCCTAGGCGAGTGTTGCGAGAAAGCTGCGGAAACGCCCCCCATTTGCAGTCCGCGCTGCCCCTGATCGGGTTTTTACGGGGTCAGCCCGTACACTGAGACAGTCGTTGGGCCCATGGGTAACCGTGAAGTCCTCCGCAAGTTTCGATCACCTAGTGAGGCACACCATGAAACAAACCTATCTCGTCGCAGCCCTGGCTCTGGTTGCCGCAGGCACCGCATCGGCCCAATCGAGCGTCACCGTCTACGGTCGCCTGAACACGACCCTGGAATCGCAGAAGAACATCAATTCCACCGGCACCCAACGCGTGCTGCAGAACAACGCTTCGCGTCTGGGCTTCAAGGGCGTCGAAGACCTAGGCGGCGGCCTGAAGGCCGAGTTCTTCCTGGAGCACCGCTTCAACGTCGACACCGGCACGGTCACCTCCAGCGCCTTCTGGGCTGGCGATTCGTATGTCGGTCTGTCGGGCGGCTTCGGCTCGATCAAGCTCGGTCGCCTGACCAGCGCAGCCTATTACGCCACTGCTGACTACATCAGCTTCCACAACCACGACACCGGCACGTCGGAAGACAAGCTGTACGACTACCTGGGTCGCAACTCCAACACCATCTCGTACACGACGCCCAGCATCGGCGGCCTGACGGCTGAAGTTTCGGTGTCGGCCGCTGAGAGCAGCGCGCCTGGCGCTATCGCCAACAAGGTGGCGAACCTGGCGCTGAACTACAACCTCGGCGCCCTGCAATTGGGCTTCGGCTACGAGAAGCGTGCCGGCGAAGGCGACCAGCAGATGGCGTTCCGCGCGAACTACGAGATCGGCGCCCTGATGGTGGGCGGCTACTACCAGCGCAGCAACGACAAGGGCGTCGGCAGCCTGGGCAAGCGTGACGCCTACCGCCTGTCGGCCATGTACACCATGGGCGCGTCGGAGTTCCACTTCAACTACGGCTCCGCTGACGACTGGAGCAAGCTGAGCAACAGCGACGCCAGCCAGTACACCCTGGGCTACAACTACAACCTGAGCAAGCGCACCAAGCTGTACGGCTTCTACACGGCCGTCGACAACAGCCGCAACCTCGGCTACTTCGGTATCGCTGGCCGCAAGGCGACCTCGATCGCCGCTGGCATCCGCCACAACTTCTGATCGGCTCGCGCCGTCAGCAAAAGCCGGCCTCTGGGCCGGCTTTTTCATTGGCGCGTCATGTTCCACCAGGCCTGGCCGCGACGCCTGCACGCGCTGCCCCAGCGGTCAGCCCCGGGGATGGTGCTGCGCGTGCAACGCGCGCAGGCGCTCGCGCGCCACGTGGGTGTAGATCGTGGTGGTGCTGATGTCGGCGTGGCCCAGCAGCATCTGCACGGCGCGCAGGTCGGCACCGTGGTTCAGCAGATGGGTGGCGAACGCATGCCGCAGCGTGTGCGGCGACAGTGGCACCGTCACACCTGCCTGCAGCGCGTAGCGCTTGACGAGGCGCCAGAACATCTGCCGCGTCATCGCTTCGCCCCGGACGGTGACGAACAGCGCATCGCTGGCCTGCCCGCGCAGCAGCGCCGACCGGGCTGCGCCCAGATAGCGCTCCAGCCATGCCTGTGCCTCGGCGCCGAACGGCACCAGGCGCTCCCGCGCGCCCTTGCCGGCCACCTGCAGCACGCCCTGGTTCAACCCCAGCTGCACCGTCTTCAGCCCCACGAGTTCACTCACCCGCAGGCCGCTGGCATACATCAGCTCGATCATGCTGCGGTCACGCAGGCCCAGGGGCACCTGGACGTCCGGCGCTGCGAGCAAGGCCTCGACCTGGGCCTCGGACAGGGTCTTCGGAACGCGCAGCGGTTGACGCGCAGCCTGCAGCTTGAGCGTCGGGTCGGTCTCGACCCGACGCTCGCGCAAGGCCCAGCGGAAGTAGCGCCGACAAACCGTCAGCCGGCGGTTGGCTGTGCTGGCGCGCGTGTGCGCGTGGCGCGCCAGTGCATAGGCCAGCAGGTCGGCTTCGCTGCAGGCGTCCAAGGCCTTGGCGCGCTCGGCGGCCAGCCAGTCGGCCAGCAACTGCAAGTCACGCCGGTAGGCCGCCAGCGTCAGCTTGGACAGCCCGTCCTCCAGCCACAGGGCATCGATGAAGCGATCGATCGCCGCACGGCTGTCGCCGCCAGGCGGCACCGCTATTCCAGCGTCAGCTTCTGCCGGGCGACGACGTCCTTGTAGACCTCGAACTCGGCCTTGATCTGACGCGCGAATTCTTCCGGCGTATTCAGGATCATCACCGAGCCCGTGTCTTCGATGCGCTTGCGCACGTCGGGCAGTTCGGCCGTGCGCTTGATGGCCGCTGCAACCCTGTCGACCACGTCCTTGGGCAAGCCCTTGGGGCCGAGGATGCCGTAGTAGGCCATGCGGTTCACCGGGTCCAGGCCCACTTCCTTGAACGTGGGCACGTTCGGCAGCTGGCTCAGCCGGGTGGGCGCAGCCACCACGATGGCGATCAGGCGGCCATCGCGGATGAACGGCAGCGCCGAAGGCAGGTTGTCGAAGATGATGGGGACCTGCCCGGCCACCGTGTCTGTCAACGCAGGGCCTGCGCCGCGGTAGGGGATGTGGGTGATGAAGGTGCCCGACAGGCTCTTGAAGAGCTCCATCTGCAGGTGGCCGATGCCGCCCGTGCCGGAACTGGCAAAGCTGTACTTGCCAGGGTTCTTCTTCACCTCGGCCAGGAAGCCCTTGTAGTCACGCGCCGGGAAACTGGGGTGGACAGCGATGACGTTGGGCGTGGCCGCGATGTTGATGCTGTGCGTGAAGTCGACCGTCGGGTCGTAGCCGATCTTCTTGTTGATGGCCGGGTTGGCTGCCGTGGTCGAAACCGTGGCCATGCCCAGGGCGTAGCCGTCGGCCGGGGACTTGATCAGTTCCAGCGCGCCGATGGACCCGCCGCCACCGCTGCGGTTTTCCACCAGCAAGGTCTGGCCCAGCGCCTGGTTGGCCCTTTCGGCCACCACGCGCGCGATGATGTCGGTGGTGCCCCCCGGTGCGAAGGGGACGATCAGCCGCACGGGCTTCACGGGATAGGCCTGCGCCTGCACCAGGGGGTGGGCCGCGAGCAGGGATGCAGGCAGGGCGAGCAGAAGGTGGCGTCGGTTCAAGATGTCTCCAAGGTGGTTGCAGCCGGTACCGGCCTGAAGGCTTGCCGCGCCAGGGGGCAGCCAGGGCGCACGCGGCGCCGATGCTTCACGCCTTTTGGCCCAGCAGCCCGGCCTTGAGCTTTTCGTCGTAAGGGCGCTGGCCCACGAAGGAGCGCAGCACGGCCGCGAAAAGATCGTCGCCTGGCACGGTGTCGCCGCGCAGTGTGCCATTCACGCGCAAGCTCAAACCCCGACCCGGTTCATGGTCCAGGTTGACAACGTCGCCCGTCTTGACCTCTCGCAGGGCCGAGACCTGGCGCGCGAAGATCTCCAGCCTGTCCTTCATCGCCGCCAGTTGCTCGGGCGTGATGTTGCGGGCCACGCCCTTGTTCAGCGCCTTCACGAATTCCTCGGCCGGGACGTCCTTCAGCATGCGCATCTGCAGGCGCTTCGGGCCGGGCATGTCCACCGCCTGTGCGGCGGTGCTGGCCGGCGCCGGCAGGTACAGCCCGGCGGCATAGCCCTTGAACCAGGCCACGGCGCGCACGCCGGTGCCGTTGAGCCGCAGCGGCGTGCCCGCCAGATCCACCTGGCCGTCGAACCATTGGCCCTCCACCTGCACCCGCGGTGCCCGCGGTGCGGTGGCAGGGCCCGAGGGGGCGGCGGCGGTCGCAGCGGCGGTTGAGGCTGCGGCAGGAGACATGGGCAGGCCCAGCGCGCAGGCCGCGGCGCCCACCAGCCAGGCGAGGCTGCGACGGCGCGTGCCCGGGATGTCAGACCGCGGGCCCGGGCTGGGAGAAGAGGTGTGTGCGTCGTGCGTCATGGTGCAGGATCGTAGTGCCCGGGGCCAATGGGTTGCAGCGCCCAGTCAATGTGCTCGCGCACCAGCGCGTCGGCCAGCGGCCAGGCCGCCTGCAGCGCAGCCCGCACCGCGCTGGCGTCGGCTGGTGCAGGATCAGCGCGCAGGGCATTGCCCAGGGCCACGGCCAGGTTGCGCCGCCAGCGCGCATAGCCTATGCGACGAATGGCGCTGCCTTCGGTGTGGCGCAGGAAGGCAGCCTCGTCCCAGGCCCAGAGCTGCAGCAGCTGCGGTTGGTCCAGCCCCGGGCGCACGTCGAAATCGGGCAGCACGCTGCGCTGGGCGTACTTGTTCCAGGGGCAGGCCAGCTGGCAGTCGTCACAGCCGTAGATGCGGTTGCCGATGAGCGGGCGCAGGTCGGTCGGGATCGGCCCGTCGTGCTCGATCGTCAGATAGCTGATGCAGCGTCGTGCGTCCAGGCGATACGGGGCGACGATCGCCGCCGTGGGGCAGGCCGCGATGCAGGCCTGGCAGGTGCCGCAGTGCGATGCCGTCGGGGTGGTGAGGGGCAAGGGCAGGTCGACGTAGATCTCGCCCAGGAAGAACATCGAGCCGGCTTCGCGGTGCAGGGCCAGCGTGTGCTTGCCACGCCAGCCAATGCCGCTGCGCGACGCGAGCTCCACTTCCAGCACTGGCGCCGAATCCGTGAACACGCGATGGCCGAAAGGCCCGACGGCCTGCTGCAGCTGCAGGGCCAGCTTCTGCAGCCGCGCGCGCAGCACCTTGTGATAGTCCCGACCGCGGGCGTAGACGGACACCTGCGCGGCCAGCGGCTGGGCCAGCCTGGCCTGCTCGTCGGCCGGCCAGTCCGGCCCGGTCTGACGGGGCAGGTAATCCATGCGCGCGGTGATCACGCGCACGGTTCCCGGCACCAGATCTGCAGGCCGGGCGCGCTTCAGGCCGTGCGCGGCCAAGTAGCCCATGCCGCCGTGGAAACCCGCCTGCAACCAGGCCAGCAGCCCCGCTTCGGCCGCGGACAAGTCGATGTCGGCCACACCGATCTGGGAGAATCCCAGCGCATGCGCCCACCCCTGCAACTGCACCAGCAGCTGCGAACTCGATAGACCCGCGGATTGATGCTGCCGCTGCATGCACCGATTCTAGAAACCCGCCGGCTGCGCTGGACCGACGAAGCCGACTGCCAGCGCTGGGCCGAAGCACTGGCCCGGCAGCCGGCACTGCGCGATGCCACGGTCTGCCTGCATGGCCCGCTGGGTGCGGGCAAGACCACGCTGGTGCGCCATCTGCTGCGCGCGCTGGGCGTGCAGGGCCGCATCAAGAGCCCCACCTTTGCGGTGCTCGAACCCTATCAGGCCGGCACGCTGGCGGTCTCGCACTTCGATTTCTATCGCTTCGAAGACCCGCGCGAATGGCTGGACGCCGGCTTCCGCGAGATCTTCGCCCAGCCCGGGCTCAAGCTGGCCGAATGGCCGGAGAAGGCCGCTGGCATGCTGCCGCTGGCCGATCTCGACGTGCACCTGGCGCCAGGCGCCGAAGCCGACGAACGCCACGTGACGCTGCACGCACACACGCCCACGGGCCAGGCCTTGCTGTCATGAGCCCGCCCAGCCGCCCCGAGGGCCAACGCCCGCCCGCCCAGCCCGAAGATGCTGCACGGGCCCGCCAGCCCTTGCCGCGCCGCCGCGCGCTGGCGCGCATGGGCAGCCTGGTGCTGCTGCTGGGCTCGGCGCAGCTGGCTCACGGCGCAGCGATCCTGGCCGTGCGCGTATGGCCTGCCAAGGCCTACACGCGGGTGACGATCGAGTCCGACACGCCGCTGGCGGCGCGTCACCAGCTCACCGAAGCGCCCTACCGCCTGGTGGTGGACATCGACGGCCTGGAGTTGCGCGACGCGCTGCGCGATCTCGTCGGCAAGGTGCGGCCGGACGACCCCTACATCGCCGGCGTACGCGTGGGCCAGTACCAGCCCCGGGTGGTGCGCCTGGTGTTCGATCTGCGCCAGCCGATCCAGCCGCAGCAGTTCACGCTGGAGCCCGTGGCGGTTTACCAGCACAGGCTGGTCTTCGATCTGTATCCGGTGCAGGAAATCGACCCACTGCTGGCGCTGCTGCGCGACCGCGAAGCCGCAGGCAGCCCGGCCGCGCGCGCTGCGCAGGACGCGCTGGGTGAGCTCATCGCGCGCATCGAGCAGCCGGCCCCAGGCCAGCCAGCCGCGGCGGCGCCCGCGCCTGCCCTGCCGGCGCCCGTGGCATCGGCGGCGCCCGCAGCGCCGGCGGCCAGCGGCGCGCCCATCACGGCACCTGCACCCGCGCCCGTGGCCGTGGCACCGACGGCCAGCCCTGCAGAGCGCCAGCGGGTCGACCGCCTGGTGATCGTGGCCCTGGACCCTGGCCATGGCGGCGAAGACCCCGGTGCGATCGGCCCCACCGGCCTGCGCGAGAAGGACGTGGTGCTGGCCATCGCGCTGCAACTGCGCGAGCGACTGAACGCCATCCCCGGCATGCGCGTGATGCTCACGCGCGAGGGCGACTACTTCGTGCCGCTGGGCGAACGCGTGCGCAAGGCCCGGCGCGTGCAGGCCGATCTCTTCATCAGCATCCACGCCGACGCCTTCATGCGGCGCGAAGCGCGCGGTGCCAGCGTCTACGCGCTGTCCACCAGCGGTGCCAGCAGCACCGCAGCACGGTGGATGGCCCAGCGCGAGAACTCCTCAGACCAGGTCGGTGGCGTCAACGTGGCCGGCGTGAAGGACCGGCAGCTGCTGCAGGCGATGCTGGACATGAGCACGACGGCCCAGATCAAGGACAGCCTGAAGCTCGGGCGCGAGGTGCTGGGCCCGCTGGGCCGGGTGGGCCGGCTGCACAAGCGGCAGGTCGAGCAGGCCGGCTTTGCCGTGCTGAAGGCGCCCGACATCCCCAGCATCCTGGTGGAGACGGCCTTCATCTCCAACCCTGAGGAAGAGGCGCAGCTGCGCGATCCGGCCTACCGGCGCGAGCTGGTCGACGCCATCACTGCCGGCGTGCGCGGCTACTTCGCGCGCAACCCGCCGCTGGCCCGGCAAAGGCCGCTGTAGCCGCCGGCGCAGGCGCGATCAGCGCCCCAGATAGCGCTTGCGCCAGAAGAAGGCCACCAGGGCCCCGGCGACCACCACCATCAGCGCGAAGGCGGCCCAGAAACCCACGCTGGAGTGGATGAGGGGCAAGCCGTCGAAGTTCATGCCGAAGAAACCCGTGATCAGGTTCAGCGGCAGGAAGATCGCGGTCAGCACCGTCAGCGTGCGCATGATGTCGTTGGTACGGTGCCCCAGCGCACTGAAGTGCATCTGCACCGACGTCTCGGCGCTTTGCTCCAGGCGACGCACGTGGCCCAGCACGCGCTCCACGTGCTCCAGCACATCGCGCGATCGCACGCGCAGCAGCTCGCGTTCGCGGCGCTTCTCGGGTTCGGGCTCGTCGGGCCATTCATCCAGCGCGTCGATCCACTCCTGCACCGCCGAGCGCTGGTCCTCGCAGGTGTCTTCGAGCATGTTCAGCGCGTTGCGCGAATCCAGCAGCACCTGCCAGTCGTTGAACTGGCTGTGCGGGTTCAGCAGTTCCTGCTGCAGGTAGCCCAGCTGGCGCGTGAGCAGGCGGCGCAGGTCCAGGTAGCTGTCGACCATGTGGTTGACCATGCGCAGCATCAGGTCGGCCGGGCTGGCTGGCAGGCGCACGCCGCCGCGCGGGTCGCGCTGCTCACGGGGCTCTCGCGGCTCGCGGTCCAGGGCCATGCCCGCCAGGCGCTGAGCGAAGTACTCGCGCACGGCGCAATCGGTGGGGTGGACAGTGACGAGCACGCGATCGAACACGGCAAAGCCGACCGGGCTGGTGTCGATGGCATCCAGCGCCCGCTTGGCCGAAGCGAGCGTGCCGCGCGCCTCGTCCACGAACAGCGCGGCGCTGCCCGCACCGGCCGCCAGCCGCCGGAACACCATCAGGTCGTACCAGGACGTGTAGTCGAAGTGGCTGGGCAGCTGGTTGTTCAGCAGGTCCAGCACATGCAGGTCGACGAGCTGGCCACCCGTCCAAGCCTGCAGCCGGGCCTGGATCTCGGCCACGCCGACCTCGAACTCGCGCCGCGCGCTGCCGAGCCACAGGAAGCCGTGATCAGGGAGCGCCGCGGGCAGTGCTTCGAGCTCGATGAACTGGTCGGCGGTGATGTGGAAGATGCGCATCAGGAAGGCCGCGGAGCCCCGTTCCGGCTGCTGGCGCTAGGCGCGGCGGATCAGCCGCGCCGCGTCCAGCGCGAAGTAGCTCAACACACCGTCGGCACCGGCGCGCTTGAAGGCCAGCAGGCTTTCCATCATCACGGCATCGTGGTCCAGCCACCCGTTGGCTGCCGCGGCCTTCAGCATCGCGTACTCGCCGCTCACCTGGTAGGCGAAGGTCGGCACGCGGAACTCTTCCTTCACCCGGCGCACGATGTCCAGGTACGGCATGCCGGGCTTGACCATCACCATGTCGGCGCCCTCGGCGATGTCCAGCGCCACTTCACGCAGGGCTTCGTCGGTGTTGCCCGGGTCCATCTGGTAGACCTTCTTGTCGGCCTTGCCCAGGTTGCCCGCGCTGCCCACGGCGTCACGGAAGGGGCCGTAGAAGGCGCTGGCGTACTTGGCGCTGTAGGCCATGATCCGGGTGTGCACGGCGCCCTGCGATTCGAGTCCGGCACGGATCGCGCCGATGCGGCCATCCATCATGTCGCTGGGGGCGACGATGTCCACGCCGGCTTGCGCATGCACCAGCGCCTGGCGGCGCAGCACGTCGACCGTGGCGTCGTTGATGATGTAGCCGGTCTCGTCCAGCAACCCGTCCTGGCCGTGGCTGGTGTACGGATCCAGCGCGATGTCGGTCAGGATGCCCAGTTGCGGAAAGCGCCGCTTGAGCTCACCCACGGCGCGCGGCACCAGGCCGTCCGGGCGCGTCGCTTCGGCGCCGTCGGGGGTCTTGAGCTCGGGCGCGATGACGGGGAACAGCGCCATCACCGGCACGCCCAGCGCCACGCACTGCTCGGCCAGGCCGAAGATGCCGTCCAGGCTGCGGCGCTGCACGCCGGGCATGCTGGCCACGTCCTCGACACGGCGCTCGCCGTCGAGAAGGAACACCGGCAGGATCAGGTCTTCGCAGCCCAGCCGGTGCTCGCGCACCAGCGCGCGGGTGTAGGCGTCGCGGCGCAGCCGGCGCGGCCGGCTGCTGGGGTAGGGCGGTGGTATATGCATGGGCGGGGTGGCAGGTCAGGAGGCGGGGCCCCGTCCGCGCCGGGGCGGTACCGGAAGGCCTCGCACAGGGGGGTGACGACGCCGCGAGCCAGGGTGGCGCTGCGTTACCATTGTCTCGGGATGATAGTCGTGGGTCCGCTGGGCCTGCGGCCGTCGTCTCCCTGCTTTTCCTCCCTGAGCAGGTGCCTTAGCGTGATGACAGCGATAAGGCTTGCAGGCCCTGGCCCCGTGCCAGGGCCTCTTTTTTTGCAGCGCAGCAGACTGCCGGGCGGGCCAGCGCCGCTGCGCATAATGTGCCGGATGAGCTCTGCTTATCTCTGGGTCAAGGCCTTTCATATCGTCTTCGTGGCCAGCTGGTTCGCGGGGCTGTTCTACCTGCCGCGGCTGTTCGTCAACCTGGCCATGGTGCCTGCCGACAGCCATGCCGAGCGCGAACGGCTGCTGCTGATGGCCCGCAAGCTCTACCGGTTCTCCAGCCTGCTGATGGTGCCGGCCATCGCCCTGGGGCTGTGGCTGTGGCTGGGCTTCGGGGGTGGCTTCCTGCGCAGCGGCTGGATGCACGCCAAGCTGCTGCTGGTGCTGGGCGCGGTGGGTTACCACCACCTGTGCCGGCAGCTGCTGCGGGGCTTCGAAACGGGCATCAACCGCCGCCCGCACAAGTGGTACCGGTTCTTCAACGAGGCCTCGGTGCTGCTGTTCGCTGCCATCGTGGTGCTGGTGGTCGTCAAGCCGTTCTAGACGGCCGGGCACGACCGATCGCCACCACGTGCCTGGCCCCCTGCCCGCGTCGCTGCCCACCGCTGGCCTGCGCCAGCGCAGTTCCGCCGCTCCCTTGGCCTGGGCCTACGTGGCGCTGGTGCTGTATGCCAGCCTCTACCCGTTCAGCGGCTGGCGCTGGCCGCCGGGCCTGGCGCTGGGCGATCTGGCGCGCCTGCCCTGGCCGCCCTGGCTGGCCCCCTACGACACGGTCTTCAACCTCGTCGGCTACGCCCCGCTCGGTGCCCTGGTGCTGCTGGCCTGGCAACGCAGCGGCAGCCGCCTGGCTGTGGCCGCTGCGGCGGCGCTGCTGCTGCCGGCCGGGCTGTCCTACCTGGCCGAGGTGGGGCAGCAGTTCCTGCCAGGCCGGCATCCTTCGCTGAAGGACCTGGCGCTGAACACGGCCGGTGCCGCGATCGGGGCGCTGCTGGCCAGCGTGGCGTTGGCGCTGGGTCTGGTGCGGCGCTGGGAACGCATGCGCCGGCGCTGGTTCCTGCGCGACAGTGCCGGTGCCCTGGCGCTGCTGGCGCTGTGGCCGGTGGCGCTGCTGTTCCCGGCCCCGGTGCCGCTGGGCCTGGGCCAAGGCCTGCCGCTGCTGCGCGACTTCCTGGTGCAGACGCTGGAAGGCATCGCCTGGGCGCAGGCGGCCTACGAACTGCTGGACAACGCCAGCGCCACACCACCACCGCTGCGCCCGCTGGGCGAAGCACTGATCACCGCCATGGGCCTGCTGGCGCCCTGCCTGGTGGCCTACAGCGTCGCGCGGCCGGGCTGGCGCCGGCTGCTGCTGGCGGCAGGTGCGCTGGCGCTGGCGCTGGCGGGCATGACGCTGTCCACGGCCCTGAACTACGGCCCGGCCCACGCCGCTGCCTGGCTGACCCCCCGCACGGTGCCGGGCCTGGCTTGCGGGCTGCTGGTGGCGGTGCTGCTGGCGCCGCTGCCACGCCGCCTGGTGGCTGGCGTCGGGCTGATGGTGTTGACGGGGCTGGTGGCCGGCGTGACCCAGGCGCCCGACGACCCGTACTTCGCCCAGACCCTGCAGGCCTGGGAACAGGGCCGCTTCGTGCGCTTCCACGGCCTGGCGCAGTGGCTGGGCTGGCTCTGGCCCTTCGCCGCGATGGGCTGGCTGCTGACGCGGCTGGCGCAGCGCACACCGCAGGCCTGAGCCCGGCCCGGCCTGCGGTGGCCCGCCAGGGGCCGCTGCCTACAATCTGCGGCATGAGCTATTACAAGCACCATGTCTTCTTCTGCCTGAACCAGCGCAGCAATGGCGAAGCCTGCTGCGCCCAGCACGACGCCCAGGCCGGCTTCGACCACTGCAAGCAGCGCGTGCGGGCCGAAGGCCTGGCCGGGCCGGGTGGCGTGCGCGTCAACAAGGCCGGTTGCCTGGACCGCTGTGCCGGCGGCCCGGTGGCGGTGGTCTACCCCGAAGGCACCTGGTACACCTTCGTCGACCAGCACGACATCGACGACATCGTCGAGCAGCACCTGAAGAACGGCCAGGTCGTCGACAGGCTGCTGCTGGCGCCGGACGTCGGCCGCTGATGCGGCTGCACGCCCAGGGCCCGGCAGCATGAACGCAGGCACCCTGCGCGGGGCCGTGGCCGGCCCGGCCGGACGGCTGGAGACGGCCTTGGACACCCCCACCGACACCGCCGGCGGCCCCCGCGGCCTGGCGCTGCTGTGCCACCCGCACCCGCTGCACGGCGGCACGCTGGACAACAAGGTCGTGCAGACCCTGGCCCGCGCCTGCGTGGCGCAGGGCTACACCGCGCTGCGCCTGAACTTCCGCGGCGTGGGCGGCTCCGAAGGCGCATGGGACGAAGGCCGGGGCGAGATCGACGACGCGCAAGCGGTATTGCTGGCGCACCGCCAGGCCGGCCAGCCGCTGGTCATCGGCGGCTTCTCGTTTGGCGCCTACGTCGCCACGCAGCTGGCCGCCCGACTGGCCGATGGCCGCGCCCCGGGCGGCGCCGCGGCCCGGCTGCTGCTGGTGGGCCCGGCCGCCAGCCGTTTCGACCTGGCGCCGGTGCCCGAGCACACCCTGGTGGTGCATGGCGAAGCCGACGATGTGGTGCCGCTGGCCGCAGCGCTGGACTGGGCACGCCCGCAAGCGCTGCCGGTGGTGGTGGTGCCAGGCGCCGGCCACTTCTTCCACGGTCAGCTGCCGCTGCTCAAGACCATCGTCACCCGCGCCCTGCAGGTGCCGATCGACCACCCCTGACCCCCGAGACCTGACAAGCGCTTGCTGCAAGCGCGTCCCACCCTGATGCCTGAATCCACGACCCGCCTTCCCTGCCCTCCCTCCCTGCACCCGGGCCCCACCTGGCTGACGCGCCGGGCGCCTGCCACCGCCGGCGGGATCACCCGCGCCCTGCTAATGCTTCTGGCACTGCTGCTGGCGCCAGCGGCCCGCGCACAGCTGCCGCAACCGCCCGAGGTGGCCGCCCGCCAGTACCTGCTGATCGATCTGGCCAGCAACCAGGTGTTGGCAGAACGTGATGCCGACACCCAGGCGGACCCGGCTTCGCTGACCAAGCTGATGACGGCCTACCTCGTCTTCAACGCCCTGCGGGACAAGAAGCTGGCCCTGGACCAGACCCTGCCGGTGAGCGAACGCGCCTGGGCTGAACGCAAGGGCGGCGGATCGCTGATGTTCATCGACCCGAAGATGACACCCAAGGTCGACGAGTTGCTGCGCGGGATGATCGTGCAAAGCGGCAACGATGCCTCGGTGGCCCTGGCCGAAGGCGTGGCCGGCAGCGTGGACGCCTTCGTGGCGATGATGAACCGCCAGGCCCAGGCCTGGGGCCTGAAGAACACGCAGTTCAGGAACGTCACCGGCCTCACCGAGGCCGGGCACTACAGCAGCGCGCGCGACGTGGCCACGATCGCGGCGCGCATCATCAGCGAGCACCCGGACTTCTATCCGCTCTACGCGCTGCGCAACTACACCTTCAACAACATCCGCCAGGACAACCGCAACATGCTGCTGGGCCGCGACCCCAGCGTCGACGGCATGAAGACCGGCTACACCGACAGCGCCGGCTACTGCCTGGTGGCCAGCGCCATGCGCAACATGCCCAACGGGCAGCGCCGGCTGCTGAGCGTGGTGCTGGGCACCGCCAGTCGCGAAGCCCGCGCCGCCGAAAGCCAGAAGCTGCTGAACTGGGGCTACCTGGCCTGGGACGCGCTGCGCCTGTTCGACGCCGGCAAGCCCGTGGCCACGGTGCCAGTGTGGAAGGGCACCAGCGCCGAAGCCAAGCTGGGCACCCCAGGCGCGCTGTTCGCCACCGTGCCGAAGGGCGAAGGCGACAAGCTCAAGACCGTGATCGAGCGCACCGACCCGCTGGTGGCCCCGCTGACGGCCGGCCAGCGCGTGGGCACGATCAAGATCACCACCGCTGCCGGCGCCACGATCGCCAATGTGCCGCTGGTGGTGCTGGAACCGGTGCCGCTGGCCGGCATCTTCGGCCGCGCCTGGGACGCCCTGCGGCTGTGGATCAAGTAGCCCCCGCCGCGTGCCATGATGCCGTCGCCGGGCCGGGCAGACAGACTCTGGCCCGGGCCGATGGCCCCCTTGCTGAAGGCAGGAACCCCCCATGAACGAGAACCTGGTCTTTCTCAACGGCAGCTACGTGCCCATGGCCGAAGCGCGCGTGCCGGTGCTGGACCGCGGCTTCATCTTCGGCGACGGCATCTACGAAGTCGTGCCCGTGTACGGCCAGCGGCTGTTCCGCTTCGACGAGCACATGGCCCGGCTGGGCCGCTCACTGGCCAAGCTGCGCATCGCCAACCCGCACACGCGGGACGAGTGGCTGGCGCTGTGCCGCACGCTGGTGGCCGCGCGCTTCGGTGAGACGGGTGCCGAAGACCAGCTGGTCTACATCCAGGTGACGCGCGGCGTGGCGCCGCGTGACCACGTCATGCCGCAGGGCATCACGCCCACGGTGTTCGCGATGGCCAACCCGATGAAACCCGCCACGCCCGAGCAGCGCCACCAGGGCGTGGCCTGCACCACGGCGCGCGATTTCCGCTGGGAGCGCGGCGACATCAAAAGCACCAGCCTGCTGGGCAACGTGCTGGCGCGGCAGATGTCGGCCGACCACGGTGCGGTGGAGACCATCATGTTCCGCGACGGCTTTCTCACCGAAGCCGCCGCCAGCAACGTCTGGATCGTGCACGAAGGCGCGCTGCTGGGCCCGCCCAAGAGCGACCATGTGCTGGAAGGCATCCGTGTCGAGCTGCTGCGCGAGCTCTGCGCCGATTGCGGTGTCGCCTACAACCTGCGGCCCATCCCCGAAGCCGACGTGATGTCGGCCGACGAAGTGCTGCTGAGCTCGGCCACCAAGGAAGTCCTGCCGGTCACCCGAATCGACGGCCAGGGCGTGGGCCACGGTGCCAACCGCGGGCGGCCCGGGCCGGTGTACGCGCGGCTGCACGAGGCCTACCAGCGCGCCAAGCAGACCATGAGCCTCTAGCCTGCCGCCGGCCGCCCCCGCATGAGAGAAATCCCGCCCGAGCAGAGCCTCATCGACTACCCCAGCGCCTTCCCGATCAAGGTGATGGGCCAGCAGGTGGAAGGCTTCGTCGACGCCATGGCCCGCGTGGCGCGGCAGTTCGATCCAGGCTTCGATGCCAGCACCATCGAGCAGCGCCCCAGCAAGACCGGCAAGTACCTGGGGCTGACGCTGACCATCACCGCCACCAGCCGCCAGCAGCTCGACGAGCTCTACCGCACGCTGTCCACGCACCCGATGGTGCGGGTGGTGCTGTAGACGCAGCGTTGCGCGGCCGCGCTCAGCTGGGCTGGGCCGCGCGGCGCGCGTCGATCTCGCGCAGCTTGCCGGGGGCGGCCTCGTCCCCGGCCTTGGCCGCCAGGTCGTACCAGTAGCGCGCCAGCCGCAGGTCCTGCGGCACACCGTCGCCGCGTTCGTAGGCCGATGCGATCAGGTACATCGCGCCGACGTCGCCGCCCTTGGCGGCTTCGCGGTACCAGCGGGCCGATTGCTCGGCATCCTGCGGCTTGCCGCGGCCCAGGAAGTAGGCCGTGCCCATCGCGACCTGGGCTTCGACGCTGCCGCTGGTGGCGGCCACCTCGTACCAGCGCAGCGCCAACGGCAGATCGCGATCGCCCAGATCGCCGTTTTCCAGGCTCTGCGCCAGCATGAATTGCGCCGTCACGAACCCGCCCTCGGCCGCGCGTGTGAGCAAGCGGCGCGCGAGCACGCGGTCGGGCTGGGGCACTTCGGCACGAAGGTGCATCACGGCGAGGTTGTATTCGGCCACCGGCACGCGCTGCGCAGCCAGGGCTTCGAAAGCTGCACGCGCGGGCTGCAGGCGGCCGGCCTCGTAGTCGCGCAGAGCCGATTCCACGCGCGCCTGAACGGCCGCAGGCAAGGGCGGCGCAGCCAGCGCGCCGAGGCTGGCCGCCAGCAGCAGCGCGGCCAGCCCGGCCCGCGGGAGATGCAACAAGGCCAACGGGCGGTGGGGGCTCATGGGGGTGCTCCGGGGTGGGTGGGCCATCGTCTTCAGCCCCTTCTGCACGATACCGCGCCTGGCTGCGGCCCGCAGGCGCTGCCACGGCGCTGTCGCGGTGCTGTCAAACGCGCTCCAGATACTCGACCGCGAGGCCAGCCAATGCAGCCCGCTGTGCACCCGCCAGGCCCGGCCCACCGCCACGCCAACGAGGAGACCCCATGGGACGCCCCCTGAAGATCAAGCCCCTGCCCGCCGGCACCAGCCGCCGCGGCTTCTTCCAGCGGTCCGGGGGCGCCGCGCTGGCGCTGGCGGCTGCGCCGGCCCTGGCCAGCGGCGGTGGGGCCGTGCGCGGCGGCGTGTTCCAGCATGGCGTGGCCAGTGGCGACCCGCTGGCAGACCGCGTGATCCTGTGGACGCGAATCACCGCCGCGCTGCGGGGTGCGGTGATCGTGGACTACGTGATCGCCACCGACCCGGCCCTTACCCAGGTGGTGCAGCGCGGGCAGGCCAAGACGAACCCGGACCGCGACTACACCGTGAAGGTGGACGCCAGCCGCCTGCTGCCCGCCACCACCTACTACTACCGCTTCAGCGCGCTGGGGCAGAGCTCGGTCGTGGGCCGCACGCGCACCCTGCCGGCGGGCAGCACCGCGCGGCTGCGCCTGGCGGTGGTGAGCTGCTCCAACCATGCGGCCGGCTACTTCAATGCCTATCGCCGCATTGCCGAACGGGCTGACCTGGACGCCGTCATCCACCTGGGCGACTACCTCTACGAGTACGGCCCCAACCAGTACGGCAGCCTGCGCACCCCCGAGCCACCGAACGAGATGGTGACGCTGTCGGACTACCGGCTGCGCCATGCGCAGTACAAGCGCGACGCCGACTCGATCGAAATGCACCGCCAGCACCCGCTGATCGCGATCTGGGACGACCACGAGACCACCAACGACTCGTGGCGCGACGGCGCGCAGAACCACACCCCCGGCACCGGCCCCGGCGGCGAGGGCGACTGGAACGAACGCGTGAATGTCGGCCTGCAGGCCTACTACGAGTGGATGCCGGTGCGCGTGCCGGACGTGACCCGGAAGCGCGAGAACCAGCGCGCCTTCCGCTTCGGCGACCTGCTGGAGCTGGTGATGCTGGAAGAACGCCTGCAGGCCCGCAGCCAGCAGCTCACAGCCACGGTGCCCACGCCCTTCGGCAACGGCTTCGTGCAGACCGGCGCCTTTGCCGACCCCGCGCGCACGCTGCTGGGCCCGGCCCAGGAAGCCTGGCTGGCGCAGCGCCTGCGCAGCACCCCGGCACGCTGGAAGTTCCTGGGCCAGGGCGTGATGTTTGCGCAGCTCACGCTGCAGGGCGCACCGCTGGCCGCCGGCGGCGGCGTGTTCCTGAACACCGACCAGTGGGATGGCTACCAGCCGGCGCGCGACCGCGTCTACGACATCTTCAAGGGCACGGCCGGCTTGCCGCCGGTGAACAACTGCGTCGTGCTGACCGGCGACATCCACAGCAGCTGGGCAGCAGACCTGAGCCAGGACCCGAACAACACCAACACCGCCACCGGCGGCTACAACCCGGCGACGGGCGAAGGCTCGCGCGCGGTCGAGTTCGTCGGCACCTCGGTCACGTCGCCGGGCGCGAACGACCCCACGGGCAGCACCGCGGCGCTGCTGCGCAGCATCAACCCGCACTTCAAGTACATCGATCTGAATCAGCGCGGCTACATGCTGGTGGACGTGACGCCGCAGCGCGTGGTGGGTGAGTGGTGGTTCGTCGACACCGTGCAGGCCATCAGCAATGTGCAGACCTTCGGTGCGGCCTTCCAGACCGTGGATGGCGGCAACCGCCTGCAGCCGGCCGCGCAGACGCTGCCGCCGGCCAACCCCCCGGCCCTGGCGCCCTGAGCCTGAGCCTGAGCCTGAGCCCTACGCCCTGCCCCGCCCCCTCTACCGGACCCGCCCCATGCAAGCACACCTCACCACCGCCCCCGGGTTGCGGACGGCCATCGCCGCCGCCGGCCTGATCCTGGCCTGCGCATCGGCCAGCGCCGCCAGCTTCAGCTTCAGCGGCCAGATCCGCTTCCACAACGATGTCGTGCAGGTCGACTTCAGCCTGGCCGCGCCGGCCACCGAGGTGCGCATCTGGACGGACTCCTGGCTGGGTGGCCTGAACTTCGACCCCGCCGCCGGGCTCTGGCGCGCCAGCGGCGGCGATTTCAGCCTGCTGGCCGAAGTCGACGACGACGACACGGTGGCCGCCGGCCAGGGCTTCTACGACACCGGCTTCGTGCTGCCGGCGCTGGCCGCCGGCAACTACCGCGTGACGCTGGTGGCAGCCTTCAACCGCGCCAACGGCAGCCTGCTGTCGCAGGGCTTTGCCTACGGCAGCGAGACGCCGATCCTGCTGACCGAATGGAACCAGCCCAGCTACGACCCCAACGCCAATGACCAGAAAGGCGGCTTCTGGCGCCTGAACCTCAGCGGCGTGACGCAGGCCAGCGTGGTGCCCGAGCCCGCCACCTGGCTGCTGGGCGCGCTGGGCCTGGCGCTGCTGGCCGGCGCGAACGCGCGCCGCCGCGGCTGAAGGGCGGCGCGGCCATGGTCCAATCCGGGCCATGGCCGACCCCACCCGCCCACGCGTCAGCCTGAAGGCCGGCGCCCCCCGCCCCGACCCGCGCCGCAAGCCGGTGCGCCCCGGTGCCCCGCACCGGCCTGCGCCACCGCCCGCAGCCGATGCCAAGACACCCCGCCGGCCGCTGGCCGAGGGGCAGGCCCCGCGCCCCGCTGGCGAAGCCCGCGAGCCGCCCGATACCCCCCCACCCCGCTCTCCCCGCCCTGCCCGCCCTGCCCGCCCTGGCCGCCCGCCCCGCCCTGCACCCCCCGCCCGCGACACCCGCCCGGCGCCGCCAGCCGCCACGGCACCCGCCGCGACCGCGTCACGCCAGGTGCCTGGCGGGGTGCCCGGCGGGATGCCTGGCCCGGGGCCTGGCCAAGCGGCCAGCGAAGGCGTCCGCATTTCCAAGCTGATGACCGAGCGTGGCCTGTGCTCGCGGCGCGAGGCCGACGACTGGATCGCCGCCGGCTGGGTGCGCGTCGATGGCCGCATGGCCGTGCTGGGGCAGCGCGCGCCAGTGGACGCCGTGCTCGACATCGACCCCCGCGCGCGGGCCGAACAAGCCCGGCGCATGACGGTGCTGCTGCACAAGCCCATCGGGCTGGTCAGCGGCCAGGCCGAAGACGGCTACGAGCCGGCGATCAGCCTGGTGCAGCCGGCCAACCGCTGGGCCGGTGATGCCTCGGGCGTCGTCTTCCACCCCGGCCACCTTCGCCACCTGGCGCCAGCCGGCCGTCTGGACATCGATTCCACCGGCCTGCTGGTCTTCACGCAGGACGGCCGCATCGCCAAGCGGCTGATCGGCGACGAGACGCGGGTCGAGAAGGAATACCTGGTGCGCGTGCGGCCGGCCGGCGCCGGCCCGCTGCGGCCCGACGCGCTGGACCGCCTGCGCCACGGCCTGGAACTGGACGGCGTGCAGCTGCGCCCCGCGCATGTGAGCTGGCAGAACGAGGACCAGCTGCGCATCGTGCTGCGCGAAGGCCGCAAGCGGCAGATCCGCCGAATGTGCGAGCTGGTGGGCCTGGATGTGCTGGCGCTCAAGCGCGTGCGCATCGGCAGCGTCGTGCTGGGGCAGCTGCCGGCAGGCCAGTGGCGCTACTTGCGCGAAGACGAACGCTTCTGATCGTCAATGCCGGCGCGGCGTCACCGGGCCGCCCTCAGGCACCCAGGGCCTGCAGGCGCTTGCGTGCGTCGTCCAGCGACGCCTTCTGCCCCTTGCCGGCAGCGACGAAGCGCGTGAAGGCGGCCCGGGCCTCGTCGTTCCGCCCCAGGGCCTGCAGCGAAATCCCGCGCCGGTAGTCCAGCGGCAGCCGGGCGGCGTCGGCGGCCGCGGCCGCCTGGTCGTAGAGCTTCAGGGCCTCGGCGTGTGCGCCTTCGGCCACCCGCACGCGCGCCAGGCCGTAGGGGCCGTAGGCGCTGGCGGGGCGGTCCTGCTGCAGCCGCTCCAGAAAGGCCCGCGCCTGGCTGGCCTGGCCGGCGTTGATCAGCTGGGTGGCTGCAGCGAAACCCCAACTGGCAGCATCTTCGGCCTGGTCGGCATCCGGCAGCTTCAGCAGGCCGGCCAGGGCCTGCAGCGCGGCGGCGGCGCGGTCGTCCTGCAGATCCACGCGGGCCTGCAGCAGCTTCGCCTGGTCGGCCACGGGCGCGCTGCGGGCCAGTTCCTGCGCCTTCGTCGTGCTGCCGCCCATCATGCCCGGGGCCAGCAGGTAGAACTCGACCAGGGCGCTGCGGGCGGGGTACCACTGCGGGTCCAGCGTATGGGCCTGGCTGAGCGCCGCCTTCACCGTGCCGGCGCTGCGCGCGGCCTTCAGCATGCCTTCGGTCATGGCCTGGGCCCCCAGCACCACGCCCAGCGCATAGTGGCAGGCGGCCGCCTGGGGCTGCTGCTGCGCGCAGGTCTCGGCGCGGCCGATGACCGCCTGCCGCGCAGCCCCGTCGTTGGCCTGCATCGCGGCCACGGCCAGCGCCAGCACGGCCTGGGCATCGCCCGGCTGGGCGGCCAGGCGCTCGCGCGCCAGGTTCTGCAGTTCTGCCAGGCGCTCGCGCTGGTACAGGCCCTGCAGCACCGGGTCCTTGAACATCTGTGCCGCGGCGGGCTGCAGCAGCGCGGCAGCCAGGCCGAAGGCAGCCAGGGCCGACCGCAGCGCCCGGCCGGGACGGGCAGCAGGGGCCCGCCTGGGGGCGCGCGCCAGCGGAGCCGCCCCCAGGGTGTGACGAGGGCGGTGCAGTGCGAAGGGAATCGATGGCATGGTGCTGTCGTGCAGTCTGGGATGGGCGTCATCATGCCGGCCAGCCAGGCCACGGCCAGCCGGCCTGCGACGGACGCCGCGGCACCGGGCACCAAGCGCACGCTGGGCCGACGAAGCCGGCGGGCCCGGCCGAAGGCGATCAGGGGCCCTGGTAACCTTGAAGCGATGCCCACGCCCCCGATCGCCGCCGCCCTGCCGGGCCGGCCGCCCCGCCCGAGCGTGGCCCTGGTCGCCTGCGCACTGGCGCTGCTGTTGGGTCTGCAGCCCGTCACCACCGATGTCTACCTGCCGGCGCTGCCGGCACTCACGCGGGACCTGGGCGCATCGATGTCAGCCGCGCAGCTGACCATGTCGGCGCTGATCCTGGCCTTCGGCCTGAGCCAGCTGGTGTGGGGCCCGCTGGCCGACCGCTACGGCCGCCGCCCGGTGCTGCTGACCGGCCTGCTGCTCTACACCGCCGCCAGCCTGGGTGGCACCTTGGCCGGCAGCATCGACACGCTGATCGCCTGGCGCGCGTTGCAGGGCGCCGCGCTGGCCGCTGCGGTCGTCTGCGCGCGCGCCATGCTGCGCGACCTGTACGAGCCGCAGCAGGCCGCGCAAGTGATGTCGCTGGGGCTTTCCGGCCTTGGCGTGATTGCGATCACCGGCCCGGTGGTGGGCGGTCTGGCCGCTGCTGCCTGGGGCTGGCGCGCGGCGCTGGGCCTGGTGGCGGCGATGGGGGCCGTCACGCTGCTGTTCATCGCGCTGCGCCTGCCGGAGACGCTGCCGCGCAAGAACCCGCGCGCCACGGCCCTGGGGCCGCTGCTGGGCACCTGGTGGCAGATTGCCCGCCACCCCACCTTCCTGGCCTGGACACTGCTCGTCAGCTTCACCTACGGCGGGCTGTTCACGGTGCTGGCGGGCTCGTCGTTCGTCTACATCGACCTGCTGGGCCTGTCCTCGGTGGCCTACGGCCTGGCGATGGGCGCGGCGTCCACCAGCTACCTGGCAGGCACCTTCGCCTGCCGGCGCTGGGTGGCCCGCGCCGGCATGGCCGCCGCGGTGCGCCGGGGCGCGATCTTCAGTTTGGCCGGCGGCACGCTGGGCGTGGTGCTGGCGAGCGCCGGCATCCTGCAGGCCTGGGCCGTGCTGTTGCCGCAGTGCCTGTTCGCCTTCGGCCACGGCGTGCACCAGCCTTGCGGGCAGGCCGGTGCGGTCGGGCCCTTTCCGCAGGCGGCGGGGGCGGCTTCTGCACTGGCGGGTTTCGTGCTGGCAGCGGTGGCCTTCGGCGTCGGCCTGTGGCTGGGGCAGGCGCTGGACGGCCGGCTGCTGCCCTACGCGCTGGGGCTGGGCTTCTGGTCGCTGCTGACGGCCACTGTGGCCTGGACGCTGGTGCAGCGCCACGGCCAGCCCGCCCGCGCCCTGCCCGCACCATGAAGGCGCAGGCCGACGACGCGGGCCTGGCCCCCACCCTGGCCCTGGCCGGCCCCACGGCAGCGGGCAAGACCGCTTTGGCGATGGCCTTCGCCACCACGGGCGCCTGCCCCTGGCCGGTGGAGATCATCAGCGTCGACTCCGCCCTGGTCTACCGCGGCATGGACATCGGCACCGCCAAACCCGGCCCGGCCCAAAGGGCTGCCGTGGTGCACCACCTCATCGACATCCTGGACCCGGCCCAGGCCTACTCGGCGGCACGCTTTGCCAGCGACGCCACGCGGCTGGTGGCCGACATCCGAAGCCGTGGCCATCTGCCGCTGCTGGTGGGCGGCACGATGCTTTATTTCAAGGCCCTGCGGGACGGGCTCGACGCCATGCCCCCCGCCAGCGCGGCGGTGCGGGCCAGGATCGATGCCCGTGCCGCGCGCGTGGGCTGGCCAGCGCTGCATGCCGAACTGGTGCGGGTGGACCCCGCCACGGCGGCCCGGCTGGCCCCGGCCGACGCCCAGCGCATCCAGCGGGCGCTGGAAGTTTTTGAAGTCAGCGGCCAGCCGCTGTCGGCGTGGCAGCGCGGCGCGCCTCCGGCTGGCGGCCTGCAGTTCCATCTGGTTTCTCTGGAACCGCTGCACCGCGACTGGCTGCATCAGCGCATCGAGCAGCGGTTTGGCGACATGCTGGCGGCTGGTCTGCTGACCGAAGTGGCGGCCTTGCGCGGCCGCGCCGACCTGCACGCCGACCTGCCTGCGATGCGCTGCGTGGGCTACCGCCAGGCCTGGGCGGCGCTGGCGGCCGGCCTGGACCCGCACGAAACGGACCCCCGGGCCCCGCTGCTGGCCGCACTGCGCGAACAAGGCGTGGCAGCCACGCGGCAACTGGCCAAGCGCCAGCTGACCTGGCTGCGCGGCTTCGGCCCGCGCGAGGTGGTGGCCTGCGACGAGCCCCAGGCCTTGGCCGCAGGCCTGGCGGCGCTCCAGCGCGCGCTGGCGCACCGGCCAGCCCCCGGCGCGCCCGGCGGCGGTTGACGGCAGCAGATGGGCGGCATCCGACGACGCCGGCTACAGGGCGCCGCGGGCACGCTTGCCGCTGGCACTGGCCCGTCTCTTGCAACCCCAACTTGGCCCTGGGAAAAGTTACCCGGAAGGTACATCGCCGAACCCCCTGGCCTAGGGTGATGCCCGGGACGGAGCGCCAGACCGTTCGGGCTATAGTCCCGCGCCTTGAGCCCTGTTGCGTGTGCGACATCGTCTTTTTGATTGCTTTTTGTTGAACAAGTCGCAGTACCTGCCGTTCGATCAGGCGGGTTGACTGGAGGAGCCCAGTGGATTTTGGTGTCGAACAACGCAACCCCAGCAAGCATGCCTATGGCATCGGGCTCGTGGTCCTGCTGCATATCCTGCTGGGTTGGGCCTTGGTCAGCGGGATGGCCGAACGGGTGATCGACGTCATCAAGGCGCCGATCGAGACCAAGATCATCGAAGAGGTCAAGCCGCCGCCCCCGCCGCCGCCGGAGAACCTGCCCCCGCCGCCGAAGCTGGCCCCGCCGCCGCCGTCGTTCGTGCCACCGCCCGAGGTGAACGTCAACCCGCCACCGACACCGGCACCAACGATCACCACCACCCAGGTCGCGCCACCGCCGGCGCCCCCGGTCTTCAATGCGCCGCCGGCGCCGCCGGCACCCCCGGCACCCGCCGCCCCGCCGGCACCGCCGCGGGCTGTGCGCCCATTCATCCCCAACCTTCAAGCCTGCGCGCCGACGAGCGAGGACTACCCCGCAGCAGCACTGCGCGCAGAGGCGACCGGCACCACCCGCGTTCGCTTCACCGTGGGCGCCGATGGGCGCATCACGGCGTCGGAGGTCGTCCGTTCTTCCGGCCCGTCGCGCGAACACAAGCAAATGGACCGGGTCACGCTGTCCAAGCTGAGCAGTTGCGCCTTCAGCCCCGGCACGGACGAGAACGGTCGGCCCGTGGGCGGGACGATGGAAGTCGATTACGTCTGGAAGCTCGAATGACCTGATCGCGCCCACGAGCACTGCGGCGGCCCACCGCCGTCCTGAGTGCCCAGCCCGTCCCCAACGTCCCTGCATTCTTTTTCCTGCGCCCACCCTTACCCACCCCGGGCGCTGTTCCTCACGGAGTTGCCATGTCCCTCATCCATGCCCTGCGCACATCCATCGGTGCAGCCCTGATCGCCGCCACCGCGCTGCTGGTCGCCCCCACAGCGGCCCTGGCACAGGCCACACCCGCGGCATCCGAGCCCGCAGCGGCCGCAGCACCCGCGCCGGCACCGGCGCCTGCGGCTGAAGCGCCCGCTGCGCCTTCGAACGTGATCGAGGGCCAGGCCGTGGAGAACCCGTTCGGCCTGAAGGGCGCCTGGCTGGCGGCCGACTGGGTCAAGCGCACGACGCTGATCATCCTGGTCATCATGTCGATGGCCAGCTGGTACGTCATCTTCGTCAAGCTGTTCGAACAGCGCGCCATGCTCAAGAGCGCGCGCCAGTCGGCTGACACCTTCTGGAAGGCCAGCACCGTCAAGCAAGGCCTGGGCACGCTGGAAGAAGGCTCGGCCTTCCGCTACATCGCCGACCAGGGCATCAAGGCTTCTGACCACCACGAAGGCACGATGGTCGAGGTGATCGACAAGAACACCTGGATCAGCATGGCCATCGAGCGCGCGGTCGGCAACGTCCAGAGCCGCCTGACCAACGGCCTGGCGATCCTGGCCACGGTGGGTTCGACGTCCCCCTTCATCGGCCTGTTCGGCACCACCTGGGGCATCTATGAAGCCCTGGTGAAGATCGGCCTCAGCGGCCAGGCGTCGATCGACAAGGTGGCCGGCCCCGTGGGCGCGGCGCTGATCCTGACCGCCGTCGGCCTGGCCGTCGCGGTGCCGGCCGTGATCGGCTACAACTGGCTGCTGCGTCGCAACAAGACCGTGCTGCAGGAAACCCGCGCCTTCGCCGGCGACCTGCAGAACGTGCTGCTGTCGGGCAAGCGCTGAGGCGCCTGCCGCGCAACTGAAGGGACAGCGCCATGGCCATGAACGTTGGCTCGTCCGAAGGCGACGAGGAGTTCAACAACACCATCAACACCACCCCCATGGTGGACGTGATGCTGGTGTTGCTCATCATTTTCATGATCACGGTGCCGGTGATCACCCAGTCGATCCCGGTCGAACTGCCCAAGGAACGCAACCTTCCCACCATCACCAAGCCCGAGAACATCGTGCTGGCGGTGGACAAGGACGGTGGCGTCTACTGGGGCACCGAGCGGCTGGAGAACCAGGCGCTCGTCGACCGGCTCAAGCTGGCCGCGGTGCAGGAGCCGCAACCTGAAGTCCACATCCGCGGCGACCTCGGTGTCCGCTACGAATCCGTGGGCCGGGTCGTCGTCGCCTGCCAGCGTGCGGGCATCTTCAAGGTCGGCTTCATCACCGAGCCGCCGGCAAAGCAGTGATGCCCGTGAACGGCCTTACACGCACAGGACGCTGAGAACCCCATGGGAATGAACGTAGGTTCGTCGAGCGACGAAGACGAGGTGATGGTCGACATCAACACCACGCCGCTGATCGACGTGATGCTGGTGCTGCTGATCATGTTCATCATCACCATCCCGATCCAGACGCACGCGGTGAAGATGAACATGCCGGTGCCCAACAATGCCGCGCCGCCGCCCAAGCCGCCGGAAATCATCCGCATCGACCTCGATTTCGACGGCACGATCGGCTGGAACGGCGAGATCGTGCCCAACCGGGCGGAACTTGAGCAGCGCCTGCGCCAGATCGCGGCCATGCCCGACCAACCCGAGGTGCACCTGCGCCCTAACAAACTGGTGACGTACAAGTACGTGGCGATGGTGATGGCATCCGCACAGCGCTTGGGGGTGACGAAGATCGGTATCGTCGGCAACGAACAGTTCCTGAATTGAGCATGAAGATGTCGAATGCTTGGCGCCACCTGGGCCTGGCCCTTCTGACCGCTGGCCTGATCAACAGCGCCCAGGCGCAGGGCTTGCGGCCCGAAGTGGGCAAGCCCCTGCAGCAGGCGGGCGAACTGCTGAAGGCCGGCAAGGCCAAGGAAGCCCTGGCCAAGGTGCGCGAGGCCGAAGCCGTGGGCGGCAAGAGCGCCAACGAGCAGCTCACGATCGACCGCATGAAGGCCGCTGCGGCCCAGCGGGCGGGCGACCTGGGCACGGCCATCCAGGCGCTGGAAGGCATCCATGGCCGCATCAGCGGCGCCGAGCAGGGGCAGGTGGCCGAGCAGATCGCCGCGGCTTACGCCCAGCAGCGCAACAACGCCAAGGCCAGCGAGTGGGTTGCCAAGGCGGTGGCTGCCGGCAACAACGGCGCTGGCGTGCGCCAGTTGCAGTCCTATCTGCAAGGCGCCACGGGCGACTACGGCGCCATTGCACGCGACGCTGGTGCGGCTGTTTCCGCTGCCGAGCAGGCCGGCCGCCGGCCGGAGGAAGGCGATCTTCTGCGCCTGGCCGATGCCCAGCAGCGCCTGGGCAACATGGCCGGTTACGGCGCCGCCCTGGAAAAGCTGCTGCTGAACTACCCCAAGAAGGACTACTGGGCGGCACACCTCGCGCGTTTGCCGCGCAAGAGCGGTTTTTCGCCGCGGTATGAACTGGACGTGATGCGCCTGCGTCTGGCCAGCGGCACGCTCAGCAAGACCGAGGAATACATGGAAATGGCGATGCTGGCGCTCCAGGCCGGCTTCCCGGCCGAGGGCCGCCGCATCGCCGAGCAGGGCTTCCAGAACGGCGTGCTGGGCACGGGCCCGGAAGCGGCACGCCACCAACGTCTGCGCGACCTGGCCGTGAAGCAGGAAACCGAGGCCAAGGCGAACATCGCCAAGCGGGCGAGCGAAGCCGTGGCATCCGGTGACGGCGACGCGATCGTGGCGGCCGGCTATGCCTACGTCACGCTGGGCCAGGCCGAAGAAGGCGTCAAGCTCATCGAGCAGGCGATCGCCAAGACCAAGCCAAAGCACCCGGAAGAAGCCCGCCTGCGTCTGGGCATGGCCCAGATGCAGTTGCCCAAGGGCAAGGCGGCCGCCACGAGCACCCTGCGCAGCGTCCGGGGCAACGATGGCGCAGCGGACATCGCCCGCCTCTGGCTGCTGGTCGGCCACAACTGAGGCCCGGCCACGCATGGTCGACGTGAATTCGCACGGCGGCCTGTGGGGCAATAGCTAGCGAACGATCACTCGTTCAGCGGTACCGCGGATGGCCATCACCAGCCCTGCCCGACGAAGCGCCGCGATCCGGGCGCTGGAAATCAGCCTGAGCCTGGCGGCCGGCATTGCCGGCGTGACGATGGGCTTTGAATTCGGCTCCAGGCTGGCCGGGTTCTGGCTAGGCGCGATCCTGGGGCTGAACGGCGGCATCTTCGGCGCCTTGCTCACGAGCATGGCGACTGACCGCCTGCTGCGGCGGTTGCGGCCCGAGGATTGACCCCGGGGCGCCGCCGGGGGGGATGGCTGCGCAGCACGGAGGCTGGCGCCCCCGCCCTGCGTGCCAGCGGCTTTACTTCTTGCTGCGCAGCTGATTGAACAGCCACATCACGACGATCAGGACCCAGATCAGCAGCAGCAGGTGATAGATCTTCAAGGCGGGTTCTCCAGGGTTTCGGGGTGGGACTTCAAGGTGCGGGCCGGCCGGCTCACAAGGCCACGGCCGCAGCGCGGGCACGACGCCCCGACAGCGGCGCCATGACGGCGATTGTCGCAACAAGCAGGCCCATCTCGAGCATGTAGACAAACCCGTAGCCGACGCTGGGCCCCCAAAAACTGCCCGGACCGCCCATCGTGCTGTGCACCACGTCGCTGATCACGCCGCCCAGCGCCACGCCCACGCCCGCAGCCGTGGCCTGCACGGCACCCCAGGCGCCCAAGGCCAGCCCGGCCTGATCTGGCGGTGCGTGCCGCATCGTGGCCGTCAAGGTGCCATGGCTGAAGAGGCCTGCCGCGGCGCCGATGACGAACACGCCCAGCCCGAACAGCGCCACGGAAGCCGCTGGTGCCGCCAGCAGCACCGCGGCAAACCCTGGCAGGCCCAGCAAGGCCCCGGCGCCGGCCATCGCCAGCGCATCCCCACCCCGCCCCAGCCGCACCGATGCCAGCCCGAAGCCCAGCAGGGTGCCGCCGGCCAGGGTGGCCGTCAGCCAGGTGGTCTGCGCAACGCTCATCGCCAGGACCTGGCCGCCATAGGGTTCGAGCAGCACGTCCTGCATACCGAAGGCCAGGGTACCCAGGCCGATGATGGCCAGCCGCCGCCGGGCATGGGGGCCGCGCATCAGGCACTGCCAGGCCTGGGCGAAGCTCGGATCCTGCCCGCTGCGGCCGCCACTGTTGCCGGCCGCTGCACGCGCCGGCCTGCGGGTTTCCTGCTTCCACAGGGCCAGGGTGTTCAGAACCAGGGTCACCACCGCCGCGCCCTGGATCACCTGCACCAGGCGACCGGGGCTGAACTGCTCGAGCAGCGCACCAAACGCCAGCGCGCTGACGATGGTGCCCAGCAGCAGCATCACGTACATCAGGCCCACCACCTTGGGGTGGGCTTCTTCGGGCGAGAGATCGGTCGCCAGCGCCAGGCCCGCCGTCTGCGTCGTGTGCAGGCCCGCACCCACCAGCAGGAAGGCCAGGCCGGCGGCAGCCGGGCCGATCCAGGCCGGCCACTGCGCTGATTCACCGCCACCCGACAGCACGAGCATCGCGAACGGCATGATCGCCAGCCCGCCGAACTGCACCATGGTGCCTTTCCAGATGTAAGGCACGCGGCGCCAACCCAGTGCCGACCGATGGTTGTCGGACCGAAACCCGATCAGGGCCCGGAACGGCGCGAACAGCACGGGCAGCGCGATCATCACCGCCACCAGCGCTGCGGGCACGCCCAGTTCCACGATCATCACGCGGTTGAGGGTGCCGACCAGCAGCACCAAGGCCATGCCCACCGAAACCTGGAACAGGGACAGCCGCAGCAACCTCGGCAAGGGCATGTCCGGCGACGCCGCGTCGGCGAAGGGCAGGAAGCGCGGTCCCAGGCGAACCCAGGTCTGCACGAGTTTGCGGCTGAGGGTGCTCATGGTGACGGCGTACTTCCGAAGTCAGGGCCCAGGAACGAAACAGGCCGGGGTGGCGTGTGCCGCCCCCGGCCCGGCGCAGCCGAGTGGGCTGCAGGTGCTACTTGGGTGCTTCGGCCGGCGCAGCCGCAGGCGCGGCCACCTTGGCCGTGGCGCCGGCGTAGTACTTCGGCAGCCAGGTGGTGTGCGTCAGCAGTGCGTAGTGCACCGCGAACGAACCCACGGCGACAGCGCCCAGCAGCAGCGGGATGCCCACGGAGGGCTTGACCACGCACCAGATTTTTCCGTAGATCATGGTGGTCTCCTGCCTACTTCAGCCAGGGCGAGTAGATGTACGCCAGCAGGTGTGCCAGCGCCGCGATCATCCCGAAGATTTGCGTCCCCTGGATGATGTTGCGGTGTACTTCTTCGGATTCGGCCTCGGTCAAACCGGTGGGCCAGACCTTGTTCGGGTCAGACATAGAAGAACTCCTTGGTGATCTTCCTGTTCTCGTGCGGATCCCACACGCGGGTACAACAATTGGCAAGTGTCATTTTTATTGGACACACACAATTGTCAAGTAGTAGCGACGATATGTCCAGGAAACGACTCGGTTCCTGCCGCTGACGACGCTGGGCCGCAACGCCCGGCCGGGGCTGCAGACACCCGCCTCCAGGCGCTGCACCGCCCTGCGGCAGCAGCGGCCAGAATCCCGCCATGAGCACACCCCAGCCCGCCTACCTGCAGCCCCTGGGCGATGGCGTCTATGCCATCGACACCGGTTTCCACCGCGACGAGTTCGACGCCGCCTACCTGGTGGTGGACGAAGGCCGGGCCGCCTTCATCGACACCGGGACCGATTTCGCCGTGCCCCGCCACCTGGCCGCGCTGCAGGCGCTGGGGCTGGGCACAGACGCCGTCGACTGGATCATCCCCACGCACGTGCACCTGGACCATGCCGGCGGCGTGGGCGGCCTGCTGGCGCACCTGCCGCGCGCCCGCGTGCTGGTGCACCCCCGTGGTGCGCGCCATCTCGTCGACCCGCAGCAGCTCTGGGCCGGGGCCACTGCCGTCTATGGCGAGGCGACCATGGTGCAGACCTATGGCCGCATCGTCCCCGTGCCGGCCGACCGGCTGCTGGAAAGCCGCGACGAGATGACGCTGCCACTGGGCGGCCGCACCTTGCGCCTGATCGACGCCCCGGGCCATGCCCGCCACCACCACGCCATCTGGGACGAACGCACCCGGGGTTGGTTCACGGGCGACACCTTCGGGCTGAGCTACCGCGAATTCGACGGGCCGCAAGGCGCCTGGGTGCTGCCCAGCTGCACGCCGGTGCAGTTCGAGCCCGACGCGCTGGCCAGCACGCTGGACCGGCTGCTGGCCACCGACCCGGCCTGCATGTACCTCACGCACTACGGCCGCGTGCAGGGCGTGGCGCGGCTGGCGGCGCAGTTCAGGGAACAGCTGGTGCAGATGGTGGCGCTGGGCGAAGCCACGCCCGCCGGCCCGGACCGCCACGCGCAGCTCAAGCATGGCCTGCTGGACATCCACCGCCGCAGCGCGCTGGCCCACGGCTGCCCCCTGCCGGTGGCGCAGATCGACGAGCTGCTGGCGCTGGACGTCGAGCTCAATGCCCAGGGCATGGCGGTCTGGCTGGACCGGCGCGCACGCGGCTGAGTCGCTGCGCGCCAGCGCGCGGCTGGCCTGGCGGGCTGGCAACGGCCGCTAAACTTTGGCGCCGCCTCGCAGCTGCCCTTCGGCAGGCGGGCCGACATGGGGAAGGCAAGGCATGCAAGCAGCGGTGAACTTCGGCCTCCAGGGCCGGGTGGTGGTGGTGACGGGTGGTGCGCAAGGCATCGGCGAAGCCTGCGTGCGCCGCCTGGTGCAGGACGGCGCGGCCGTGGCCGTCTGGGACATCGCCGACGCCGCTGGCCAGGCCCTGGCCAGCGAACTGACCGCAGCCGGCCACCGGGTGATCTACCAGCCCTGCCAGGTGGCGCAGCGCGCCGCCGTGGATGCCGCGCTGGCGGCCACGCTGTCGGCCTTCGGCCATGTGGATGGGTTGGTGAACAACGCCGGCATCTTCCGCGCGGCCGACTTCCTGGACATCACCGAAGCCGACTGGGATGCCGTCATCGACGTCAACCTCAAGGGCAGCTTCCTCGTCGGCCAGGCCGTCGCGCGGGCCATGGTGGCGCGCGCCGCCATGCCTGGCGGCAGCCGGGGCAGCATCGTCAACATGAGTTCGGTGAACGGGCGTCTGGCGATCCCCAGCATCGCCAGCTACAACGCCAGCAAGGGCGCCATCGATCAGCTCACGCGCGTGATGGCGCTGGCCCTGGCCGACCAGGGCATCCGGGTGAACGCCGTCGCCCCTGGCACGATCGCCACCGAACTGGCGCGCAATGCCGTGCTGACCAGCGATGACGCCAAGGCCCGCATCATGAGCCGCACGCCACTGCGCCGCCTGGGCGAGCCGCAGGAGATCGCCGACGCCGTGGCCTACCTGCTGAGCAGCGCCGCCAGCTACGTCACGGGCGAGATCCTGGTCGTGGACGGCGGGCGGATGGCGCTCAACTACACGGTCAAGCCCTGAGCTGCCCCGCCACCGCGCCATCCACCAGCCCGACCCGGACCGACCGCCGATGTACCTGCCCGCCCACTTCGCCCAGGACGACCCCGCCGCGCTGGCGGCGCTGATGCGCGACCACCCCTTGGCCGCACTGGTGAGCGTGGGGCCTGACGGCCCCACCGCCGACCACCTGCCGCTGGAATACGACCCGCAGCCGGCCCCCGGCGCGCCGCACGGCACGCTGCGCGGCCACGTGGCGCGCGCCAATCCGCTGTGGCAGCAGGCCGCCGGGCAGCCGGTGCTGGCGATCTTCCGCGGCCAGGCCGCCTACGTCAGCCCGAACTGGTACCCCAGCAAGGCGCAGACACACCAGGTGGTGCCGACCTGGAACTACGCCGTCGTGCACGCCCACGGCCCGCTGCGCGCCGTGGCCGCGAGCGAGGACGCGCCCTGGGTGCATGCGCTGGTGAGCCGGCTGACGGACCACTTCGAAAACCCGCAGCCGCAGCCCTGGGCGGTATCGGACGCGCCTGCCGGCTACGTGCAGGGGATGCTGCGTGCCATCGTCGGCATCGAGATCCCGGTGCAGCGGCTGGTGGGCAAGTGGAAGTTCAGCCAGAACCGCAGTGCTGCCGATCGCCAGGGCGTGCTGGAAGGCCTGGCAAAGGGCGACGCGGCGGCGCAGGATGCCGGCGCCCTGATGCGCACGTTGCAGCCGCCCCCGGCCGGCTGAGCCCGCCCCCGCGCTAGCGCCGCAGTGCGCTGGCCGCCTGCGCCAGGGCCGTGATGCGGCCCCAGTCGCCGGCATCGACCGCGTCCTGCGGCGTCAGCCACGATCCGCCGCAGACCTTCACATTGGGCAGCGCCAGGAACTGCGGCGCCGTGTCCACGGTGATGCCGCCCGTGGGGCAGAACGCCACATCGGGGAAAGGCCCGGCCAGTGCCTTGAGCATCGGGATGCCCCCAGCCGCAGTGGCCGGGAAGAACTTCAGGAAATCGTAGCCGGCGGCATTCGCGGCCATGACTTCACTGGCCGTGGCAACCCCCGGCAGCAACGGCAGCCCCAGGTTGCGGCAGGCGTGGCCGATGTCGCCCACCCAGCCCGGGCTGACGCCGAAGCGACAGCCCGCGTCCTTCGCGGCCTCGGCGTCGGCCACCGACCGCAGGGTACCGGCACCGACGATGGCTTCGGGCACTTCGCGCACGATGGCCGCCATGCAGGCCAGGGCCACGGGCGTGCGCAGGGTGACTTCCAGCACGCGCACGCCGCCAGCCACCAGCGCGCGGGCCAGCGGCACGGCATCAGCCACGCGATGCAGCACGATGACCGGGATCACCGGGCCGTGGCGGGCCAGCTCGAGTGGGTTCATGGGGGGCTCAGGGCTCATCGGGGGGTCCGTTCTCGAAAGGGGCACGCGGGCCGGCCGCGGCGGTTCACAGCCAGGTGACGGCGCCTTCTTCAGCGCTGGTGACGTTGCGGCGCATGCCGCCGAACAGCTCTCGGCCCAGGTCGTGGGCGTTGGTCTCGGCTTCGGCAGGGTCGAGAGTGGCGGGAACGCGGGCTGCCCACTCGGCGGCGTCGACCTGCGCGTCCAGCGTGCCGGTGACGGCATCCAGGCGGATGATGTCGCCGTCGCGCACGCGGGCCAGCGCCCCGCCGGCCAGCGCTTCAGGGCTGATGTGGATGGCCGCCGGCACCTTGCCGCTGGCGCCGCTCATGCGGCCGTCGGTCACCAGCGCGACGCGGAAGCCCTTGCCCTGCAGCACCGCCAGGGGCGGGGTCAGCTTGTGCAGCTCGGGCATGCCGTTGGCCCGCGGCCCCTGGAAGCGCACGACGGCGACGAAGTCGCGCTCCAGCTCGCCGGCCTTGAAGGCGCGCTGCAGCGCTTCCTGCGTCTCGAACACGCGCGCCGGGGCTTCGACGACGTGCCGGTCATCCGGCACCGCCGAGGTCTTGATCACGGCCCGCCCCAGGTTGCCCTGCAGCAAGCGCAGCCCGCCGGTGGCGGAAAACGGCTCGGCAGCGGGGCGCACGATGCTGCTGTCACCACTGGCTGCGGGCAAGGCCTGCCAGCGCAGTGCCTCGCCTGCGAGCGCCGGCACCTGGGTGTAAGCGCGCAGGCCGTCGGCGTGCACCGTTGCCACATCGGGGTGCAGCGCGCCGCTGTCCAGCAGCTCGCGCAGCACGAAGCCGGGGCCGCCGGCGGCCTGGAACTGGTTCACGTCGGCGCTGCCGTTGGGGTAGACACGGGCCAGCAGCGGCACGCCGGCCGAAAGATCGGCGAAATCCGTCCAGTCGATGCTGATCCCGGCCGCGCGCGCCACGGCCACCCAGTGGATCAGATGGTTGGTGCTGCCGCCGGTGGCCAGCAGCGCGACCATGGCGTTGACGATCACGCGCTCGTCCACCAGCCGGCCGATGGGCGTGTAGCGCGGCCCGCGCTGGGTGATGCCCAGCACGGTGCTCACGGCCTGCCGCGTCAGCGCTTCGCGCAGGTGGGCGTGCGGGTGCACGAAGGCGGTGCCGGGCACGTGCAGGCCCATGGCCTCCAGCAGCATCTGGTTGCTGTTGGCGGTGCCGTAGAAGGTGCAGGTGCCAGGGCCGTGATAAGCGGCGCTTTCGGCCTGCAGCAGCTCTTCGCGGCCCACCAGGCCTTGTGCGGCCTGTTCGCGCACCTTGGCCTTGGCGTTGTTCGACAGGCCGCTGCTCATCGGCCCGGCGGGCACGAACACGCAAGGCAGATGCCCGAAGTGCAGGGCGCCGATCAGCAGCCCGGGCACGATCTTGTCGCACACGCCCAGCAGCAGCGCGGCGTCGAAGACATCGTGCGTCAGCGCCACCGCGGTGGCCATGGCGATGGTGTCGCGGCTGAACAGGCTCAGCTCCATGCCGGGCAGGCCTTGGGTCACGCCGTCGCACATGGCCGGCACGCCGCCGGCCACCTGCACCGTGGCGCCGAGGCGGTGCGCCTCGGCGCGGATCTGCGCCGGGTAGCTCTCGTACGGCTGGTGGGCCGACAGCATGTCGTTGTAGGCCGTGACGACGCCCAGGTGCGGCGCCGTCTCGGCCACGATGCGCCGCTTGTCGTTGGACGGCAGCGCCGCCACGGCATGCGCGACATTGGCGCAGCCCATGCGCTCGAAACCGCGTTGGCGGCCGCTGAGCTTGGCAATGCGGGCCAGGTAGTCCCCCCGCAGCGAAGCACTGCGCTCCTGGATGCGTTGGGTGACGGCGTTCAGTGTGGCGTTCATTCGGTGTCTCCGGGAGGGCTGGCGACGTAACCGCCCCATGGGAAATTAGGTAACCATATTACTTCGCCCAAGGAGGCTGCGGGTTACGGCATGGGTACCGGAAGCGTCGTGCGGCATGCCAAGATGGCGGCAATGGCGTCACAGGCAACACACCTTCCCCCGGGGCCGGCGCGCAGTGCGCAGCTGTTGCAACGCACCCGGGACGAGTGGCGATCCAGCGGCGACGACCTGCTGCTGTTCGCCTACGGCTCGCTGATCTGGCGGCCCGATTTTGACTACACCGAGGCGGTGCCCGCCCGGGTGCTCGGCTATCACCGCGTGCTGCGCATGCGTTCCCGGGTGAACCGGGGCTCGCCGCAGGAGCCGGGGCTGGTGCTGGCGCTCGTGTCAGGCGGCAGCTGCCGCGGGCTGGTCTACCGCGTGCCGCGCGCCGACGGCGACGCGGTGCTCGACCGGCTCTGGGCCCGCGAGATGCCCAACGGGGTCTACGAGCCGCGCTGGCTCAACGGCCTCACCCCCGGCGGCCGGCTGAAGGCCTTGGCGTTCACGCTGTCCCGGCAGAGCCCGAACTGGACCGGCGCGCTGCACGAGGCCGAGCTGGTGCACATCTTCCGCCACGCCCAGGGGCGCTACGGCACGACGCTGGACTACCTGCTGCGCACGGTGCAGGGCCTGCGGGCCCATGGCATCCGGGACCGCGAACTGGAGCGCCAGGCCCACCTGGCAGCCCGGCACGGCCTGTGCGCGCCGCTGGAAGAGCGCCGACTCAGCCCCTGACGCGGGCGAGGTCCTCGGTGGTGTCGACGTCGACATGCACGCCCGGGTCGTCGACCTCGATGGGCTGGGCGGCATAGCGCGCCACGATGCGCCGCGCGCCTTCATCGCCCTGCAGCGCCATCAGCTCGGAGTAGAGCTCGGTACCGAAGCCCACCGGGTGGCCCTGCATGCCCCGGTGCTGGGCGTAGCAGACCGGAAAACGCTCGAGGCCTGCGGCCACGGCCAGGATGGTGGCCGGCTTCACCAGCGGCATGTCGGCCGGCAGGATGAGCCAGCCGTCGGCATCACCCGTGGCGGCCACGCCCGCGACGATGGAATGCCCCATGCCGATCGGCAGCGGGCGGCCGTGCGCGTCGCGCTCGGGCAGCACGACGACGTCGCGCGCCGCAACCAGCCGGTGGGCGGCTGGCGCCAGCGAGGCCGTCGTGACCACCACCACGCGCAGCTGCGTGGCGATCGCATGGCGCAGGCTGCGCACCAGCACGGTGTCCCCGCCCGGCTGCTGGCCGAGCGGCTGCTCCAGCTTGTGACCCGGCCCGCGGAAACGCGAACCACGACCTGCGGCCAGCACGACGACAGCGGGGCGACGTGGGGTCATGTGATGCGTGTCCCTTTCAAACCTGCTTGCCGATCGACGGTCTGTGCCGCTTGTTTGCCTGCCCTCAGCATGCCCAGTGACCCTTCGCTTGAAACTGGGACGTTCACCTAAGGGAAGGCCTTTAGGGGAAGGTCTGCATACTTGAGCCCCATGAGCAAACTGAGCGACTTCCGAAAGAGCTACGAACTGGGCGAACTGGACGAGGCACAAGCCGCCGACGGGCCGCTGGCGCTGTTCAACCGCTGGATGGACGAGGCCATCGCGCACGATGTGTCCGAGCCCACCGCGATGACCCTGGCCACCGTGGGCGCCAACGGGCGCCCGTCCACCCGCGTGGTGCTGCTGAAAGGCTGCGACGAGCGCGGCCTGGTGTGGTTCACGAACTACGCCAGCCGCAAGGGCGAAGAACTCGCGGTCAATCCTCATGCCGCGCTGCAGTTCCACTGGGTGGAGATGGAGCGCGTGGTGCGCATCGAGGGCCGGGTGGAGAAGACGTCCGATGAAGAGTCGGATGCCTACTTCAAGAGCCGGCCGCTGGATTCACGCCTGGGTGCCTGGGCCTCGCCCCAGAGCCAGGTCATCAGCTCGCGGGCGGTGCTGGTGGCCAACGCCGCCAAGGCCGCGGTGCAGCACGGGCTGAACCCGGAGCGCCCGGCGCACTGGGGCGGCTACCGCCTCGTGCCGGAGCGATTCGAGTTCTGGCAGGGGCGCCGCTCCCGCCTGCACGACCGGCTGCGCTTCCTGCAGGACGGCAGCCACTGGGTGCGCGAGCGCCTCGCACCCTGAGCGACGGCCTCAGTTGACGGCGTTGCCGTCTTCGACGCGGTAGTACAGCCCGTAGGGATCGTCGTTGAGCACGGCCAGCACGCCTTCGACGACCACCGGCTCCAGCGTGTAGCGCACCGGCTTCTTGGTGCGCACTTCCACCAGGCCTTCAGGGCCGGCAGGCACGCAGAAGGAGCAGGTGGTGGGCACCGACGACAGCAGGAAGTGCTGCTGCTTGTCACCGGCCTCCAGCGGCATCATGAAACCCTGCACCTTCACCGTCTTGCGGTCCAGCGCCTGCACCGCGGCCGGGAAGGTCGGCACGATCTTCTTCTTCTCGGCCTTGGCGGTGACCTGGGACAGCAGCTTCCAGGACACGATGTCCGAGCGCTCCTCCAGCGGCTTGAACGGGCTGCGGGGATCGTGATAACCGCGCCCCTGGCCGAGGGTCGGGGCGGTCTGGGCAAAGGCCGCGGTGGCCGCGAGGCTCACCGTCAGGCACAGGACGATCAGGGATTTGAACTTCATGCGGCGGATTGTCGTGCTTCAGCGCGGCGCCTGCAGCAGCGTGGTGACATCGAGCCGGTAGGCGCGCCAGGCCGGCCAGGCGGCGGCCAGCACCGCCAGCCCGCCCGCCAGCAACGGCACCAGCCATTCGGCCTCGCTCCAGCCGAGGGGCCCCAGTCGGAGCGACTGCCGCTCGGCCAGCAGGCGCTCCAGCACCGCCACGAGGCCATGGCCGGCGGCCAGGCCCAGCACCGTCGCCAGCGCAGCCAGCAGCAGCGCCTCCAGCGCGATGAGTGCCGCCACCCGGCGGGCCGGGGCCCCCAGCATGCGCAGCATGGCCAGATCGCCCTGGCGTGCACGCACGGCATGCAGCAGCGCCACCCACACCGACAGGCCCGCCGCCGCAAGCAGCACGAGGCCGAAGCCACGCAGCACCTCGGTGCCGGCCCCGACCAGGCGCATCAGGCGCGCCGTCTCCAGCGCCGGCGCAGCCGCCTGCAGGCCCTCCTGGGCGTTCACCCAGCGCGGCAGCGACACCGCCGCCAGTGGGCTGCGGTAGCGCACCAGGGCCAGCGTGATCTCACGGTGCTCGTCGTCGTCATGGGCGTGTTCGCCAGACGCAGGCGTCGGCTCGGCATGGGCCTCATGCACGGCCCACACGGAAGCCAGGTCTGTCAGCACCAGTCGGTCGAGCACGCTGCCCGACTCGGCCAGCACGCCCACGACCTCGAACAGGTGGTCGCCATGCGCACCGCCCCCTTCTCCGAGGCCATGGCTGCCGGCGAACCGGTCTCCGAGCTTCAGCCCGGTGCTGCGCGCCACGTCCGCGCCGAGCACGGCCTGCATCGGGCGTTGCCACAGGGCCCCTTGGGCAAGCCGGGCGCCGTACAGGTCGACGTAGTCCGGCGTCGTGCCCGCGATCCGGTAGCCGCGCACGCTGTCGCCCAGGGACAGGGGCACCACCTGCGCCACCAGCGGCTGCTGCTTCAACAGCGCCAGCGTGGCCAGCGGGATGTTGCCGGTCGGCGCGTCGAGGTGAAACACGCCCGCCAGCATGATCTGCATCGGGCTGCCCTTGGCGCCCACGACGAGGTCGATGCCCGCCAGGTCGCGCTTGAGGCCCGCCTCCACCTGCGCGCTGGCCCGCAGCACAAAGGTCACGGCCGCCAGGCCCAGGGTCAGCAGCAGGAGGTTCAACGCGGTGGTCAGCGGGCTGGACCACAGGTAGCGCCAGGCCAGCCGGATCATCGCGAGCCTCCCTCGGTCCAGTCGGTCATGCGCGTCATCGGCGTGGTGCCGCCGCCCAGGGCGCCGAGCTGGCTGGGAGCGCCGCCGGTGGCCGGGCGGCCCCGCAGGCGCACCTCGCTGAAGTCGTCCCGGGCCGTGAGCGCCTCGATGACCCGCGCATCATGGCTGGCGATGATCAAGGTGCAGCGCTCGCGCTCGGCCGCATCGAGCAGCAGGGCCAGCATGTGCAGGGTGTGCTCATCGTCCAGGCTGGCGCTCGGCTCGTCGGCCAGCAGCAGCCGCGGCTGGCGCATCAGCGCACGCGCCAGGGCCACGCGCTGGGCCTGGCCGACACTGAGCTGGTGCGGGCGGCGGGCGGCGAGGTCGGCAATGTCCAGTGCCTCCATCAGCAGCTGCGCGCGCGCCGGGTCGGCGCCCTGGCCGGCCGCCAGCGCCGGCAGGGCCAGGTTCTCGGCGACCGACAGCGCCTCGCTCAGGTGCAGGCGCTGGGGCACGACGCCCAGCGTCGCGCCCCGCCAGGCGTCCAGCGCCCGCGGGCTCAGCCCGGCCAGCGACGTGCCGGCCACGTCCAGCGCCCCCTGCTGCACCCGCAGCAGGCCGGCCAGCAAGGCCAGCAGCGTCG
>JAIXZR010000264.1 GCA_027489455.1 Rubrivivax sp. | reverse complement strand
CTTGGCGATGCGCCGCTCCAGGCTGCGCTTGTCCTGGTAGCCCTGGGCGATCATGTTCTTCAGCAGCACGATGTTGCTGTTGAGGTATTCGATGATCGGGGCCGGATTCAGCCGGATGGTGCAGCCCGCGGCGCTGCGTTCGGCCGAAGCGTCGCTCAGTTCGAAGGCCTGTTCGACCTTCAGGTCGGGCAGGCCTTCGATTTCCAGGATGCGGCCGCTGAAGGCGTTGACCTTGCCGGCCTTGGCCACCGTTAGCAGGCCTTGCTTGATGGCGTACAGCGGAATCGCGTGCACCAGGTCGCGCAGCGTGATGCCGGGCTGCATCTGGCCCTTGAAGCGCACCAGCACGCTTTCGGGCATGTCCAGCGGCATCACACCCGTGGCCGCACCGAAGGCCACCAGGCCACTGCCGGCCGGGAAGCTGATGCCAATCGGGAACCGCGTGTGGCTGTCGCCACCCGTGCCCACGGTGTCGGGCAGCAGCATGCGGTTCAGCCAGCTGTGGATGACCCCGTCGCCCGGCTTCAGGCTGATGCCGCCGCGGTTGCTGATGAAGGCCGGCAGTTCGCGGTGCGTCTTCACGTCCACGGGCTTGGGGTAGGCGGCGGTGTGGCAGAAGCTCTGCATCACCAGGTCGGCGCTGAAGCCCAGGCAGGCCAGGTCCTTCAGTTCGTCGCGCGTCATCGGGCCGGTGGTGTCCTGGCTGCCGACGCTGGTCATGCGCGGTTCGCAATAGGTGCCCGGGCGCATGCCCTGGCCCTCCGGCAGGCCGCAGGCGCGGCCCACCATCTTCTGCGCCAGGGTGTAGCCGGCCTGGGTGGCCACGGGCGGCGTGGGCAGGCGGAACAGCGTGCTGGCCGGCAGGCCCAGGAATTCACGCGCCTTGGCCGTGAGGCTGCGGCCGATGATCAGGTTGATGCGGCCACCGGCGCGCACTTCGTCGAACAGCACGTCGCTGCGCAGCTTGAATTCGGTGACGAGCTGGCCGTTCTTCAGGATCTTGCCGGCATAGGGCTGGATGTCGATGACGTCGCCCATCTCCAGCGCCGTCACGTCCACCTCGATGGGCAGCGCGCCGCTGTCTTCCTGCGTGTTGAAGAAGATCGGGGCGATCTTGCCGCCCAGCGTGACGCCGCCGAAGCGCTTGTTCGGCACAAACGGGATGTCCTGCCCGGTGGCCCAGATCACGCTGTTGGTGGCGCTCTTGCGGCTGCTGCCGGTGCCCACCACGTCGCCCACGTAGGCCACCAGGTGGCCCTTGGCCTTCAGGTCGTCGATGAACTGCATCGGCCCGCGCTTGCCGTCTTCCTCGGGCAGGAAGGCCGCGCCCGGGCGCGTGTTCTTCAGCATCGCCAGGTAGTGCAGGGGGATGTCCGGGCGGCTCCAGGCGTCGGGCGCGGGGCTCAGGTCGTCGGTGTTGGTCTCGCCGGGCACCTTGAAGACGGTGACGGTGATGGTCTGCGGCACTTCGGGCCGGCTGGTGAACCACTCGCCTTTGGCCCAGCTCTGCATCACGCCCTGGGCGTGGGGGTTGCCGGCCTTGGCCTTGGCGGCGACGTCATTGAAGAAGTCGAACATCAGGAGCGTCTTCTTCAGGCCTTCAGCCGCAACAGGTGCCACGGCCGCGTCGTCCAGCAGTTCGATCAGCGGGTGCACGTTGTAGCCGCCCACCATCGTGCCCAGCAGTTCGGTGGCCTTGGCCTTGCTGATCAGCGGCACGGCGATGTCGCCATGTGCCACGGCGGCCAGGAAGCTGGCCTTCACCTTGGCGGCATCGTCCACGCCTGGGGGCACGCGGTGCGTCAGAAGGTCAAGCAGGAAGGCCTCTTCACCGGCCGGCGGGGCCTTGATGAGTTCGACCAGTGCGGCCACCTGCTTGGCGTCCAGCGGCAGGGGCGGGATGCCGAGCGCGGCGCGTTCGGCGGCATGTTGGCGGTAGGCGGCGAGCATCGATGAACTCCTGGTCAGGCGGTCTATGGGGTGGGCGGGGCGGTCAGGCGCGCGGCACGATGACTTTCAGCCCCTTGAAGTAATCGCGAAAGAAACCGGCGTCGCGGGTGATCAGGCCGTGGCACTGCAGCAGGGCGTGCGCGCCGACCAGGAAGTCGGCCATGACGCGCAGTGGCTCGGGCCTCTGCGTGGCCGCGCGGCGGCGTTCGAGGTAGCGGCGCTGCATCTCGCCAGCGCGCACGGCCGAGCGCAGCTCGAGGGCTGAGAACTCGACGCCCAGCTCTTCCACCGCGTCCATCACCGCCGAGCCATTGCCCAGGCCGGTGACGACCTCTGCCAGCACCACGCCGCAGGCCACCACCGGGCCGCTGCCCAGCGCGCGGCGCAATGCCCGATCGGCAGCATCGGCGGCGATCGGGTCGTTGCCGATGAAGTCGATCAGGACGTTGCTGTCGACAGCGATCATCGGCCGCTGCCTGGCTTGGCCCGTCGCGTGGCGGGCGCCGCCGCGGGGCGGTCCCAGTCGGGGATGGGGTCGCCGGGTGCGCGGCCGCGCAGCTCGCGCATGATGTCGTCGGTGGTCAGCCCTGGCGGCAGCGGCACGCGGCCCCGCACGCGCGAGATGGCGTCGTCGACGTCCTTGCGCAGCACGATGCGCCCGCCGTCCAGTTCCACCTTCAGCTTGGTGCCCTTGGTCAGGCCCAGCGCGTCACGCACGGCCTTGGGCAGGGTGATCTGGCCGCGTTCGGCGACGGTGGCTTCCATGGCGGGCTCCGGTGAGGCTCGAAGACGAGCACTCAGACAGAACCGGTATGTATTCTGTCTGCATACCGAATGCTAGCGCGCCACGCCGCCAGCGGCAAGCCGGGCCACGGCTGCCGGGGTCAGAGCGCCCCGGTCACCCGCAGTGCGAACAGCACGCTGCGGGGTGCGCCGGGCTCGAAGAAACGATTGTTGGCGTCGTTCACGATCACGCTGCCAGCGTGCTCGCGGTCGAAGACGTTGTCCACGCGCACCAGCCAGCTCAGCTGCACGCCCGGGCCCCAGCGGCTGGTCTTGCTCCAGCGCAGCGCGCCCAGCGCATAGCCGGCGGCGAAATCGGTATTGCGGTCGTTCACGGCCACGCGCCCGGTGCCGCGCACTTCCAGGCCCCATTCGCCCCAGGCGGCGCTGGCCCAGGCCAGTTCGCCCCAGGCATTGCCCCGCGGTGCACCGGCGATGCGGCCGCCTGGCGGCACGGCCAGCGTGGGTGCCGTGCAGGGCACGCCGGCGCAGACCACGAAGCGGTCCCGGTAGGTCGCTTCCAGCAGGCCCAGTGATGCTTGCGCGCGCAGCGGGCCGGCGGGCTTCCACCCGCCTGCCAGTTCCAGGCCGCGGCGCAGCGTGCGGCCGACGTTCTGGAAGGCTGATCGGCCACCGGCGTTGGTGGCCACCGCGATCTCGTTGTCGGCGTTCACCTGGAAGGCGGTGGCTTCCAGGTTCAGCGCGCCCTGGCGCCACTTCAGGCCCACTTCGCCCTGGCGGCTGGTCTGCGCCTGCAGGCCGGTGTTGAAGCCGCCGGTGCCGTCGGCGCGGTAGGCCAGTTCGCCCAGGGTGGGCGATTCGAAGCCCCGGGCCACGCTGGCGTAGACCTGCAGCCCGGCCGCAGCCTGCCAGCGCAGGCCCAGAACCGGGTTGGTGTAGCTGAAGGCCAGGCTGCCGGAATCGTCGCCATTGGAAAGATAGGCATCGGCGGCCGACAGCTTCACGCGCCCGCTGCGCACGCCCAGCGTGGCGCTGAAGGCCGGGTTCAGCGCCCATTCACCCTGGGCGTAGACGTCGCGCGTCTCTGCCCGGTTGGTTTCGTCGCGGCGCAGCCGGCCGGTGGTGCCCAGCACCGGGCTGGCCACGCTGCCGGTGTAGTTCTCGTAGCCCTTGCGCGCATCGCGCTGGCGCTCCAGCGTGGCGCCAGTCACCAGGCCCACGCCCAGGGCCGGCCAGGCCCAGCGCAGCCGGGCATCGGCGCCGCTGTACTGGCGTTGGAACGCGATCACGCCGCCGCCATGGCGCACGTTGGCCTGCGTGGCCGGCGGGATCGCCAGCCACTGCGCCACGCTGCGGTCGCCGCTGTAGACCGCCACGCTGCTGTCGCGCAGCGCGCCTTCGTCGAAGCGGTGCTGCCAGCTCGCGCCGGCCTGCGTCTGGCGGGTGTTCTTGCGCGTGTCGTACTGCAGCGCGACGTCGGCGGTCTGTGCCGGGCCCAGGGCGAACTGCTCGCGCGCCAGGCCCAGGGGGTCGTCGGCCGGCTGGTCCAGGTGGTTCAGCACCAGCACCGCGGTGTCGCGCTCGCCGCGCCAGCCCAGGCGTGCCTGGGCCGTGCCCTTCTTCGCCGCGCTCTGCGGGCGGAAGCCGTCGATCTGCATCTGTGAAGCGCTGGCGCGGATGTCGAAGCCCTGGCCCAGCGGCGCGGCCACGCCCAGGCGCACCTGGCGCAGCCCGAAGCTGCCCACATCGACGGCCGCATCGGCCTGGCGCTGCGTGGGCGCGGCGCTGAAGATCGCGATCACCCCGCCCGAGCTGTTGCCGTACAGCACCGAGAACGGCCCGCGCAGCACCTCCACGCGCTGCGCGCCGGCGATGTCGAAGTGCGAGACCTGGCCCTGGCCGTCGGGCCCGCTGGCCGGGATGCCGTCCGCGTACAGACGCAGCCCGCGCACGCCGAAGCCGGCGCGGGCACCGAAGCCCCGCGCGCTGATCTGCAAGTCCTGCGCGTAGTTGCTGCGGTTGTTGACCACCAGCCCGGGCACCTGCACCAGCGCTTCGCTGAGATTGATCATCGGCCCGGCCGCCTGCAGGGCCTGGGCGTCGATGACGCTGATGGCATAGGGCGCCTGTGTCGCGAGGCGCTGTACCGGTGACCCGGTGATGACGACGGTGGCGGCTTCGGGCGGGGGTGACGCGGGGGTGGCGGGCTGCGCTGCGGCCGTCGCGCAGGCCAGGCTGATGAGGGTGGCGGCCGTGGCCGCCCGGGCTGGCGCGTGGCGCCGGGGCTGGTTCTTCATGGGGCGGATGACATGCGAAACGTGGCGCCCTGGCTAGGCGTGGGAAACCACTAAGCCGATACGGGCGGCGGGGCCGTGGCGGACGCAGGGGCGGCCGGGCGCCAGTCCCGCATCGTCAACACCAGTTCACGCAGCAGCGGTGTGACGGCAGCGGCCAGGCCGTCGTTCCAGGCCGGGGGGGATTCGTCCATGTAGCTGCGCCAGCACATTTCCAGCTGGATCGCGTGCACGCCTTGCGCGGGCTGGCCATGGGCGCGCGTGATGTGCCCGCCCTTGAAGCGCCCGTCCACCACGTGGCTGTAGGCCGGGTGGGCGGCCAGCACGGCCGCCAGCGCCTGCCGCAGGCTGGGGTCGCAGCTGGTGCCGCCCACCGTGCCCAGGTTCATGTGCGGCAGCATGCCGTCGAACAGCCAGGGCAGCTGGCTCTTGATGCTGTGGGCATCGAACAGCACCGCATGCCCGTGCAGGCTGCGCAGCCGGGCCAGCTCGTCGGCCAGCGCCTGGCGATAGGGTTGCCAGTACTGCTGCACGCGCTGGGCGATCTCGGCCGGGCCCGGGGCCTGGCCTTCGCGGTACAGCGGCTCGCCGGTGAAGAAGCGCGTGGGGCAGAGCTCGGTGTTGTTCTGGCCGGGGTACATCGGCGTGTTTTCGCTTGGCCGGTTCAGGTCCACGACGTAGCGGCTGTAGCGCGGCAGCAGCAGCCCGGCCCCCAGCCCGGTGGCAAAGGCATACAGACGTTGCAGATGCCAGTCGGTGTCTTCCACCTGCAGCGCGCGCGGCACCAGCCGGGTGGCCAGATCGGGCGGCAGATCGGTGCCGCAGTGGGGCACGCTCACCAGCAGGGGGCTCGTGCCGCGTATCAGGGTGTAAGTCATCGGCAATCGGGTCGACGTGGGCGGGCTGGCTTCCACCTTGTGGACGACAAGCCGGTGGCCCTTCCTCTATTCTCCGCCCGCTTCAACTTGCACCCCGGGGCTTGCCCGCCCGGCCGCTGGCGGCAGGATGGGCGGCCAGTCGCTGGCTTGTCCAAGGTTTCACCCGCTCGATGTTCCGTCATCCCGTGGTCCACTGGTTCACCGATACCCGGTTTGCTTTGAAGTTCGCCGTCGTCGGTCTGGCGATCGCCGGTCCCTTGCTGGTGGTGTGCGGGGTGCTGGTGGCGACGCTGCACGGCCGCGTGCAGCACCTGCAGGCCTCGGAAGCGGCGCTGGTGACGGCCGATCACATCCGCACCCTGGCCCTCTCGATCGGCCGCCACCGCGGCTTGAGCGCCACCGTGCTGGCGGGCGGCGAAAGCGCCAGCGGCCTGCTGGTGGCCGAGCAGGCCTTCATGCTGCCGCAGTTCGACCGCGTCGCCGCGCTGCTGGCGGCCGGGGGCCTGGGCAGCACCACGCTGCCCGACGCGGCTCGGCTGCGGCAGGCTCTGACCGAGCTGACGCAGATGCCCCGGGCGCTGGAGGCGCGGCAGAACTTCGAGCGGCACGACGCGATCGTCAACGCCCTGCTGGCCGCGTCGGCGCGCCTGGGTCGCGGCCTGGCGCTGCCCGAGCACAACGCGATCGAGAACGACATGGTGTTCGTGCAATTGCCGCTGCTGATGGAAGAACTGGGCCGCCAGCGCGGCTGGGGCACTGCCCTGCTGACGCTGCAGCAAGCCGAGCCGCAGGCGCTGCAGGCCTACCTGCTGTACGCCGGCGCCAGTGCGCGCCGCCTGGAGCTGATGCGCGCCGACCCGGCCACCCTGGTGCGCCTGGATCGCCTGCACGGCGGCCTGGAGCGGCCGTTGCAGGAAGTGCTGGAGCAGGCCCAGGGCTTCTGGCAACGATCGGTGGCCGCCGTGCAGCAGCTGGCGCCCGACGACGAGGCCGGCCGCCGGCACTTTGCCGACGGCACGGCCGTGATCGACCAGATGGCGGCGGTGAACGAAACCCTGGTCGCCGTCCGGCGCATGCACACCGACAAGGCCCTGGCCCATGCCGAGCGCGCCCGCGCTGGCGCGCTGGCCGCCCTGGGCGTGGTGCTGCTGTTGCTGCTGTGGCTGTACCGGGAGTTCTCGCGGTCCACCGTGCTGCGCCTGCAAGCCCTGGGGCGTGCCGCGCGCGGGCTGGCGGGCAGTGATTTCGACCAGCCCATCGTGGTGGAAGGGCGCGACGAGATCGCCCAGTTGGGCCAGGCCATGGACGAGGCCCGGCTGCGGCTGCGACAGGCCCTGGCCGAACGCGCCCGCGGCCTGGCGGCAGAGCAGGCTGACGAGGCCAAGACCGAGTTTCTGGCGCGCTGGAGCCACGATCTGCGCACGCCCCTGAACGCCGTGCTGGGCTTTGCCGATCTGCTGGAAAGGCGGCCCGGGCCGCGGCTGGACGAAGCCCAGCGGGCCGATCTGGAGCAGATCCGCCAGGCCGGCCAGCACCTGCTGCGGCTGGTGAACGACGTGCTGGACATCACACGCGTCGATGCCGGCGCGATCCGCCAGCCGCTGGCGGCGCACCGCCGGCGTGACGCCGCGGCCGATGCCGTGGTGCCGCCGCCGGCTGGCGCTGCCGCGGGTGCCAAGGCGATGCCGCCCGGGCGCGTGGCCTATGTCGAGGACGATCCGGTCAACGTGCTGCTGGTGCGCGAGATGCTGTCGGCGGTGCCGGGTCTGGTGTTGTCCGTGTACGGCACCGTGGCCGAAGCCACTGCGGCGGCCGAGGCAGGCGCCGGCTTCGACCTGTGGCTGGTGGACAAGCAGCTGCCCGACGGCGACGGCGTGGGCTTGCTGGCGCAGCTGCGCGTGGCGGCCCGGGTGCACGGCCTGCCTCCGCCACGGGCGGTGATGCTGTCGGCCGACGCGCTGCCCGGCAGCGTGGCGCCCGCGCTGGCGGCCGGCTTCCTGGATTACTGGACCAAGCCCGTGGCCCTGCAGCGGCTGCGTGAAGGCGTGGCCCTGCATCTGGCGCGGGCGCGCGCCGAGGCCGCCGTGCCCGCCGGCCCTGCCGGCCCCGCCGGGCTTGCGACAATCGCCGGCTCAGGAGAGCCCCCAACGTGACCCACATCCTTCAAACCCTGCCGGCCGGCCAGCGTGTCGGCATCGCCTTCTCGGGCGGCCTGGACACCAGTGCCGCCGTGCACTGGATGCGCGCCAAGGGCGCCATCCCCTGCGCCTACACCGCCAATCTGGGCCAGCCCGACGAGAGCGACTACGACGACATTCCCAGGAAGGCCCTGGCCTACGGCGCCGAGAAGGCCCGCCTGGTGGACTGCCGTGCGCAGCTGGTGGCCGAGGGCATTGCCGCCATCCAGAGCGGCGCTTTCCACATCAGCACGGGTGGGCAGACCTACTTCAACACCACGCCGTTGGGTCGCGCCGTCACGGGCACGGCGCTGGTGGTGGCGATGCGCGAAGACGATGTCCACATCTGGGGCGACGGCAGCACCTACAAGGGCAACGACATCGAGCGCTTCTACCGCTATGGCCTGCTGGCCAACCCGAGTCTGAAGATCTACAAGCCCTGGCTCGACCAGCGCTTCATCGACGAGCTGGGCGGGCGCAAGGAGATGAGCGAATACCTCATCGCCGAGGGCTTCGACTACAAGATGAGCGTGGAAAAGGCCTACAGCACCGACAGCAACATGCTGGGCGCCACGCACGAAGCCAAGGACCTGGAATTCCTGAACAGCGGCATGCACATCGTCAAGCCCATCATGGGCGTGGCCTTCTGGCGTGACGATGTCGAGGTGAAGCGCGAAACGGTGAGCGTGCGCTTCGAGGAAGGCCAGCCCGTGGCGCTGAACGGCAGAACCTTCGCCACGGCAACGGACCTGTTCATGGAAGCCAATGCCATCGGCGGCCGTCACGGCCTGGGCATGTGCGACCAGATCGAGAACCGCATCATCGAAGCCAAGAGCCGCGGCATCTACGAAGCCCCGGGCATGGCGCTGCTGCACATCGCCTACGAACGGCTGGTGACGGGCATCCACAACGAAGACACCATCGGCCAGTACCGCGCCAACGGCCGCGTGCTGGGCAAGCTGCTGTACCAGGGCCGCTGGTTCGACCCGCAGTGTCTGATGCTGCGCGAAACGGCGCAGCGCTGGGTGGCGCGTGCCGTGACGGGCGAAGTGACGCTGGAACTGCGCCGCGGCAACGACTATTCCATCCTGAACACCGAAAGCCCCAACCTCACCTACCACCCCGAGCGGCTGACGATGGAAAGCGGGCAGGGCGCCTTCACCCCGGCCGACCGCATCGGCCAGCTGACCATGCGCAACCTGGACATCGCCGACACGCGTGCCAAGCTGGGCATCTACAGCCAGGTGGGGCTGCTGGGGGCGGAATCGGAAGGCAGCCTGCCGTTGCTGTCGTCGCCCGAAGCCGGCGCCTGATCGCTGATCGCTGATCGCTGGGGCCCGCCATGGCGGGCCCGGCATCACACGTCCACTTCCACCGCGTCGCCGCGCAGTTCCATCAGTTCGCGGCGGGCGGCGGCTTCGCCCTTGCCCATCAGCTTGGTGAACGAGCTGGCCGTGGCGTCGAAGCCGCCTTCGAGCCAGCGCACCGGCAGCAGGCGGCGGGTCTCGGGGTTCAGCGTGGTTTCCCACAGCTGCTCGGCGTTCATTTCGCCCAGGCCCTTGAAGCGGCCGATGCTCCAGCTGCCTTCCTTCGCACCTTCCTTGCGCAGCTTGTCCAGCGCGGCGTCGCGTTCGCCATCGTCCAGCGCGTAGATCTTGGCCGCCGGGCGCTTGCCGCGCGCCGGGGCGTCGATGCGGTAAAGCGGCGGCTTGGCGATGAACACATGCCCGCGCTCGATGAGTTGCGGGAAGTGCCGGAAGAACAGCGTCAGCAGCAGCACCTGGATGTGCGAGCCGTCCACGTCGGCGTCACTCAGGATGCAGACCTTGCCGTAGCGCAGGCCGCTGAAATCGGGGCTGTCGTTCGGGCCATGCGGGTCCACCCCCAGGGCCACGGCGATGTCGTGGATCTCGGTGTTGGCAAACAGCCGGTCGCGGTCCACTTCCCAGGTGTTCAGCACCTTGCCGCGCAGTGGCAGCACGGCTTGCGTTTCCTTGTCGCGGCCCATCTTGGCGCTGCCACCGGCGCTGTCGCCTTCCACCAGGAAGACTTCGTTGAGGTTCAGATCGCGGCTTTCGCAGTCGGTGAGCTTGCCGGGCAGCACGGCCACGCCGCTGCCCTTGCGCTTCTCGACCTTCTGGCTGGCGCGCTGGCGTGTCTGCGCCTGGCGGATCACCAGGTCGGCCAGCTTCTTGCCGTAGTCCACGTGCTGGTTCAGCCACAGCTCGAGCGCCGGCTTCACGTAACCGGACACCAGTCGCAGCGCGTCGCGGCTGTTCAGGCGTTCCTTGATCTGGCCCTGGAACTGCGGGTCCAGCACCTTGGCGCTCAGCACGAAGCTGGCGCGGCTGAACACGTCCTCAGGCATCAG
>JAIXZR010000179.1 GCA_027489455.1 Rubrivivax sp. | reverse complement strand
TTCATTGGCTCGTGGCTGCGCTGGCGGCCGGTTTCAGCATGGCCCATGCCGCCAACTTCGCCACCGGCGTGAACACCCCCGCCGGCAACCCCGCCGACGAAGCTTTGAAGGGCGTGTACGAGGCGCGCGAGAAAGACTGGCGCAACGGCGCCATCGTCTACCAGGTGCTGCCCGATCGCTTCGTGCCGGCGGCCAACCTGGAGGCCAAGCGCCACCTCTACCCCGCGCCCAAGGTGCTGCGCCGCTGGGACGAAAGCCCCAGGCGCGGTACCTACGTCGACAGCGCGCGCCTGTGGAGCCACGAGATCGAGTTCTGGGGCGGTGACCTCGCCAGCCTGGCGACCCGGCTCGATCATGTTCAGGCGATCGGCGCCGACGTGCTCTACCTCAACCCCATCCACCTGGCCTACACCAACCACAAGTACGACGCCTTCGACTACAACGCGGTCAGCCCCGAGTTCGGCACGCGCGAAGACGTGAAGGCGCTGGCGAAGAACGTACACGCGCGCGGCATGAAGCTGGTGCTGGACGGCGTGTTCAACCACATGGGCCGCAACGCGCCCATCTTTCAGGACGCGCTGGCCAACCCGCAGTCGAAATGGCGTGATTGGTTCTACTTCGGCCTGCAGTACCAGAGCGGCGCGCGCGTGGGGTGGCTGGCCGAAAACCTGCCCGAGATCAATCTCGAAAACAAGGCGGTGCGCGACCACATCTATGGCGCGAAAGAGTCCGTGGTGCGCAGCTACCTGCGCGACGGCGTCGACGGCTGGCGGCTCGACGTGGCCGTCGATATCGGCTTTCAGTTCCTGAACGAACTCACCCGCGCGGCGCATGCCGAAAAGCCCGGTTCGCTGGTGGTGGGCGAGATCGCCAACTACCCGAAGGACTGGATACCCGCGGTGGACGGCGCGATGAACTTCACGCTGCGCGAGATCATCGTTCGCACCGCACAGGGCCGGCTGGAGGTGCCGCTGGCGCAGAAGATGATCGACCGCATGATGGCCGACTCACCGCCCGGCGGCCTGCTCAAGAGCTGGATCATGCTGGACAACCACGACACGCCACGCCTGGCCAGTACGCTGCCCGACACGCAGCGCCGGCGCCTGGCGCAAGTGCTGCAGTTCGCGCTGCCGGGCTCGCCCAACCTCTACTACGGTAGCGAGGTAGGCATGACGGGCGAACAAGACCCCGAGATGCGCGGCCCGATGCGCTGGGATTGGGTGGACAAAGGCCACCCTGAACTGACGTGGACGAAACAGCTCGTGGCCTTGCGCAAGGCCCACCGCGCGCTGCGCGTGGGCGACTATCGCCCCATCACCGCGCACAAGCTGCTGGCCTTCGAGCGCCACACCGACCGCGCGCTGGACACCATCGTCGTCATCGCCAACCCCAGCGATCAGCCCGTCAGCGAAAGCGTGCTCGTGGCCAACAGCAAGCTCATGAACAACTGGAACATGGTCTCGCTGGACGGGCAGGTCAAGCTGCCCATCCAGGTGGGGCTGCTGCACGTGACGCTGCCGCCCGGCGGCTTTCTGGTGCTGAAGCCCGAGGCCAGCCCGGGCGGCGGCTACAGCGCCTACAAGCGGGTGCAGTGATGCGCGCGCTGTGCCTGGCGCTGGCCCTGATGGGCGCCAGCCTCGGCGCCACGGCGGCCGAGGCTTGCCGCGCCGACCCGCTGCAAGGCCGCAGCCTCTACCTGCGCGGCAGCTTCAACAGCTGGAACGCGGTCGAGACGCAGAAGTTCACCTGGGCCTGCCAGCGCTGGGAACTGGTGACGCGCCTGCAAGGCGAACACGCCTTCAAGCTGGCCGACGAAGGCTGGAGCGCCGATGCCGACTTTGGCCGCGGCCCCGGCAACACCTTGACGCTGCGCGGCCCCGAGATCAAGCGCCGCTTCGACGGCACCTACCGCATGAGCCTGCGCATGACGCCCGACAACACGCCCGAGCTGCAGATCGAAGCCTGCCCCGCACCGGCGCCCTTGGGCGACACCGTGCTCTTCCTGCGCGGCACGATCAACAACTGGGCCGCACTCGACGACTTCGCCTTCCAGTACAGCTGCGACGCCTACTACCTGAACCTCAAGGCCCAGGGTAGGCATGAATTCAAGGTGGCCGATGCCAGCTGGAAAGACGCCAGCACCTTTGGCGCCAGCCCTGACAACAAGGCCAACTTCGCCTTCGACTTCAACGGCGAACACACCCTGCGCCTGGTCTTCGCCCAGAGCGCCGAAGACCCCCGCGCCCGCCCCGTGCTGACGCTGGGCCCCAAGACCTTTGCCGACCCCAGCGCCCGCAGCGTGCAGGACCCGGTGGCCCTGAGCCTGCAATTCGATTCGCGCGCCTCGGCCCACAAGCAGCCCTTCGGCGCCGTGAAGGCCGGCAGCGAGATCAGCTTCACCGTCACCGCTGCCCCTGGCGTGCAGCGGCTGACGCTGGTGATCGAGAAGCGCCGCCTGGAAGGCAACCAGGAAGTGCTGGACTACAGCGAAGTCGCGCGCCTGCCCATGCAGCCCGGCTCGATGGGTGTGCGCACACGCTTCACCGCCAGCCATCGCTTCGCCGATGTCGCCGTCTACGGCTACTGGTTCGAAGCGCAGATCGACGGCCGCCGCTTCGTGCTGCAGAACAACACCGACGCCGTGTTCTGGACACGCGAAAAAGGCAGCGGCGGCACGGCCGCCGTGGCCGAGATGCCCGCCAGTGCAAAGACCATCCGCCGCTTCCGCCAGACCGTCTACGCGCCCGATTTCAAGGTGCCCGACTGGGCGCCCGACATCGTCTACTACTACGTCTTCCCCGAGCGCTTCCGCAATGGCAACAAGGCCAACGACCCGAAGCCCGGCGTCGCGCGCTACCGCGACAAGGGCATCGAAGTCCACCAAGCCTGGACCGACCGCCCTTTCAAGCCCGGCAGCGGTGACGGCAGCGACGCCCACTTCAACAACGACTTCTTCGGCGGCGACCTGGCCGGCCTGATCGAGAAGCTGGACGACATCCGCGAGCTGGGCGCCAACACGATCTACATGACGCCGGTCTTCCAGGCCGCCAGCAACCACAAGTACGACACGGCGGACTACAAGCGCATCGACCCGGCCTTCGGCACCAACGAAGACTTCGAACGCCTGACGAAGGAAGCCGCCAGGCGCGGCATCCGCGTCATCCCCGACACCAGCCTCAACCACACCGGCAGCGACAGCCTCTACTTCAACCGCTACGGCAACTTCACGTCGCGCGGCGCCTTCAACCACGGCCGCATCGACCCGGCATCGCCCTACGCCAGCTGGTACAGCTTCAAGCCCGACGAGAAAGACCCCGACAAGCAGTACCGCGGCTGGGTGGGCGTGACCGACCTGCCCGAACTCGACAAGAACAGCCCCGCGGTGCGCAACTTCTTCTACCGCGACAAGGACGCGGTGATGCAGTACTGGCTGGACCGGGGCGCCGCCGGCTGGCGCATGGACGTCGCGCCCTGGGTGCCCGACGACTTCTGGCGCGAATGGCGCGCCGCCATCAAGGCGCACAAGCCCGACGCGCTGACCGTGGCCGAGACCTGGTTCGATTCGAGCAAGTACTTCCTGGGCGACATGTTCGACAGCACCATGAACTACATCTTCCGCAATGTCGTGCTCGACTTTGCGGCCGGTGGCAAGGCGCGTGCGCTGTACCCCAACATCGAACTGATGCGTGAGGCCTATCCGCCGCAAGCCTTCTACGCGCTGATGAACCTGCTCAGCACGCACGACCAGGCGCGCGCGCTGCACCACTTCGGCTGGCATGCCGACACGCAGGACCCGGCCGTCATCGCCCGCGCCAAGCAGCGCCTGCTGCTGGCCGCGTTCTGGCAGATGACCTTCCCCGGCTCACCCACCGTCTACTACGGCGACGAAGTGGGCGTCACGGGCGGCGACGACCCCTACAACCGCGCCACCTACCCCTGGCCCGACGAAGGCGGAAAGCCCGACCTGGCACTGCGGGCCGAATTCAAGCGCCTGATCGCCCTGCGCAACAACCACGCCGTACTGCGCCGGGGCAGCATCGAGGCACCGCTCTACATCGACGACGAAGTCATCGTCTGGCTGCGCCGGCACGAAGGGCAGGTGGCGCTGGTGGCGGTCAACAACGCCCTGCAGGCACGGCAGCTATCCCTCAGCCTGCCAGCCGATCTGGCCGGGGCCACACTGGCCGATGCGGATGACGGCGGTGTCTTGACGGCCGGGCCAGGCCCCTTGCGCCTGCAGGTACCGGCCCTGGCCGGCAAGATCTGGCTGAAGCGCTGAACGCGGCCCCCCCGCTCAAGGCTTCAGATGCTGCCCGAAGAAGCGCTCGAGCCGCTGCGCGAAGTCGATCTGGTTTTCGGTCTTGCGCCAGCCATGGCCCTCGCCGGCGTAAGCCACCCATACCGCGGGCGGACGGCCGGCTTTTTCCAGCGCGCTGCGCAGGCGCTTGCCGTGGGCCAAGGGCACGCGCAGGTCTTCCGCGCCGAAGGCCAGCAGCAGCGGGGCCTTGATCAGCGCGGCCTGCTCGACGGGTGAGTTGGCCTTCAGCATCGCCTCGTCGGCCTTCGGGTCGCCCACCATGTCCTTCAGGTTGTAGCGGCGGCCGCTGTCGCTGATGTCGTCGCGCACCCACCAGTCACCCTCGATGTAGAGGAAGGGGTCGGTCACGGCCACCCAGGCCGCGCCGCAGCGGTAGAGCTCGGGGTGCCGGATCAGCCCCATCAGCGTGCTGTAGCCGCCGTAGCTGGCGCCGGCGATGCAGGCCTTGTCGCTGGCCCAGCCCGCCTTCTGTGCCCACAGCAGGGCGTCGGCCACGTCGTCCTGCATGGCCTGGCCCCATTGCTTGAAGCCGGCTCTCAGGTGGGGAGTGCCGTAGCCCGCGCTACCGCGGAATTCCGGCTCGATGACGAGGTAGCCGCGCGACGCCAGGAACTGCCGCATCGGCTCCCAGCGCCAGTAGCCGTTGCGCACCCAGGGGCCGCCGTGCACCAGCACGATGGCCGGCTGGGCCAGGGGCTTGCCGTCGGCACCCTTGCGCTGGCCCGTGATCCACACCGGCAGATCGCGGCCATCCCGGGCCTGGATGCGCTGCATGTCGGTGCGTGCCATGCCTGCCGGGTCGATGCCGGGCTTGATCAAGCTCAGGCGCCGCCACTTTCCGCTGGCCTGGCTGTACAGCAGCAGCTGCCCGGGGTCGATGTCGGTGTAGCTGCGCACCAGCACCACGGCATCGTCGGCATCGCAGCGGCGGCAGCTCATGCGGTTGATGCGCCCCGGCAAGGCGCGGTCCACGCGCTCCTGCAGCGCCTTGCGGCCCGGGTCGAACCAGATCGTCTCCTCGGCGTCGACCTCGACACGCACACCCAGCAGCCGGCCTTCACGGCTGCTGATGTACCCACCCTCGAAATCGAAGCCCGGTGTGCGCACCAGGGGCTCGTCGGACGGCACGCCCTTGGCAAAGTCGAAGGGCACGATGCTGGTCTCGCCGGCCGGGCCCAGCGCCCGCTCCAGGTACAGCGTGTCGGCCCCCACCCAGGCCGGTGACGGCGGTGGATCCAGCAGCGTGCCTTCGGTGATCTGCTGCCAGCGGCCGCCGCCACTGCCGTCGGGCGTGAACCAGTGGTAGGCCAGGCGGTCCTTCTCGCGCGTGAGGATCAGCCGCGGCTCGCCCTGCGGCGTGAACCACCAGCGCACCGGGTTGCCCGGGCGGTTGTGGGTCGTGAAGGCGCGCGTCACACCGGTGCGGGTGTTCAGCCACAGCGGCTTGATGCTTCTGATTTCGTTGCCGCCGCCGCTGAGTTCACCGACGATGATCTCGTCGGCGCGCGCGCCGCGCTTGTCTTCGCTGGCCACGGGCACGTGCAGCAGCGTGTGGTTCCAGTTCAGGCTGCGGCTGGGGATGTTCCCGCTCTGGATGAAGCTGCGGCCCTCGCGTTCGATCAGCGTGCGCAGCTCGCTGCCGTCGTACCGGGCGGCAAAGAGGCCGGGTGCGGTGCGGTAGTCCTCGCCGCTGCCGGACTGCAGGTCGACGACGCTGAAGACGATGCGCTC
>JAIXZR010000302.1 GCA_027489455.1 Rubrivivax sp. | reverse complement strand
TGCATCAGGGCCTGCCCCATGCGCACGCGCTGGCCGCTGGCGATGCCCGGGGCCAGGCTGAAGCCTGGCGGCCCGAAGACGATGATCGTGCTGCCATGCTCGAACCAGCCCAGCTCCTGGCCCTTGGCGACATCGGCGCTGCAGGGCAGCTCATGCGGGCCCGGGTAGCGCAGGTGCAGCAGCACGTTCAGGCAGTGCAGCCGGATGCTGGCCACCAGGATCGCCGCCACCGGCACCAACGCCACCGGGGCGCCGCTGGCCAGACTCATGCGCAGCACCGCCCGCTCGTTGCGGCAGAACAGGCGCTGCACGCGCTGCAGCGCGATCGGGTTGACGTTCCAGGTGTCGCCCGAGAGGTAGCTGACGTGCTCGATATGCCCGTCGTGCGGCGCGTGGAAGCGGTGGTACATCGCGGAGGTCAGGCGCAGCGTCACGTAGCAGCCGTCGCGCCAGGGGCGGGCGGCGTCGATGCTGCCGAACAGATCCTCGATGCGATACGGGAAGCCCTTGGCCTGGAACAGCTGGCCGCTGCGCACCGCCCCACATTCGCCGACGATGCCGTCCGAGGGGCTGGTCAGCACATCGGCCCGAAGATCCAGCGGCCGTGCGCCGGGCCGCAGTTCACGCGTGAAGCAGTCGTGCAGGCTGTCGAAGCGGGCCTTTCGGGCGTCGCTGAGATCGAGCTCGGTGAAGAGCTTCCAGATCGCGATCGAGGCCTCGCGCACCAGCGGCTGGCGGATCTTGCTGAAGCGGCCCATGAAGCGCGTGAGCGCAGCGCGAGGGATCCGGTTGGTGAGCAGGAAGTTCAGGTCTTCCTGCAGCAGCAGCCGGTCGCGCAGGGCCTGCCAGCGGCGCTGGGCACGGCCGGGCATCGATGCGGATGGCGGGGATGATGGCGGAGGTGTCGTCATAGGGTCATCACAGCGTCAAGGCAGGGCCATACAAACGCGGGTTGGCATTCACAGGGGTCGCTGCATGAATGAATCTTTCGCCTTCGCCGCCGTGGCGCTGGCTGCCGTGGCTGCGGCGCTGCCGGCGGCCAAGCGGCGGCTGGAGCTTTCGCTGGCCAAGCATCCTTCGCTGACCGGCCACTCGCGCATGGCCAAGCGGGTGGCGGCGCTGGTGCCGGGCTACAGCTACGACGAGCAGCGCTTCTTCGGCAGCGACGGCGCGCCGGCCGAGGTGCTGCAACGCCGCCAGCAGGGCTTTCGCCGCCTGGCTGCGCAGCTGGCCGACCGGCATCGGTGCAGCGTGGCCGCGACCGCGCGGGCCCGCGCCGGCATCAGCGATCTGCAGTTCACGGGTGCCTACCGGGTGCCCTTCCAGTACAGCGCCTACCTGCGCCAGCACATCCAGATCGGCAGCTTCGTGCAGCGCACCGACGGCGTGACGATCACCGACATCGACGGACAGGTCTTCTACGACCTGACGGGCAGCTACGGCGTCAATGTCTTCGGCAACGATTTCTACAAGGCCTGCATCGAGGAAGGCGCGGCCCGCGTGCGCGACCTGGGGCCGGTGCTGGGCAGCTACCACCCGGCGGTGGCCTGGAACGTCGAGCAGCTCCGGCACATCAGCGGCCTGGACGAGGTGAGCTTCCACATGAGCGGCACCGAAGCCGTGATGCAGGCCGTGCGGCTGGCGCGGTATCACACGCGGCGGCCCTACCTCGTGCGCTTCTCGGGCGCCTACCACGGCTGGTGGGAGGACGTGCAGCCCGGCCCTGGCAACCCGCTGCCACCCGGGCGCACCTACACGCTCAAGGAAATGGACGCCGACACCCTGCGCGTGCTCAGGACGCGCAAGGACATTGCCTGCGTGCTGGTGAACCCGCTGCAGGCCCTGCACCCCAACCGCGCCGCGCCGGGCGATTCGGCCCTGCTGGACAGCGGCCGGCGCGCGCAGTTCGATCGTGCTGCCTACACCGCCTGGTTGCAGCAGCTGCGCGAGGTGTGCACGGCGCGGGGCATCGTGCTGATCTTCGACGAGGTCTTCGTCGGCTTTCGTCTGGCCCCCGGCGGCGCGCAGGAGTATTTCGGCGTGCGCGCCGACCTCGTGACGTACGGCAAGACGCTGGGCGGCGGGCTGCCCGTGGGCGTGGTCTGCGGCCGCGCGGCGCTGATGAAGCGCTACCGCGAAGACCGCCCGGCCGACATCTGCTTTGCCCGCGGCACCTTCAACGGCCACCCTTATGTGATGGGCGCGATGCAGGTGTTCCTGGAGCGGCTGCACAGCGAACCCGTGCGCCGCATGTATGGCGCCCTGGACGAGACCTGGAACGCCCGCGCCGCGCAGATGAACGCCGCGCTGCAGGCCGCCGGCGTGCCAGTGCAGGTGGCCAACCTGTCGAGCATCTGGACGGTGTTCTACACCGCGCCCAGCCGCTACAACTGGATGCTGCAGTTCTACCTGCGCGAGCAGGGCCTGGCGCTGAGCTGGGTGGGCACCGGGCGCATGGTCTTCAGCCTGAACTACAGCGATGCGGACTTTGCCGCCGTGGTGCAGCGCTTCGTCGCGGCGGCCCGCGAGATGCAGGCCGATGGCTGGTGGTGGCAGGGCGCCGGGCTCAGTAACCGGAGCATTCGCCGCAGCATCCTGCGCGAGATGCTGGCGCATCGCTGAACAGGCCCCGGGCTGGCTCGCCGTCGCCAGCGCGCTCAGCGCGGCCGCTGGTGGGCGTGGGCCTGCACGTGGCGCATCGGGTCCATCCGCTCGCCGCGCAGCAGGTGCAGCGGTGCGCGCCAGTACAGCATCACATCGTGGAAGGGATCGGTGATGATCTTTGTGGCCCAGACCAGGGCGGTCTGCACGTCAGCCACGAAGAACAGCTGCACGGTGCGGAACACCAGCCCCGCCACACCAAGTGCCAGCCAGGCGATGCCCACATCGTGCCACCAGCCGGCAAAGTGGCTGGCCGGGGTGATCAGGCCGCCCCGGGATGGCGCCAGCCAAAGTGCCAGCGGCACCGCGGCCCAGATCAGCATCAGCACGATCTTGCGCTGGATGTTGTAGCCGACCTTGATCTCTTCCTTGTAGGCGTGCGTGGCCCGGTTCACGTGGTCGTAGCCCTTGGGCTCGAAGAAGAAGTGCCCGGCCTGGCGTGTCGTCATCGACACGCCCCAGGCCAGCCAGGCGGCGGCGGCAGGCTCGATGAAGAGCAGGCCATACGCACACAGGAAGCTCAGCGCGCTCACCAGATGCAGGCTCTGGTTGATGCGGCAGTGGTGGTAGTAGCGGTGGTCGTCCCAGCGCTGCGTGCGCAGGGCCTGCAGGAAGGTCTGGCGGGGCATCGTGTTCAAGGTGCGGGCTCCTGGCAGGGCAGGGCGCGACGGCATGCCGCGCGCTGCGGGCGCATCGTGCGGGCCGGCGATGAAGCCGGAATGAAAAGGCCATGAAGGCGCCGTGACGATGCCGGCCGCCACCCTGCCGGTGCCACCGGGCCGTCACGCCAGGCTCACGCGGGCGTCACGCCGCTGTTGCACGCCGCACGCACAGTGGGGGCATGGACGTTGAGCCGCTGGCGAGCCACCCCCTCGACCCTGCCCCGCCGCAGCGGCGCGCGCTGCGCGTGGCGATGGTGACGGAGACCTTTCCGCCAGAGGTCAACGGCGTGGCGGCCACGATCGCGCGCGTGGCGGACGGCCTGCGCCAGCGCCAGCACGATCTGCAACTGATCCGGCCGCGTCAGGGCGCGGACGCCACCGGTGCCGGCACCGCGCGGCCGCCAGGCGCGCCCGGCGCCGAGGTGCTGATGCGCGGCCTGCCGATCCCGCGCTACCCGCAGCTGAGGATGGGCGTGCCGAGCCGGTGCGCGCTGCTGTCGCTGTGGGCGCAGCGCCGGCCCGACGTGGTGCACCTGGTCACCGAAGGGCCGCTGGGCTGGTCGGCCCTGGCCGCGGCGCTCACGCTCGGACTGCCGGTGGTCAGTGACTTCCGCACCAACTTCCATGCCTACAGCCGCCACTACGGCGCGGCCTGGCTGCACCGGCCCATCATGGGCTACCTGCGGCGGTTCCATAACCGCACGGCCTGCACGATGGTGCCGACCGATGCCCTGCGCCAGCAGCTGGCCGAAGCCGGCTTCGAGCGCCTGCAGGTGGTGGCGCGCGGTGTCGACAGCCAGCTCTTCAGCCCCGCGCGGCGCAGCCCGGCGCTGCGCGCGCATTGGGGTGCCGGGCCTGACACCCAGGTCGTGCTCTGCGTGGGCCGGCTGGCGCCGGAAAAGAACCTGGCGGGCCTGGTGGCCGCGTGGCACGCGATGGCGGCCACCGGCCGGGCGCTGCGGCTGGTGTTGGTGGGCGACGGCCCGGCCCGCACGATGCTGCAGCAGCAGCTGCCGGAGGCCGTCTTCGCCGGCCTGCGCCATGGCGAAGACCTGGCGGCGCACTATGCCTCGGCCGATGTCTTCGTCTTCCCCAGCCTGACCGAGACCTTTGGCAACGTCGTGCCCGAGGCCATGGCCAGCGGCCTGGCCGTGGTGGCTTTCGATGTCGCGGCGGCAGCCCAGCTGATCCGCCATGGCGAGAGCGGCCTGTTGGCGCCCGCGCACGACGCGCCGGCCCTGCCGCGCCTGGCTGCTGCGCTCGCGCACCAGCCTGCGAGCCTTCGCGCCATGGGCCAGGCGGCGCGCGAGGTGGCCTTGCGCCTGGATTGGGGGCGCATCGTGGGCCAGGTGGAGGCCGAGTACGAGGCCGCGCTGCGCACTGCCGCGCGGCAAGAGGTGCCTGCGCCCGCGTTTGGGACAATGCGGGCACGATGACACCCGCCGAAGCCTTCGCAGCCCATCCCACGACCACCGCCGCAAGTCCGCCCGCTCCGCCGCTGGCGGACGGCGCCGCCAGCGGCGCCGCCGAGCCGCCGGCGGATATCGCCGACATCCCGGGCTACATGGCCCGCGTGGGCCAGGCCGCGCGCGCTGCCTCTGCGGCGATGGCGCGTGCTGGAACGGCCGCCAAGGACGAGGCGCTGCGCTTTCTGGCGGCCCGGCTGCGCGCCGCCGCGCCAGCCCTGGCCGAGGCCAACGCGCGTGACCTGCAGGCCGCGCGCGAGAAGGGCCTGGCCGGCCCGCTGCTGGACCGGCTGAAGCTCAGCCCCGAAGCCATCGCCACCGTCGCCGAAGGCTGCGAGCAGATCGCCGCCATGCCCGA
>JAIXZR010000263.1 GCA_027489455.1 Rubrivivax sp. | reverse complement strand
TCTTCCTTTTCGGGGTTGGTGTCGTCGAAGCGCAGGTGGCACACGCCGCCGTAATCACGCGCCAGGCCGAAGTTCAGGCAGATGCTCTTGGCATGGCCCACGTGCAGGTAGCCGTTGGGTTCGGGCGGGAAGCGGGTGCGGATGCGGGCCGCATCCAGCGGGCCGGCGGCATGGTGGGCGCCGTCGCCCGGGCTGCCACCCCAATGGCGTTGCGCCCAGGTGCCGGCTTCGAGATCGCGTTCGATGATGCCGCGCAGGAAGTTCGCAGCGGGCTTGGCGGTGTCGGGTGCTTTGTCGTGGGCCATCGGCGGATTTTCACACCCCCGGGCGGACTACATCCCTTTGAAGAGATGGGCGTAGAGCCGGCTGGCGGTGAGTTTCTCGGGCCGGCCACTGAGGCTGAGCGTGACCTTGCCGGATTCCTCGCGCCGCGCGGTGGCGATGCAGCGGGCTTGCACCACCGTGCCGCGGTGCACCTGCCAGAAGGCCTGCGGGTCCAGCTGGGGCAAGAGTTCGCGCAGCGATGTGCGGATGAGGTGCTCGCGCTCGGCGGTGACGACGCGCACGTACTTGTCGGCGGCTTCGAAGTACAGCACGTCGCTGACCGGCACCATGTGCACGAGGTTGCCGACCTGGGCCTGGATGACTTCGAGCCGGGGCCCGGTGCCTGCTCCCATCCCGGCCGCGGCGCCGCCCAGCAGCGCACGCAGCTGTGACAGCGTGGCCTGCAGCGCGGCATCGGGCGCAGCGGCCGCGCCGGGCGGGGCCGGGCGTTCCCGTTCTGCCAGGCGCGCCTGCAGCCGCTGCACGCAGGCCGCCAGGCGCTGCCGATCCAGCGGCTTGACGAGGTAGTCGACGGCCTGGGCCTCGAAGGCCTGCAGCGCGTACTGGTCGTAGGCCGTGACGAACACCAGCAGCGGGAAGGGCGCGCTCGTCGACACGTCCGGCCAGTCTTCGGCCAGCGCCTGGGCGGCCTCCAATCCCGTGCTGCCCGGCATGCGGATGTCCAGGAAGCAGACGTCGGGCTGCAGCGCCAGCGCCTGGCGCACGGCGCTGTGGCCGTCGCCCACGCTGGCCACCACCTGCAGGGCGGGCCACAGGGCGGCCAGATCGGCCTGCAGGCCGGCGGCCAGCAGGGGTTCGTCTTCGGCGATCAGCGCGCGGGGGGCGTTCATGCGGTGGTGCGGGGTGTGCCGTGGGAAGGCGCTTGTGCGGCCGGGTCTGCCAGGGCGGGCGCGGCACCGGTGGCGGGCGTGGTGGCGGGCGTGGTGACGGGCGTGGTCACGGGCGTGTTGAGGGGCAGCCGCACGGTGGCCAGCGTGCCCTGGCCGGGACTGGCGTCGGCCAGCGTGATGCTGGCGCGTTCGCCATACAGCGTGCCCAGCCGCTCGCGGACCCCGGCCAGGCCAAAACCGCCGGCAGGCCGCCCGGGCGTGGCGCCGGCCAGCGTGCTGGCTGCCTGGCGGCCGACGCCGGTGTCCAGCACCTCCAGCACCAGCACATCGCCCTCGCGCCGGGCACTCACGCGCACCTGCCCGCCTTCGACCTGTGGCTCCAGCCCGTGCTGGATGCTGTTTTCCACCAGCGGCTGCAGCAGCAGCGGCGGCACGGGCAGCGACTTCAACTCCGCGGGCAGGTCCAGCTGCACCTGCAGACGCGGGCCCATGCGCACGGCCATCAGCGCCAGGTAGTCGGCCAGGCGGGCAAATTCATCGGCCAGCGGGTGCTCGCCCCGGCGCGATGCCTGCAGCGTGGCGCGCAGGAAGGCGATCAGGTGGTCCAGCATGGCCTGGGCGCGGGCCGGTTCCAGCCCGATCAGCACCCGAAGGTTGGCCAGGGTGTTGAAGAGCATGTGCGGCTCCAGCTGGCTTTGCAGCAGGCGCAGCTGGGTCTCGGCGGCCTGGCGCTGGGCGGCTTCGGCTTCGGCGCGGGCGCTGGCCAGGCGTTCGGCGGCGCTGACGACGGCGATCAGCACCGCTGTCGCCATGGCGCTGATGACGAGGGTGATGCGCGATGTGCTGCTGGCCAGGTCGAAGATGCTGGGCGAGCTGAAGCCGTGGATCGCATCGGCCAGCCCTTGCCCCAGCGGCGGGCCCAGCACCAGGCAGATCAGCGCTGCCGGCAGCGTGCCGGCCCAGCCCGCCAGGTAGGGCCCGGGGCCCGGCGGCTGGCGCCGCAGGCGGCGCAGCAGGTCATGCACCCAGGCCTGGCCGAACCAGGCCAGGTCGTTGATCAGCGTGCAGCACAGGCCGATGCAGACCGAATACGTCAGCTTGATGCGGAAGCTGCCGCCGTACAGCGTCACCAGCAGGGTGGCGATGCCCAGGCACACGCCCATCAGCACCATCAGCATGCGGGGCAGGCGGCGCTGCCAGCGCTGCCAGGCCGCCGCCACAGCCGTGGCGGGCAGGGTGGGGGCGGGCGCGGTGCCCAGGCCGGTGTTCAGCATGGCGGCAGTATCGCGCCCGGGCCGGTGCCCGGCCGCGCTGCAGCGACGGGGCGGCCGCTGGCTTCGCCAAATGCCGCCAGCCCGGCGTCAGCCGTCAGGGCCGCGCTGCTGCCAGGTGCGCGCGGATGGCTTCCACCCGCGCCCGGTTGGCGCCCAGGTCGCTTTCGCCCAGGCGCGATGCCGAACGCACGTGGACGACGCCGGCGGCCGGGTCGAGCCAGAACTCGACGTCGTCGACGTACTTCATCAAGGGCGTGGTGAACTGGGCGTAGATGTAGCCGGCATCGGCCTGCATCACCACCGCGCCGGGCGCGGTGCGCACCACCTTCAGCAGTGCGGCCAGGGTGGCTGCGGCGTCGCCGTTCTTCAGCGCCAGCGGGGCGATCTGCGCCGCCTGGGCCTGCGGGTGGCCTGGCCACAAGCTGGCCTGGCTGCTGACGCTGTTGGGGCGGGTGGACGGCGCCTTGAGCTTGCCTTCGCGCACGCCCAGGTCGGTGGGCGCCGTGCCCTTGAACAAGCCGGCCTGCCCGGCACCGATGGCTGCCACGGTCAGCAGCAGCACGGTCCAGGCCATGCGCTTGAGCCACTTCATCGGCGTCGCGAACCGCCCAGCAGCGAACCCAGCACACCGCGGATCAGCTCGCGCCCCACGGCCGTGCCGATGCTGCGCACAGCCGACGAAGCGGCCTTTTCCGCCAGGCCCACCTGGCGCCCGCCGCGCGGGCCGGTGCTGCCGAAGAGGGCGTCCTTCAGGCCGCCCATCAGGCCGCCGTCTTCAGCCGCGGTGGGCGCGGGGCTGGCCGCCCCGGGCGGGATGCGCGGGGCCACCGCACCGCCGGCGGCCGGGGCCCCGGCCGGGGCGGCATTGCGGCCGCGCAGCACTTCGAAGGCCGATTCGCGGTCCACCACCTTTTCATACGTGCCGGCCACCAGGGACGTCTGCAGCAGCCGCGCGCGCTGTTCGGGCGTGATGGGCCCGATCTGGCTGCCTGGCGGCAGCACGAACACGCGCTCGGTGACGCTGGGCCGGCCCTTGGCGTCGAGGAAGCTGACCAGCGCTTCGCCCACGGCGAGTTCGGTGATGGCGGTGGCCATGTCACCGATGGCGGGGTTGGCGCGCATGGTGCTGGCGGCCGCCTTCACGGCCTTCTGGTCGCGCGGGGTGAAGGCGCGCAGGGCGTGCTGCACGCGGTTGCCCAGCTGGGCCAGCACGGTGTCGGGCACGTCCAGCGGGTTCTGGGTGACGAAGTACACGCCCACGCCCTTGCTGCGCACCAGGCGCACCACGAGTTCGATGCGCTCGATCAGCACCGCGGGCGCGTCCTTGAACAGCAGGTGGGCCTCGTCGAAGAAGAACACCAGCTTGGGCTTTTCCAGGTCGCCCACTTCGGGCAGCAGTTCGAACAGCTCCGACAGCATCCACAGCAGGAAGGTGCCGTACAGGCGCGGCGAATTCATCAGCTGGTCGGCGGCCAGGATGTTGATCACCCCTTTGCCTCCTTCGGTCTGCATGAAGTCGCTGATGTCGAGCATCGGCTCGCCGAAGAACTGGTCGCCGCCCTGTTCCTCGATCTGCAGCAGCCCGCGCTGGATGGCGCCGATGCTGGCCGCGCTGATGTTGCCGTACTCGGTGGTGAAGTCCTTCGCGTTGTCGCCCACGTACTGGCACATCGCGCGCAGGTCCTTCATGTCCAGCAGCAAGAGGCCGTTGTCGTCGGCGATCTTGAACACCAGGTTCAGCACGCCCTGCTGCGTTTCGTTCAGCGCCAGCATGCGCGCCAGCAGCAGCGGGCCCATGTCGCTGACGGTGGCGCGCACCGGGTGACCGGCCTTGCCGAACACGTCCCACAGCGTGGCCGGGCAGTGCGCGCTTTCAGGGGTGGGCAGGCCGCGTTCGGCCAGGATGGCCGCCAGCTTGGGGCTGATGCTGCCGGCCTGGGTGATGCCGGTCAGGTCGCCCTTCACGTCGGCCATGAAGACCGGCACGCCGATCTTGCTGAAGCCTTCGGCCAGGGTCTGCAGCGTGATGGTCTTGCCGGTGCCGGTGGCGCCTGTCACCAGGCCATGGCGGTTGGCCAGCGCGGGCAGCATCTCGCACTGGACTGTGCCGTGTTGGGCAACAAGGATGGGCTCGGGCATCGGGGGCTCCAGGGGGCGGCGAAAGGCAATGCAACAAGTCTAGCGGCGGGACCGGTATCGTCGTGGGCGTGAGCCAGCCGCCGCCCCCTGAAACCATGCCCGTCCTGGCCGAATCCCGCGGGGCCCAACGCCGCCGCTGGGTGACGCCCGAGCCGCTGACCGTGGCCCCGGCTCTGGTGGGGCTGCCCCTGGCTTCGCCCTGGCGCCGCGCCCTGGCGATGGGGCTGGACCTGCTGGTGCTGGCGCTGGTGGCCGAATCAGGCGACCTGTGGCTGTTTGTCGGCCTGCTGCTGGTGGTGCTGCAGCTGCGCAACCAGCGCCAAGGCCAGGGCGACCGCAAGCGCCTGGGATGGCTGCTGGCGGCTCTGCTGTTGTGGCTGGCGGCCAGCCAGGCCTGGGGCTTGTGGCGGGACAGTGCGCGCGAACACGGCGCGGTCGCCCAGCCAGCCGAGGTGACGCTGAAGGCCACGCTGCCTTTGGCGGCTCCCGGCGCTGCGCCTGCCGCCAGCATCGACACCGCCAGCGACAGCGACACCCGCAGCGACGCCGAGGACAGCGCGCAACAGCAGATTGACCGCCTGAAAGCCGAACTGAAAGCCGCGCGCGCGGCCCAGCCCAAGACCGTGCGCGAGCAGGCCGAGGAGTTGAGCGAATCCCTGGCCAGCCGCTTCGGCTGGGGCATCGTCTACTTTTCGCTGCTGCCGGCGTGGTGGGCCGGGCAGACCCTGGGCAAGCGCGTCCTGGGGCTGCGGGTGCTGCAGCTCACCGGCCAGCCGGTGACGGTGATGACGAGCCTGAAGCGCTACGGTGGCTATGCCGCCGGCCTGGCCACCGGCGGCCTGGGCTTTGCCCAGGTGCTGTGGGACCCGAACCGCCAGGGCCTGCAGGACAAGGCCGCACACACCGTCGTCGTCGACCTGCGTGCCCCTGCCTTCGCCGCTGTTCCGGCCCCGGCCACTGCCGTCGCGCAGCCGCAGCCTTCCGCATCGTCCCAGGATCCGATCCCTTGAAAGCCCTCGACACCCTGGCCCGCCTGTGCGCGGTGTTGGCCGGCCTGCTGCTGACCGTCATCACGCTGATGACCTGCGCCAGCCTGGTGGGCCGCAACACCACGGGCTGGACGATCAACGGCGACATCGAGATCTCGGCCTTCGCTGCCGGTGCCGCCATCGCGCTGTTCCTGCCGCTGTGCCAGGTGCGGCGTGGCAACATCATCGTGGACTTCTTCACCACCCGCGCGCGCGCCAGCACCCAGGCTGCGCTGGACCGCCTGGGCGCCGCACTGCTGGCAGCAGCGATGGGGCTGATGGCCTGGCGCACGGCCGTCGGGGGTATCAGCGCATTCAAGTCGCAAGCCGGTTCGATGATGCTGGGCGTGCCGGAATGGTGGGTGTACGCGGCCATCGTGCCGGCGCTGGCCCTGACGGCCCTGATCGCCGCGGTGCAAGCGGTGCAGGGTTTCGAACGCACCGGCAGCAGCACATGACGCCCGCGCTGCTGACGCTGCTGATCTTCGGCCTGATGCTGCTGCTGATGGCGCTGCGCGTGCCGATCGCGGTGGCGATGTTCGCCGCCGGTGCTGCCGGCTACGGCCTGCAGGCCGGCTGGCTGCCGCTGGCCAGCTTCCTGAACACCCAGGCCTTCGCGCGCTTCGCCAGCTACGACCTGAGCGTGATTCCCTTGTTCATCCTGATGGGCAATTTCGCCACCCAGGGCGGCCTGTCGCGCGCGCTGTTCGACTTCGCCGCGGCGGTGATGGGCCGCTTCCGCGGCGGCCTGGCGATGGGCGCGGTGCTGGCCTGTGCGGCTTTCGGCGCGATCTGCGGGTCGTCGGTGGCCACGGCCGCCACCATCACCCAGGTGGCGCTGCCCGAACTGCGCAAGCACGGCTATTCCGGCCGCCTGGCCACCGGCACGCTGGCCGCGGGCGGCACGCTGGGCATCCTGATTCCGCCCTCGGTGCCGCTGGTGGTCTACGCCATCCTGACCGAGCAGAACATTGCCAAGCTGTTCGCCGCGGCCATGGTGCCGGGGCTGATCGCGATGCTGGGCTACATGCTGGCGATCGCGGCCTATGTGCGCCTGGTGCCCGGCCACGCCCCCGAGCAGATGGCGGCGCCGGCGCTGACCGGGCGGGCACTGGCCGGCATCCTGCCCATCGGCATCGTCTTTCTCGTCGTCTTCGGGGGCATCTACGGCGGCCTGTT
>JAIXZR010000015.1 GCA_027489455.1 Rubrivivax sp. | reverse complement strand
TTCAGCGCCAGGATGGCGTTGGCGCTGAGCGCACCGAAGCTCATTGCCGAGATGTTGAAGACGCTGGCGCTATAGGGCGCGGTGCAGCCCGTGCGCGCGCTGCCGATGGTGATGCGGAAGTCGTGGCTTTCCAGCTGCGTGGGCGCCATCGAGTGGTTGATCCATTCGTAGCCGGCGGCGCCCACGTCCAGCTGCGTGCCGAAGGGCCGCTTGTCGGATTCGTTCTTCGCTCGCTGGTAGACCAGGCTGCGCTGCTGGCGCGAGAACGGCGTAGCCTCGGTGTCGCTCTCGATGAAGTACTGGCGGATCTCGATGCGCACGAACTCGGCCAGGAAGCGCAGGTGGCCGATCACCGGGTAGTTGCGCAGCACGGCGTGCCGCTGCTGCCGCACGTCGCGCCAGCCCAGCCCCACCAGGAACAGGCACAGCAGCGCCAGCCAGCCGCCCATGTCGAAGGCCACCCAGGTGAAGCTGGCCAGAAGCAGCCCCACGGCGCAGGCCAGCCAGGCCGAATAGCGCACTGGGAAGTGCTGGTCGATGCGGGTCAGCCAGTGGTGCATGGGATGTCTCCGATATCGGCTGCGGCCCGCGATCTTAGGAGCCCGCGCGGCATATACTTTTCGAAATAGCGCTGATTTGCTCCGGCTTGCGGGCGCTCTACAAACACCGCTAAACAGGGCCCCACCACCCGGTGGCCGTGTCCAGCCCGCAGGCATGCGGGCTTGCAGCGGCACCGGGTTTCTTGCTTTCTGGCGACATGCACTCCACCGGCCTCGGCCTCGTCACCCCGCAGCAGATGCACTTTGCCGAGCCCCTGGCGCTGACCAGCGGCGCGCAGCTGGCCGGCTACACGCTGGCCTACGAGACCTACGGCACGCTCAATGCCGACGCCAGCAACGCCGTGCTGGTGTGCCATGCGCTGAACGCCAGCCACCACGTGGCCGGGGTCTGGGCCGACGGCAGCCGCGGCTGGTGGGACAACCTGGTGGGCCCGGGCAAGCCGCTGGACACGAACCGCTTCTTCGTCATCGGCATCAACAACCCCGGCTCCTGCTTCGGCAGCACCGGCCCGATGCACGACAACCCCGCCACCGGCCAGCCCTACGGCGCGGACTTCCCGGTGGTGACCGTGGAAGACTGGGTCGACGCCCAGGCCCGCCTGGTGCAGCGGTTGGGCATCACGCAGCTGGCGGCAGTCGTGGGCGGCAGCCTGGGCGGCATGCAGGCCCTGGCCTGGACACTGCGCCACCCGCAGGCCGTGCGCCACTGCGTGGCCGTGGCCACGGCGCCCAACCTGAGCGCGCAGAACATCGCCTTCAACGAGGTGGCGCGCCGCGCCATCGTCACCGACCCCGATTTCCACGGCGGCCACTACTACGCCCATGGCGTGGTGCCGCGCCGCGGCCTGACGGTGGCACGCATGGTGGGCCACATCACCTACCTCAGCGACGACGCCATGGGCGCGAAGTTCGGCCGCCAGTTGCAGGACGCGATCTGCGGCGAGCTGGCCTTCAGCACGCAGGACGTGGAGTTCCAGATCGAAAGCTACCTGCGCCACCAGGGCGACAAGTTCAGCCGCTACTTCGACGCCAATACCTACCTGCTGATCACGCGCGCGCTGGATTACTTCGACCCGGCGCGCGCCCACGGCGGCGACCTGGCCGCGGCCTTCGCGGTGGCGCGGGCGCAGAAGTTCCTGCTCGTCAGCTTCACCACCGACTGGCGCTTCGCGCCGGCGCGATCGCGCGAGATCGTCAAGGCCCTGGTGGACAACCGCATCGACGTGAGCTACGCCGAAATCGACGCGCCGCAGGGGCACGATGCCTTCTTGCTGGACGATGCCCGCTACCACGGCGTGATGCGCGCCTACTTCGAGCGCGTCGCCGCTGCGCAGGCAGGGGGCTGAAGCCATGTCCCAGCGCCGCGACCTGGAAATCATCGCTGACCTGGTGCCGGCCGGGTCCCGCGTGCTCGACCTCGGCTGCGGCGACGGCGAGCTGCTGGCCCTGCTGCGCGACCGCAAGGGCTGCAGCGGCTACGGCGTGGAGTACGACGACGCCAAGCTGCTGCGCGCGCTGCAGCGCGGCGTGAACGTGCTGCAGCTGAACCTGGAAGACGGGCTGGCGATGTTCGACGACGCCAGCTTCGACGTCGTGCTGCAGCTGGACACCCTGCAGAACCTGCGCAACACCGAGACCGTGCTGCGCGAGACCGCGCGCGTCGGCCGCATCGGCATCGTCAGCTTCCCGAACTTCGCGCATTGGCGCAACCGCCTGGCGGTGCTGGCCGGCCGCATGCCGGTGACGAAGGCGCTGCCCTACCAGTGGTACGACACGCCCAACCTGCGCGTGGGCACCTATGCCGATTTCGAGGTGCTGGCGCAGCGCAGCGGGCTGAAGGTGAGCGACAGCTTCGGCCTGCAGGACGGCCGCGTCCTGCGGCAATGGCCCAACCTGCGCGCCAGCGTGGCCGTCTTCCGCTTCGAACGCCGCTAGCGCTGTCGGCGCGGGCCTTCAGCCCCGTGGCAGCCGCACGCTGAAGCTGGCGCCTTCGCCCAGGCGGCTGTGCACGCTGATCTGCCCGCCCATCGCTTCGGTCAGCTGCCGGCACAGCGCCAGGCCCAGGCCGCTGCCGGGCACCGGGCTGTTGTGCGCGCCCAGGCGTTCGAAGGGGCGGAACAGGCGCGCGCACTGGGCTTCGCTCAGGCCCGGGCCGTTGTCGGCGACCGAGAACACCCAGTCCCCGTCCTCTTGCTGCGCAGCGATGCGCACCCAGCCGGCTGCGTGGCCGCGGTGGTGGTACTTGATGGCGTTGGCCAGCAGGTTCACCAGCACCTGCTTCAGGCGCTTGCGGTCGGCCTGGACGGTGCTGCCCGCGGGCACGGCTGCTGCCAGCGGCTGCGGCAGCAGGGCGATGCCGGCCTGCTGTGCGCTGGCGCCCAGCAGCTCGGCCAGCTCGGCCAGCAGCGGGGCCAGCTCGAAGCGGCTGCTGACCACCGGCAGCTCGCCGGTCTGCGCGGCTGAAAGATCGAGGATGTCGTCCACCAGCCCCAGCAGGTGCTGGCTGGCACCCAGCAGCTGCTGCACCCAGCCGCGCTGCTTGTCCGGCAGCGCCCCGTCCAGCGCCAGCAGCTGCGAGAAGCCCATGATGGCGTTCAGCGGCGTGCGCAGTTCATGGCTCACGCGCGACAGGAACTGCGACTTCGCCGCATCCGCCGCTTCGGCGCGGTCGCGCGCGATGCGCAGCCCCTCCGCCTGGCGGCGCGCGGTGATGTCGGTGTGGGTGCCGATCATGCGCAGCGGCTGGCCGTTGGCTTCGCGCTCGATGACGATGCCGCGCGACAGCACCCACTTCCACTGCCCGTCCTTGCAGCGGACGCGGTGCTCGTTCACATAGCGCGGCGTGCGCCCGGCGAAGTGGTCTTCACGCGCCTGCAGCATCGCCGCGACGTCGTCGGGGTGGGTGCGGCTGTCCAGCGCGCCAGGGGTATCGGGCAGTTCGTCGGCGGCAAAGCCGTAAAGCGCCTTGCACGCCGGCGACAGCTGCTCGACGCCGGCTTCGATCTGCCAGTCCCAGACGCCGTCGCCGCTGCTTTCCAGTGCGCGCTTCCAGAGCTCGCTGTTCTCGCGCAGCGCGTCCTCGGCCTGCTGACGCTCGGTGACGTCGAAGACCACGCCCACGCGCACCGGATGGCCACCCTCAGCCGGTGCCGGCGCGCTGATCACCTGCACCCATTTCACCTGCCCGCTGTGCAGCCGCAGGCGGAAGCGCGTCTGCCGCACCAGGCCGTGGTCGGCGGCGTGCCGGGTTTCGGCTTCCACGCGCTCGCGGTCCTCCGGGTGGCGCAGGCGCTGCAGCGATTGCGCATCGCCCAGGGCCTGCTCGGGCGTCAGGCCGTACAGCGGCAGCACGCCGCGGCTGACGAAGCGCGGCCTGAAGTGGCCGTCGGCCTGGCGCACGCTGCGGTAGACCATGCCTGGCACCAGGTCCACCAGCTGGCGCAGCTCTTCCTGGCTGCGGCGCAGGGCTTCGCGGTCGTGCACGCGCTCGGTGATGTTCTCGACCGTGCCTTCGTAGTACAGCACCTCGCCCTGGGCGTCATGCACGACGTGTGCGTTCTCGCTGATCCAGATGCGCTCGCGCGTCTTGTAGCGGAAGACCTCGCTTTCGAAGGCGATCACCTGCCCGTCGCGCGCCAGCAGGGCCTCGAATTCGGCCCTTCGGCCGGGCAGCACGTACCACTGGCCGGCGATGTCGTTCACGCTCGCCAGTTGCTCGGCTTCGCTGGCAAAGCCGTTCAGGCTCACCAGGGCCGGGTTGGCGCGCAGCTGCCGGCCGTCGGGGGTGCTGCGGTAGGCCCCCACCGGCAGAAATTCGAACAGCGTGCCGAAATCGTCCGCGCCCGTGGCGCGTCGGGTGTCCACCGGCGGCTCAGTCGAGCGTGACCTGGGTGCGCACGGTGCCGGCACGGTCGGCCGTGGCGGCCAGCGCGATGGCCGTGCCGCGCGCCCCCCGCACCACCCATTCGACGACGGCGCGGTCGCCCGTGATGTCGCGGTTGGGCAGGAAGGCCAGCAGGCTGTTCTTCGGCGCGTGCCCTTCCAGGTGCGTGCCCACCATGCGTTCACGCCCGCTCACCAGGCTCACGCCTTCGGGCAGGTGGATGCTGAAGACGGTGCCGCGCACGGTCTTGCGTTCACGCGCGCGCTGCGTCACGTACGACGGCAGATAGCCGGCATTGGCCACGGCCAGGCGCACACGCCAGGTGTCTTCGCCCAGCCCCCGTACTTCGGCCCGCAGCACTTCCAGCCGCGGCAGCGACAAGGCGATCTGCTGCAGCCAGGCCGGAAAGCGCGCGGCCTCGCGTTCGCGCAGGTGCGGCGGCGGGTTGCGCCAGTAGTTCATCTTGTCCCAGCCGCCCAGCTCCACCGCGCCCAGCTGCGGGTGCTGGAACGGCGCCCAGTCCACGTAGGCCTGGCCGCCGCACTGCGTGTCGCTCCACTTCAGCAGCTTCAGCTCGTCTTCGGGCGGGTGGTCGCGGTACCAGTCGATCCACTTGTAATCGGTGATGCCGGCTTCCTTGTTCGGGGACCAGATCTCCACGGTCCAGAACAGCGCGCCCAGGTGTTCGTAGACCCAGTCCTGCGTGCCCGTGATCACCTGCTTGGGGTGGTATTTGAAGTCGTGCCAGATGCTGACCGCCGGGTAGCCGGTGAGCCGTGCGCCGCTGTCCGACAGGCGCTGGATCATCCACAGGTCTTCCGGCGTGATGTCATCGTCCTTGCACATGCCCGAAGGCCGCAGGATCACGCCGCTGTGGGTGTGGAAGCTCACCGCCGCGCCGATGTTGGGGTGGCTGGTGATGAAGTCCACCATCGCCCGCACCTCGGGTTCGCTGGTGGGGTAGGGGCCGGCGCCCTGCTGTTCGCCTTCCTGGCGCCAGTAGGCCGGGAAGTTGCGGTTCAGGTCCAGGCCTTCGCGGTCGGGGTTGACGCTGAACTTCAGGCCGTCGTAGTCCGTCAGCAGGCCTTCGGGGATGACGCGGTAGTAGTTGCCGCCGAATTCACCGGGCTCGCGCGGCACCATCAGGCGCGTGTCGGCGGCGCACTTCTTCCAGGGGCCGTGAGGGTCCGGGATGCGCATGCTCAGCACGCGGCCGTCGCCGTCCACGTCTTCCACCGTCAGGCCTTCGACCGGCGGTTCGTCGAAGGGGTAGGGCCTTGTGCCGGACCGGATGTGGCGCGGCTTGTCGGCCAGCGCCAGTTCCGCGCCATCCGGGTTCAGGCGCGGCACCATGTAGACGACGCGGGTGTCCAGCAGTTCGCGGATACCGTTGTCCTTCTCGTCGCCGCTGCCGTAGCCTGTCACCAGCGTGTGCAGCCAGTAGAGGCAGGCCGTGCTGGCAGTCAGTTCCGCAGCGTGGATGTTGCCGTCCACCCAGAAGGCGGGCTTGTCGGTGTCGGTGCCGGTGGCCGTGTGGGTGATGACCAGCAGCCAGATGTCGCGTCCTTCATGGCTGTGCCCGATGCTGCGCAGTTGCACCAGGTGGGGTGCGGCGGCGGCGTAGTCCTGCAGCAGGCGGGTCAGTTCGGCATGGCGGTAGAACTGGTCGAAACGGGGAACCGGGATCGCGGGCATGGTTTGTGGTCGGGCGCTGGGCCAGCCGTGACGTGCGCCGGATTGTGCCTGCGCCGCCCGCCCGGCTGGCGCAGGGCAGGTTCTTCACTGCCCCTTGAACAGGCCCTGGAAGTGGCGCGACACCGGTAGCGTCTCGGGCCGCCCGCGCAGCGTCAGGTGCATGCTGCCTTCGTCCACGCGCACGGCGCTGGC
>JAIXZR010000226.1 GCA_027489455.1 Rubrivivax sp. | reverse complement strand
TGGCCACGTTGATGGAAAGCGGCCAGCCGATCCGGGGCGTGATTGCGGCGTCTGCCGGCAACCACGCGCAAGGCGTGGCGCACCATGCGCAGCGGCTGGGGCTGCGTGCAGTGATCGTAATGCCGCAGCACACCCCCACGGTGAAGGTGGAACGCACCCGCGGCTTCGGCGCCGAGGTGGTGCTGCACGGCGAGACCTTCGACGACGCGCGCGAACGCGCGCTGCAGCTGGCGGCCGAGCAGGGCCTGACCTTCGTGCACCCCTTCGACGATGCCGACGTGATCGCCGGCCAGGGCACCATCGGCATCGAGATGCTGCAGGCCCAGCCCGAGATCGACACGCTGGTGATCGCCGTGGGCGGCGGCGGCCTGATCAGCGGCATCGCCACTGCGGTGCGCCAGCTGAAGCCGGGCATCGAAATCGTGGGCGTGCAGACCTCGCGCTTCCCGGCGATGGTCAACGCCATCCAGGGCACTGCGCACCCGCAGGGCAGCAGCACGATTGCCGAAGGCATCGCCGTGGGCCAGCCGGGGCAGATCACGCGCGAGCTCATTCGCCAGCGCGTGGACGACCTGCTGCTGGTGGATGAAGGCGACATCGAGCAGGCCGTGCTGATGCTGCTGGAAATCGAGAAGACCGTGACCGAAGGCGCCGGCGCCGCCGGCCTGGCGGCGCTGCTGAAGCACCCGCAGCGCTTTGCCGGCCGCAAGGTGGGCCTGGTGCTGTGCGGCGGCAACATCGACCCGTTGCTCTTGGCCGCCATCATCGAACGCGGCATGGTGCGCGCGGGCCGTCTGGCGCGCATCCGCGTGGGCGCGCGCGACACGCCGGGCGTGCTGGCGCGCATCACCACCGTGGTGGGCGCGGCGGGCGCGAACATCGACGAAGTGCACCACCAGCGCGCGTTCTCGACCCTGTCGCTGCAGAGCGTGGAGGTGGAGCTGGTGCTGCAGACGCGCAACCGCGAACACCTGCAGGACGTGGTGGCGCGGCTCGTGGCTGCAGGCTTCGAGGCGACGGCCGCCTGAGCGGCGGGGCCCGGGGCAGATGCCGCCACTTGCGCTGGGCCGTCGTGCCCCTGTCCACGGGGGCGTGGGCCGATGACCCAGGCCCAATGGGCGGCACTGGCGCTGCAGATCGCCGTGATGCTGGCCTGCGCGCTGGCCCTGGGCCATCTTTTCCGGCTGATGAAGCAGCCCGCCGTGGTGGGAGAGATCCTGGGTGGTCTGCTGCTGGGCCCGACCGTGATGGGCCGCTTCTGGCCCGAAGCCCATGCCGCATTGTTCGGCGACCCGGCGGTGAACAACGCCCGCGCCGCGATCATGCGCACCGGCATGCTCGCGTTCATCCTGACCATCGGCTTTGCCGTCAGCGTCAGCGAATTCAGGCGCGTGATGCGGCCTGCGCTCGGCGTGGGCCTGGTGGGCACCTTCGTGCCGCTGGGCCTGGGCCTGGCCGTGGTCTACGGCTTGCCCGGGCCGCTGCAGGTGACGCCCGACAACCAGCTGCCGATGGCCCTGTTCATGGCCAGCATCATGGCGCTCAGCGCCAACCCCATCATCGCGCGCATCCTGCTGGACCTGGGCCTGTTCAGGCATGCGGTGGGCCGCATCATCATGTCGGCCACCTTCATCGACGACCTCGTGGGCTGGGCGCTGTTTGCGGTGCTGCTGGCGCAGTTCGCGCCGGCATCGAAGGTGCAGGGCGCGGCGCCGATCCAGGTGCTGCTGTGGGTGGCGGGGTTCATCGCCTGCGCGCTGGTGTTCGGCCGCGTGGTGATGACGCGCCTGCTGGACTGGGCCGCCAAGGCCATGCCCTACCCCGGTGGCTTCATCGGCGTGGTGCTGGTCTACGTGCTGCTGTGCGCCTGGGGGGCAGAGAGCCTGGGCATCCACAGCTTCCTGGGCGCTTTCGTGGCCGGCGTGGCGCTGGCCGACTTCCATCACAAGCACCCGCAGCCCTTTGACGCCATCGGCAACTTCAGCCTGGCCTACGTCACGCCGGTGTTCTTCTGCTCGATGGCCATCGGCGCCGATTTCGCCAAGGGCTTCGACCTGGTGATGGTGCTGGTGGTGACGGGCGTGGCGATGGCCGGCAAGGTGCTGGGCGTGTGGGCTGGCGGGCGCATCGGCGGGCTGGACGACCGCACGGCGCTGGCGGTGGGCTTTGGCATGAATGCGCGCGGCATCATCGGCATCGTGATGGCGGTGGTGGCCTACGAACAGCAGGTCATCCCCTTGCAGATCATGGTGGCCTGCGTGGTGATGTGCGTGGTGACGACGATGCTGGCCGGGCCGCTGATGCAGGCCACGCTCGGCAGGCGGGTGATGGCGGCTGCTGCGACGAACCCCCTCAGCGACCGGTCATGAAGTACGCATCGCGTGGATTGCCCACCAGCGGACTGGCGGGCCGTCAGGGTATCTCGCCGCTGACCTCGACCCGGTCGCGCCCTGTGGCCTTGCCTCGGTAGAGCGCGCCGTCGGCCAGCTTCATCAGTTCATCGATCGAGATGGCAGTGGCAGCGCCTGGCGCCAGGGCAGCCACTCCGAAGCAAGCGGTGAAGTGCACCACCTGGCCCGCCGGCGTGGCGGGGTGTTCACGCACCTTCTGCGACAGGCGTTGCGCGAAGGCGGCGGCGCCTTCCAGCCCGGTGTGGGGCAGCAGGATCGCGAATTCCTCGCCACCCAGGCGGGCAAAGTATTCGCCCTGCCGGATCTCGCCTGCCACCAACTTCGCAAAGCTGCGCAGCACTTCGTCGCCGGCGGCATGGCCGTAGGTGTCGTTGATCGCCTTGAAGTGGTCCAGGTCGATCATCAGCAGCGCCAGCGCCTGGCCATGCCTCTGGGCGCGTGCCAGCTCGCCCTCTGCGACCGACAGGAAGTGGCGGCGATTGCTGATGCCTGTCAGAGGGTCGGACTGCGCCAGGCTCTCCAGGCGCTGCTGAGTCTGTGCCTCGTCGGTCACGTCCGACAGGATGGACAGGTTCAGGCCCGGCAGGATCTGCGCCTTGGCGTTGAAAGCCGCCACGATGATGCTGCCGTCCTTGTGCCTGAGCTTGACGCGGCCGCGCGAAGTCCCCGCCTGCAGGAACCCTTTCCAGACAGTGTCGATGTCGACTGATTCGGGCACCACGAGCTCGGAAATAGGCAGCGCCAGCAGTTCGTCGCGGCTGTAGCCCGTCAGTTCGCAGGCGGCCGGATTGACGTCGACATAGCGTCCGTCGTCCGACGCCAGCATGATGGCGTTGAGTGCATGCTCGACGACGGCCGAGAGCCGAGCCTGCGATTGCGCCAATGCCTGTTCGGCCCGGCGCCGGGCGCTGATGTCGCGCCACCGAAACACCTGGCCGCCTCTGTTGCCTGGCAGGACCACGGACGAGATCTGCCGTTCGAAGACCCGACCGTCCTTGAGGGCAAGTTCGTCGAACACCGCAGGCTGGTCGGTATGGGTCAGCGCTTCGATGCTGCCCAGGTAGCGACTGGCATCGGCCAGCTGCTGGGCGATGTGGGCGCGCATCTTCACGACGTCGCGGTCAGCCAGGATCTCGGGCGGAAAGTTCCACAGCGACAGATAACGTTCATTGCAAGCCAGAAGCGCGCCGCTGCGGTCGAGCACGGCGAAGCCATCGAGTGCGAAATCGAAGACAGCGCGCGCAACCCAGTCTTCCAGGACGCTGCTGGATGGAGGCAAGCCAGGGGAGACGGCGCCGCGGCTCATGCGCGGGCCTGTGGAGGCGGTTGGACAAAGGTCGGCTGTCGCAAGGTCATTTCGGCTTGCCCAGAGGTTGGGGCGCGATACGCCCGTGGGCATGGTTAGACACGCCGGCGCCATCTTGCGCCAGCCGTGCTGCGCGGTCCAGCATGAGCAAGAGGGTTCTGGGTCAACGCTTGCCTGACACGAACACGCCCTGGTTGCCGGTTTCAGCCTAACGGCCAGCCAGCGTCGCGATCGAGGCCGCGCTGGCGGCCGCCGCCACGAACGCCGTCAGCGACCGGTCATGAAGTGCGTGCTACATTGCCGCCCATGCGTTTCGCACCCGCCTTTTACTTTGCGTATTTTTGGTTCTCGCACCGCTTGGCGGCTGGAGAGGCAAACGCGTAGTCCAAGGACACACGAACCGCACCCCAGAAACCGCCGGCAACCCCGGCGGTTTTTTGTTGCCGGTTGCCCATCCGACCCGCCGCCCACCCGAAAGCCCAAGATGAGCCCCAAGTCCCTGTCACCCACCAGCACCGAACGCCTGGCCCTCAGCGAAAGAACCAGCCAGACCGACGACCAGCGCATCCGCGACGTCACGCCGCTGCCGCCGCCGGAGCACCTGATCCGCTTCTTCCCGATCAGCGGCACGCCGGTGGAAACGCTGGTGGCTGCCACGCGCAACAACATCCGCAGCATCATGGCCGGCGGCACCGATCCCGGCAGCGACCGCCTGCTGGTGATCATCGGCCCCTGCTCCATCCACGACCCGGCGGCGGCGCTGGAATACGCGCGCCGCCTGAAGGCCGAACGTGAACGCCATGGCGGCGAGCTGGAAATCGTCATGCGCGTGTACTTCGAGAAGCCGCGCACCACGGTGGGCTGGAAGGGCCTGATCAACGACCCCTACCTGGACGAGAGCTACCGCATCCACGAAGGCCTGCGCATCGCGCGGCAACTGCTGGTGGACATCAACCGGCTGGGCGTGCCGGCGGGCAGCGAGTTCCTGGACGTGATCTCGCCCCAGTACATCGGTGACCTCATCAGCTGGGGCGCCATTGGTGCCCGCACCACCGAGAGCCAGGTGCACC
>JAIXZR010000163.1 GCA_027489455.1 Rubrivivax sp. | reverse complement strand
CCATCAAGAGCGGCAACGCCTGCGTGCTGCGCGGCGGCAGTGAAGCCCTGCAGTCCAACCTGGCCTTGTGGCGCCTGGTGCAGGCAGCGCTGGCCGAGGCCGGGCTGCCCGTGGATGCGGTGCAACTCGTGCAGACCGCCGACCGCGCCGCCGTGGGCCAGCTCATCGCCATGCCGCAGTACGTGGACGTGATCATCCCGCGCGGCGGCAAGGGCCTGATCGAGCGCATCAGCGCCGAGGCCCGGGTGCCGGTGATCAAGCACCTGGACGGCAACTGCCACGTCTACGTGGACGAGCAGGTCGATCTGGCGCTGGCGCTGCGCGTCACCGACAACGCCAAGACGCAGAAGTACAGCCCCTGCAACGCGGCCGAATCGCTGCTGGTGCATGCCGCGCAGGCGGCGGCCTTCCTGCCGCGTATCGGCGCGGTGTTTGCCGCCAAGGGCGTGGAGATGCGCTGCTGCCCGGCGAGTGCGGCGCTGCTGCAGGCCGTGCCCGGCGCACGTGTGCTGGCCGCCACCGAAGAGGACTGGTCCACCGAGTACCTGGCCCCGGTGATCAGCATCCGCGTCGTGGCCAGCCTGGACGAGGCCATCGAGCACATCAACCGCTACGGCTCGCACCACACCGACGCCATCCTGAGCACCCTGCACGCCAGCGCGATGCGCTTCCTGCGCGAAGTCGATTCCGCCAGCGTGATGGTGAACGCCAGCACGCGCTTTGCGGATGGCTTCGAATACGGTCTGGGCGCGGAAATCGGCATCAGCACCGACAAGTTCCACGCCCGCGGGCCCGTGGGGCTGGAAGGCCTGACCTCGATGAAGTGGGTGGTGCTGGGCCAGGGCGAAGTGCGCAGCAGCTGAGATGCTGCTGACCGAGACCACGCCAGCGCAGTGGGCGGTGGTGGCCCTGGCGGCCATCATCGTGTTCTGGATGGTGGGCGCCTACAACCGCCTGGTGGCCTTGCGCAACGACATCGGCGCGGCCTGGCAACGCATCGATGCGGCCCTGAAGCACCGCGCGGCGGTGCTGCCGCCGCTGCTGGCGGCGCTGCGCGAGCCGCTGGCCGGCGAGGCTGGCGCGCTGGACGCGCTGCAGGCCGCTCAGGCCCAGGGCGCGCAGGCGGCCATGGCGCTGGGCGCGCGCCCGGTGGCGCCGGCCGCTGCGGCCGCCTGGGTGCAGGCCGAAGCCGCCCTGCGGGCCCACGCCAGCCGCGTGCGTGCGCTGCTGGACCAGCAGCCCGATTGCCGCGACAGCCCGGCCGTCGCCGCGCTGCTGCGCGCCTGGCGCGATGCCGACGCCGAGCTGGGCTTTGCCCGCCGCGTCTTCGACGATGCAGCGCAGGCCTACAACGAAGCTGCCGCGCAGCGCCCGACACGCTGGCTGCTGCGGCTGTACGGCTTCGGCCCGGCCGGGTTGGTCAGCGGTTCAGGGCCTTGAGCGCCAGCTTGATGCCTTCGCTCACGCCCACATCGGGCGGCAGCGCCTTCAGCGCCGCCTGCGCTTCGCGGTCGTTGTAGCCCAGGGCCTGCAGCGCCTGGGCGATGTCGGCCTGGTTGTCGCTGACCGGGCCGCCTGAAGGCAGCGCCAGATCGGGCCCGAGCTTGCCTTTGAGCTCCAGCAGCAGGCGCTCGGCCGTCTTCTTGCCGATGCCGGGCACTTTCACCAACCGCGCGCCGTCCTGCCGGCCGACGGCCTGCGAGAGCTCGGCCACGCTCAGGCCCGAGAGGATGGACAGCGCCGTGCGCGGGCCCACGCCGCTGATCTTCACCAGCTCGCGGAAGGTGGCGCGCTCCTCCGCCGTGAGGAAGCCGAACAGCACCTGGGCGTCCTCGCGCACCACGAAGTGCGTCAGCAGCACCACGGGCTGGCCGACCGCACCCAGGTTGAAGAAGGTGCTCATCGGCACATCGACTTCGTAGCCCACGCCGCCCACGTCCACCACCACCTGGGGCGGGTTCTTGGCCAGCAGCAGGCCTGCGAGGCGGCCGATCATGTGGCAGCCAGCAGGCGTTCGATGCGCGCGTGCAGGGTGGCGGGCTCGGGCGCGCCTTCCCAGCGGTGCGCGATGGTGCCCCGGCGATCCAGCAGCAGGCTGGTGGGGGTGGCCTGGATCTCGCCAAAGCCGCGGGCCACCGCGCCGGTGTTGTCGATCACCACGCCAAAGGGCAGGCCGCGGGTCTCGGCAAAGTGCGCCACGGCGGCGGGGGCGTCCCACTGCATGGCCACGGCCAGCGTCTGCAGGCCCTGCGCGCGGTAGCGCTGGTGCGTGGCGGCCAGCAGGGGCATCTCGCGCACGCAGGTGGCGCAGCTCGTGGCCCAGAAGTTCACCAGCACCACGCTGCCGCGCAGCGCCGCCGTGCTGCTGCGCGTGCCGTCCAGCAGGGTGTAGGCGATGTCGGGCACCGCGGCGCGGGGGCTGCAGCCGGCCACCCAAGCCAGGGCCGTCGCGCTGCTTGCCAGCAGCAGGCCGCGGCGCGCAAGATCGGCTTTCATTCGTGGCCGTCGTGGCGGGGAATGCAGACGAGAGTGCAGATGCATCGCAGAGAGTTTACGCAAGCCGCCTTCGCCATCGGTGCCTGCAGCCTGGTGCTGCCGGCCTGGGCGCTGGGGGAGTCCGACGCTGCCCAGGGCGTGCGCGCGGCCCTGGAGCGCGGCGCCAGCGCGGCGGTAGGGTTGCTGGGGCGCACCGATGGCTTCCTGGGCAATGACCTGGTCCGCATCCGGCTGCCTTCGGGCCTGGACAAGGCCGCCAGCCTGCTCAAGGCCACGGGCCAGGGCAAGCGGGTGGACGAGCTCGTCACCGCCATGAACCGGGCCGCCGAAAGCGCCGTGCCCGAGGCGCGGCCGCTGCTGGTGAACGCCATCAAGAGCATGAGCGTGGAGGAAGCGCTGAAGCTGGTGCGCGGCGGCGACACCGCCGTGACCGATTTCTTTTCCGCCAAGACGCGCAGCCCTTTGGGCGAGAAGTTCCTGCCCATCGTCACGCGCGCCACCGACAAGGTGCAGCTGGCCGAGCGCTACAACGCCGTGGCCGGCAAGGCCGCCGGGCTGGGCCTGGTGAAGGGCGAGGACGCCAACATCCAGCGCTACGTGACCGAGCGCGCGCTGGACGGCCTGTTCACGATGATCGGCGTGGAAGAGAAGAAGATCCGCGCCGATCCGGTGGGTACGGGCAGCGCGATCCTGAAGAAGGTCTTCGGCCGCTGACCCAGGCGGGCCGCGGCCGCGGCGGTGGGCTATGGCTGGTGGTTGTCGCTGCGCGCCAGCTCGAACATCATCGCTGCTGGCAGTGATTCCAGCAGGGCTTCGCGGCCGACACTGGCGAACTGGTGCGTGCCCAGGTTCAGCACCTCGAAGGCCTTGCCGTGCTCGGCGATCTGCACGAAGGCCATGGTCGGCACCTCGGCCAGCATCTCGGCCCGCAGCTTGTCGAAGCGTTCGCCCACCAGGGCGGCTTCGTACACCACGGCGTGGGGCAGGCCGTCGCGGCAGAAATCGACGGCTTCCTCGACCGAGTTGACGAAGTCCAGCATCAGGCCCATGGGCCGCAGAGCGTCGCGCACCAGGCCGCGCACTTCACGGCGGCTGGCCACCACCAGCGCGTGTCGGCCAGCCAGCGGCTGCGAGTGCTGCCCGTGCTGGCTGGGGTCGTCGAGCTCGCTGGTGGAAAGCCCGTCGATCGTGGAGACCACGGTTTCCGGGAACTCGATCGTCACCGTGCTGCGCTGGGCCGTGTCATGGCGGTAGATCACCAGGCCCAGGGCCACAGCCGTTTGCTGCAGCAGGCACCAGGCCATGGTTTCCAGCGGCGCGGCTTCGTCCTTGTCGATGGCGTTCTCGACGGCGGCCTTGGGATCGGGCGGCTGCCGGTTGAAGGCACAGCTCAGCCGGGCCTGCGCTGGCCAGGGCTTGATGTCGAGCTTCATGTCGATCCGGCCTGCCGCATGTTCGAAGGCCCAGTCGAACAGGCTTTGCAGTAGCGCGAAGGTGAGCGTGGCGTCGCTGACCACTTCTGCCTGAGCAAAGAACTGCCGTACCTCGATGCGCCGGGCGTCGATTTCGCGGCGCCGCTGGCGCAGCGTTTCGAGCAGCAGGCCCGTCAGATCCAGGCGCTCGCGCTGCACCTTGACCTGGCCCGAGGCGAAGCGGCTCACCTGCTGGCCCATGATGCCGGCACGGCGGGCCCGGTCGACTTCGTCGCGCAAGGCCCGCAGGCTGCTGCGGTCGATGCGTCCCGTGGCTGCGAGCGTCGTCACGCGTTCCAGCGCCGATGACAGGCTGCGTGCGACTTCACTGCCCAGCCGCGAGAGCAGGGCATGCGGGTCCAGCGGGGTGCTGGGCCGTTGTGCTGGCGCGACCTGATCGCGCACCAATTCCGAGGTTTCCATCGTGCTTGTGACTCCCCGAGCGTGTGCGCCAGGGGCGCGTGCTCATCGATTCGTATGAGTGACGTCGGCCGCAGACCGGCTGCTGCGTGCCGACGTGCGGCTGTCAAGCGCTGCTCCGGCGTCTGACACGTTCTGAAACAAGAGGTTCACTGCTGCAGGGCCCGGGCGCCACCCCACGCTTCGGGGGGAAGGTCGGGTTAGCGGGATAGCCGGCGCCGACTCCATCACGGGCCACGTCAACGCCCCCCTGGTGCAGGGGGGCTGCGCGGGGCGGCCTGCCCATAATCGTTGCCATGCCGCGTGCCCCTGACCGCCTTCCTGCCTTGGCCTTCGTCGATGAGGCTCGCCAGCGCGCCGCGCGGTGGCTGTTGCTGGTGTCGGCGGCGCTCGCAGCGGCTTGCAGCCCGGCGCTGGACTGGCGCGACTGGCGGCCCGTCGATTCGGGGCTGGTGATGCTGCTGCCTTGCAAGCCCGTGCCGCAGGTACGCAGTGTGCGCCTGGCCGGGCAATCGGTTCGACTGGCGCTGCACGCCTGCAGCGCTGGCGGGCAGACCTGGGCCGTGGCCTATGCCGACATGCGGGACCCGGCCTTGGTGGGCGCTGCCTTGGGCGAACTCGTGGACAGCGCGGCGGCCAACCTGACCAGCCCCGTGCCGGACGCACGCAAGGCCCTGGCGGTGCCCGGCGCCACACCGCACGCAGCCAGCCGCCGATGGGCGCTGGCCGGCCAGCTGCCCGACGGCAAGGCCGTGCAGGAGGAGCTGGCCGTGTTTGCACGCGGCACCGTCGTTTTCCAGGCCACGGTGCTGGGCGCTGAACTGCCCGCCGAGGGCGTGACCACCTTTTTTGAATCGCTGCGGTTCCCCTCCTGAGCCAGCCGCAGGCCCTGGTCCTGACAGGGCCGTGGCCGCTGATAATCCTGCACTGCCATGCCCAGCATCCTGATCGTCGCCCACGAGCCTTTGGCCAGCGCCCTGCGTACCGCGGCTGAGCATGTCTATGCCGAGCGCTGTCGCACGCTGGCCTGTGTCGATGTGCCGGCCGGTGCCACGATGGAGCAGGCCGAAGCCCGGGTGAGCGCGGCGCTGGCGCAACTGGGTGACGGCCCGGCGCTGATCCTGGTGGACGTTTTCGGCGCCACCCCCTGCAATGCCGCGCTGGCCGCCGCCGATGGACGCCAGGCCCGGATCGTGGCGGGCGTCAATGTGCCGATGCTCTGGCGCACCCTGTGCTACGCCAACGTGGCCCTGGAAGATCTGGCGTCGCGCGCCGTGGCCGGGGGCACCCTGGGCGTGATGCAGGTGTCCGTGCCACGCCGCCAAAACCAGCCTGTCCCGCCGAGGTCGAATGATCCAGACCAAGATAGCCATCAGCAATAAGCTCGGTCTGCATGCCCGGGCGTCGGCCAAGCTCACCAAGCTGGCCGGTGGCTTCAAGTGCGAGATCTACGTGAGCCGCAATGGTCGTCGCGTGAACGCGAAAAGCATCATGGGCGTGATGATGCTGGCCGCAGGCATGGGCAGCGAGATCGAGATCGAGGCCGCGGGTGAAGACGAGGCCGAAGCGATGGCTGCGCTGCGCGCGCTGATCGACGGCAAGTTCGGCGAAGGCGAATAGCCGCCGGGCGCGCTGGTCCGCCCCGGGGCCGGCACAGGGGCTGCGCTAAAGTGGCCTCATGAGCATCCAACTCTTTGGCATGGCGGTTTCGCGCGGTGTGGCCATCGGGCGTGCGGTGCTGGTGGCTTCGAGCCGGGTGGACGTCGCGCACTACTTCGTTCCTGCCGATCGCGTCGAGCAGGAAATCGGGCGTCTGAGGCAGGCGCGTGATGCGGTGGCGGGCGAATTGCTGGCGCTCAAGCGCGACATGCCTGCAGACGTGCCGCAGGAACTGGCGGCGTTGCTGGATGTGCACCTGATGATGCTGCACGACGAAGCCTTGACCGAAGCCACCAAAGGCTGGATCAAGGACCGCCGCTACAACGCGGAATGGGCGCTCTCGGCGCAGCTGGAAGTGCTGGCGCGGCAGTTCGACGACATGGAAGACGCCTACCTGCGCGAGCGCAAGGCGGATCTGGAGCAGGTGGTGGAACGTGTGCTGCGGCACATGAGCAGCGACCCATCGGCGCAACGTGCCCCGGCGCTGGCGGGGCGCAGTGACGGCGAGCCGCTGGTCCTGGTTGCCAATGATGTGGCGCCGGCAGACATGATGCAGTTCAAGCGCAGCGTCTTCACCGGCTTCGTCACCGACGTCGGTGGCCGCACCTCGCACACGGCCATCGTCGCGCGCAGCCTGGACATCCCGGCCGTGGTGGGTGCGCGCGAAGCGAGCCGGATGATCCGGCAAGACGATCTGCTGGTGATCGATGGCGACGCTGGCGTGGTGATCGTCAATCCGAGCGACATCGTGCTCGAGGAATACAGGTTCCGGCAGCAGCAGAGCGATCTGGAGCGTGCCCGGCTCAACCGCCTGCGCCACACGCCGGCCGTGACTCTGGATGGGCAGGCGGTCGAATTGCTCGCCAACATCGAATCGCCGGGCGATGCCGCGGCTGCGGTGGCTGCCGGTGCCGTGGGCGTGGGCCTGTTCCGCAGTGAGTTCCTCTTCATGAACCGCGGCGGCAACCTGCCTGGCGAGGAGGAGCAGTTCGAGGCCTATCGCGACGTGGTCCAGGCCATGCAGGGCTTGCCGGTGACGATCCGGACCGTCGATATCGGCGCGGACAAACCGATGGACCGGATGAGCCCGCAGGAATTGCGGCATGAGCACGGCCTGAATCCCGCTCTGGGGCTGCGAGCCATCCGCTGGAGCCTGTCCGAGCCCGGCATGTTCCGCCAGCAGTTGCGGGCGATCCTGCGGGCCAGCGCGTATGGCAAGGTGCGGATCCTGATTCCGATGGTGGCCCACGCCAGCGAAGTGGTGGCGATCCAGGAAGCGCTGCAGCGTGCGCGCCAGCAGCTCGACGATGCGGGCAAGCCCTACGGCAAGGTCGAACTCGGCGCCATGATCGAGGTGCCGGCTGCGGCCGTGGTCATCGATCGCTTCCTGGCGTTCTTCGACTTTGTCTCGGTCGGCACCAACGACCTCATCCAATACACGCTGGCCATCGACCGCGCAGACGAGGCGGTGGCGCATCTCTACGACCCCTGGCATCCCGCAGTGCTGCAGCTGCTTGGGCACACGATCGAACGCGCACGGGCGCGAGGCAAGGGCGTGAGCGTATGCGGCGAGATGGCTGGCGATCCGGCGTTCACCGAGATCCTGCTGGCCATGGGCTTGCGTAGCTTCTCCATGCACCCGGCGCGTATCGCCTCCATCAAGCAGAAGCTTCTGCGTGCTGACACACGGCACCTCCAGTCCGTGCTGGTGCAGGTGTTGGAATCGGATCGGCCGGACGTGGCCCTGAGGCTGGCCCTCGCCGAGCCAGTGGCGAGCGGCGTCGCGGCTCACTGATCGGGCAGTTGCGCTACTCGTCGTGAAGGTGCTATAGTCGTGGGCTTCGCTGTTCGCAGCCACGAACGCAAGTTGTCTACGAGACATCGGCGTTCGGATGTTGCGGGCAGGGACGGTGCCAAGGCATGGCGCGAAGGTAGACCGATGCCCCGGCAGGCTGGTGAGCAATCACCGGTAGTCTGGGAGAGCTGGAGAAAATCTGGTTCGTGACATTGAAACGCCTGCGGTCATTGCGATGCATCGTCTGTTGGTCCGCTCGGTCGGATCGGCAAAGAGCGAGTTGACAGGGTTTGGAAAAACATGTCAGAATCGCGGTCTTCGCTGATAACGAACGCTTAATTGCGGCGGCGTCAGAAGAATGCTCTTTAACAACACACAGCCGATAAGCGTGGGCGTTTGAAGGCGAGTGCTGGGATGGCTGCAGAGATGTAGTTGTTCTGGTCTTAGGACCTTAAACGCTCATGGAAATTTGGAAATGAATTCTAGAGATGGAGTTCTTTTCGATTCCTTAGAGCAAACATGATCGAACTGAAGAGTTTG
>JAIXZR010000209.1 GCA_027489455.1 Rubrivivax sp. | reverse complement strand
GCTTCGGTGCCGACTGCAATCCGTCGAAGGTGCCACTGGGCGCCACCAGCTTCAGGCTGCACGACGCCGTCGACCAGGCCGTGGTGCCGCTGCTGCCGGGCTTCCCGTACCTGAACACGCCGCTGCCGGGCAGCCGTTGACGAGGAGCCCCGCGATGAAACTGCACAAGCTGCTAATGGCCGCGTTGGCGGCCGGCATGGTGGCCGGCTGTGGCGGTGGCCATGACGACACGCCCGCCGACCCCCCGGCTACGCCCACAGGCGCTGTACCACCGGGCGCCACCGCGTCGATCCTGGCCTGGGTGGGCTATACCGGCATGCTGGCTGCCAGCGAGACGGCCGCACCGCTGAACGTCGACGCTGTGGTGCCGCCCACCAGCGAGACCGACGCGCCCCTGGCCGTGGACTGACGAGACCCGCGCCGCTGCTGCCCCCTCAGCGGCGCGGAAGAACCTCGAAAGCCAGCGTGACGAAGCGGCTGTCCCAGGCGTCGGCCTTGGCGGCCGAAGGCTGCAGATCCACGGCCCGCAATAGCCAGCGCGCCGCCAAAGGCACGGGCAGGTGCAGCCGGCCTTCGGCGTCGGTGGTGCGCCAGAAGCCGAAGGGGCTGAGGTTGCTGCGCAGTTCCACCGGCAGGCCGGGCAGCGGCTGGCCGTCGCGCAGCAGCTGTGCGCGCAGGGTGTCGCCAGCGCGCAGCGGTTGCGGGCTGTCGATGCGCAGGTCCAGGCCCAGGCCTTCGATCGCGACAGCGTCAGCGCCGCCATTCACCAGGCCCGTGCCTGCTGCCGGGTTCACTTCCACCCGGGCGTGCTTGGTGTAGGTCTCTTGCCAGCGCACGCCGCGTGCGCGCAGTGCGGCCCAGCGTTCGCGCACCGCGGGTGTGGCGTTGATTTCCTTCAGGTAGACCTCGACGGTGGCGTTGTCGTCGATCTCGATGTCGATCGGCTTCAACTGCGCCCAGCAGGTCAGCGCGGCCGTGGCCGGCACGGGCCGGGCCGAGCGCAGCACGACGGCCGTGGGCAGGTCGGCCACCCAGCGCAGGGGCGTGGGCCGCAGGCCTTCGCTGATGCAGCCGGTGCTGCGCAGCTGCGCCAGCGGGATGGCGGCCTGCTGCACCGGAAACTGGTTGCCGGTACCGAAGGCGAACAGGGCTTCGCCGCGGTCGCTGGGCGGCAGGGGTGCCAACCAGCTGTCGTGGGCCTGGGCCGTGGCCGCCATGGCCAGCAGGCAGGCCAGTGCGGTCTTGGTGGGGCAGGGCCCCTGCAGCGCCATCGTCAGAACCCCAGCTGCAGCGTCAGGCGCAGGCTGCGCGGTTCGGCCGGGTGCACGTGCCGGTCGGCCACCGGGGCGGCTTCGCCGGGCAGCTGCGATTCGTAGAAGTACTGGATGTCGTTCACCCGGCGGTTGAAGAGATTGAACACGTCCAGCGTCAGCGCGGCTTGCGGGCCCAGGCTGCGCGTGACGCGCAGGTTGAAGGTGGACGAGGGGAACGAGCGCACGCTGTTGTCCTCGGCCAGTGCGCCGCTGCCCAGGTAGCGCCATTGCAGGCTGCCGGTCCAGCCGTCGATGTCCTTCAGCGTGCCGGCGATGCTGGCCACGCGGTCGATGCTGTTGGGGATGCGGCTGCCGTCCTTCAGCCGGGCATGGCTGAAGGCGATGTCGGCGTCGAACAGGAACCAGGGCACCGGCTGCCAACGGTTGCTGAATTCCACCCCGCGCCGGCGGCTGCCCAGGCTGGCTTCGGTGGTGCCGGCGTCGCCGATGTACACCAGTTCCGACGCCGAGCGCAGGCCCCAGATCGAGACCGAGCTCTGCAGCTTCGGGATGGCTTCGGTGCGCAGGCCGATCTCCGCGCCCGTGAGCGGCACCAGGGCCGGCACGGGGTCGATGGGGTCGCCGCTGCGCGGGTCGAAGCGCGCGGTAGTGCCGCGTGCGTCGTTGCTGTGAAAGCCGCGGCCGGCGTTGAAGAACACTTCCGTCTTGGGTGTGGCGGCGTACACCAGGCTCAGCTTGGGCGACACCTGGCTGTCGCTGGCGCGGCCACTGTTGTCGGGCTGGGTGAGCGCATCCACGCGCGCCTGGAAGCGGTCGGCCCGCAGGCCGAACACGGCGCGCAGCGCGGGCGTGAGTTCGACCGAGGTCTGCGCGAACAGGCCCAGCTGCGTCTGCCGCACGGCGTCTTCGCGCACGGTCGCGGTGATGCGGCGCGCCACGCTGTCGTACAGCCCCACCCGGATGCGGTCGTGGCGCAGCTGCAGCCCGGCCACGCTGCGGGCCGGGAAGATGCCCAGGTCGTGGTTGACGATGTGCTCGGCGTCGAAACCGTAGACGCTGCGCTTGTCGGTCTGCTTGAACTGGTCGCCTTCGGCAGGGCGCTCCAGCGCGTAGCTGAAGTTGGAGTTCAGATCCAGGTCATAGCGGATGGCGTAGGCCGACAGGTTCGTGCGCCCGGCCGGGCCGTCCTTGTGCCATTCGCCGGACAGGCTGCTGCGGTGGCTTTCGCCGCCGGTGGTGGGGTCCAGCGAATCGAAGCGGCCGAAGGGCCGGCCGTTGAAGCTGCCGGCGTCGATCAGCCGTTGCGGCACCTGGTCGGTGGCCGTCCAGCGCGCGCGGTAGCCCATGGCGGTGAGGTGCCAGCCCTGCGCGCGCGTGCCGCCGCTGAGCGTGACCAGGCCGTTGAGCTTGCGCAGGCCTTGGGGCACGGTCCAGGGCCCGTCGGTGCTGGCGGCTTCCACCGCCCCCAGCAGGGTGATGCCATCGGCCACCGCCGTGCTGCCGCCGGCCACGCCGCGGCGGTAGCGGTTCTGGCCCAGGGTCAGCTGGGCGAAGGGCCGCGCCAGCGTGGCCAGGGTGCGGATGTCGGCCGAGCCGGCGGCCGCGAAGTCGCCCACCGCGGCGAAGTACGGGCCCTTGCGGTATTCGATGCGCTCCACCAGTTCGGGCAGCAGGAAGTTCAGGTCGCTGTAGCCCTGGCCGTGGCCGTGCGTGGGCAGGTTCACCGGCATGCCGTTGATGCGCGTGGCGAAATCGGTGCCGTGGTCCAGATTGAAGCCGCGCAGGAAGTACTGGTTCGCCTTGCCGTCGCCGCTGTGCTGGGTGACGATGACCCCGGGCACGAACTCCAGCACCTCGCCCGGGCGCTGGGCCGGGCGGCTTTGCAGCAGTTCACGGCGGATGGTGCCGGCGGACGCGGCGTCCTGCGTGCCCACGGCGTTGTCGTAGTGGCCCTGGATGATCACGGTCTGGGGCGCGGCCGTGACCGGGCCGCCGTGGTTGGCCAGGGCCGGCATGCAGCCGCTGGCGGCCAGGGTGGCCAGGGTGGCCAGCGTGGCCATCGGTTGGGGGATGCGGTTCGTGGTCATGGGGCCTGGCGATGATGGGCTGGAAGGCGGCGTGCCCTACCAGTACGCTCGGCCGGTCCATGCGGATGCACCCGCCCACCCAGCCCCAGGAGACCAGACCATGATCGAAGCCTTGCGCGGCAAGCGCGTCCTCATCACCCAGGCGGCGGATTTCATGGGCCCGGCGCTGTGCGAAGTGCTGGCCGAGCAGGGCGCCGAGATCGTGGCCAGCCACGCGCCGCTGGTGGATCCGGATGCAGCCCGGGCCGTGGTGGCGCAGGCCGGGCCCATTGATGTGCTGGTGGCCAACCTGGCGCTGCCCGCGCCCAGCACGCCGGCGCTGGCCGTGGACGAGGCCGAATGGGCCCAGGTCTTCGACTCCCTGGTGCACCCGCTGCCGCGCCTGGTGCGCGCCGCCGTGCCGGGCATGGTGTCGCGCGGCGGCGGCAAGGTGCTGGTGATGGGCAGTGCCTCGGCGCTGCGCGGGATGAAGCGCGCGTCCACCTACAGCGCGGCGCGCGGCGCGCAGCTGGCCTACGTGCAGGCCGTGGGCGTGGAACTGGCGCCGCTGAAGGTGCAGGTCAACGCCATCGCGCAGAACTTCGTCGACAACCCCACCTACTTCCCGCCCGAGGTGCAGGCCCACCCGCGCTTCCAGGAGCGCCTGGCGCGCGAGGTGCCGCTGGGCCGGCTGGTGGCCGCGCGCGAAGACGCGCTGTTTGCCGCCTACCTGTGCAGCGACGCGGCGGCCTGCTTCGTGGGCCAGGTGTTCCCGGTCAGCGGCGGCTGGGTGGCGCGCTGACGCAGCCCGCGCCTACTTGGTGCCGAACAGCCGGTCGCCGGCGTCGCCCAGGCCCGGCACGATGTAGCCGTGGTCGTTGAGCTGCCGGTCGATGGCGGCGGTGTAGACCGGCACGTCGGGGTGCGCCTGGTGGAAGCGCTGCAGGCCTTCGGGCGCGGCCAGCAGGCAGACGAAGCGGATCGAGCGCGGGCGCGTTTCCTTCAGCCGCTCCACCGCAGCTGCCGCGCTGTTGCCGGTGGCCAGCATCGGGTCCAGCACGATGGCGTCGCGCTCGTGCATGTCGTGCGGAATCTCGAAGTAGTACTCCACCGCCACCAGGCTTTTCGGATCGCGGTACAGGCCCACATGGCCCACGCGCGCGCCGGGCACGACTTCGAGCATGCCGTCCAGGAAGCCCATGCCTGCGCGCATCACCACCACGAACACCGTCTTCTTGCCGTCGATCACCGGCGACTGCATCTTCTCCAGCGGCGTCTCGATCTCGATCAGCTGCGTGGGCATGTCGCGCGTCACCTCGTACGCCATCAGCATGCTGATCTCGTGCAGCAGCCGGCGGAAGCTGTTGGTGCTGCGGTCCTTCTGGCGCAACAGCGTGAGCTTGTGCTGCACCAGCGGGTGGGTGATGTGGTGGACGGCGGGTGTGCTCATGCGGGGCCTGATGGTGGACGTGGCGCCAACAAGCATAAGCGGTGCCCGGCCATGAAAAACGCCCCGGCAAGCCGGGGCGTCATCTCGCGGTCGGCGCCGGTCAGTCGCGGCGGCGGCGGGCGGCCAGCAGGCCCATCACGCCCAGGCCGGCCAGCAGCATGGCGTAGGTGGTGGGTTCCGGCACGGCGGCGACGTAGGCGCGGTCGATCAGGATGTCCTTCGACACACCACCGGCGGTAGCCAGCTGGAAGCTGAAGGTGTAAGCGCCGGGCGTCAGGGACCGCACGACGTTGTTGCCGAACCAGGTGCCGGGCGCGCCGTTGCTCAGCAGGCCCGTTTCGGTGCCGGCGGGCGTCACCAGCGTCAGGGTGGCATCGCCGGCGTTGGCGAAGCCGTTGGCCGGCAGGTAGAGCGACAGGCCGATGTTGTACAGGCCCGCGGTCGTCACGGTGAACGACTGGCTGATGCTCTGCACCGCGTTGTCGTCGACGAAGTAGGCAGCGCGGGTGCCCACCGCGTCGGGGCTCCGGTTGTTGGCGTTGTTGTCGGCGGGGATGATCTCGCCGAAGGCGCCGGGCAGCGTGCCGTAGGTGACGGTGCTGATCGGGAAGATCGTGCTGGGGCTTTGCGAAACGGTCCAGCCGGTCAGGCCGTTCTCGAAACTGCCGTTGATCAGCAGGTTTTGGGCGGACGCCAGCATCGGCAGGCTCAGCGTGGCGGCGATCAGAAGCTTTTTCATGGTTTTCACGTCCCTGGGGCGTTGGTGTGGGTTTCCAAGGCTCGCAGTATCGCCCTGGCGGTGTGCCGCGTCAGCCCCGCGCCTCGGGGCTGAGGGCCCCTGCGTTCCGGGGGTGGCGCAGCGGGCCGCGGGGCAGAGCCCATGCGCCGGCGCATGCCACCGGCCGTGCCTCATCATCCGCAGTGTCCTGACAGCCTGTCGTCCAGCCCGCCGCATGTCCGCACCCGCCGCCGCCAGCAGCCGTTTCGAACAGTCCTTCATGTTCCACATGATCCGGGACTTCTTCCTGCTGCTGGCGCTGGTGGCGGCGGTGGAGCTGACGATCCGCTACCTGGCGCTGCGCTGGGATTTCGCCCAGGCCGAGCCCAAGCGCGTGGAACTGGCGGCCCAGCAGCTGGCCAACGACGTGAAGTCGATCATGCTGAATTCCGGCGGGCCGCTGGCAGCGCAGACGGTCTACCCCATCCTGGACCGCAACTACACCGATCTCGGGCTGGCGATCGCCGTGCTGCCCAGCGCGGTGACGGTGGCGTCGATGAAGGAAACCCGCAACATGGACGTGCAGGGCCTGCAGCCGCGCTGGGGCGATGGCAAGCACCAGCAGGCCAGCGTGGCGCTGACGGCCGAGCAGTTCTGCCTGAGCTGCCACGTAAAGGCGCAGGTGGGAGAAGTGCTGGGCACGGTGGCCGTGCGCAGCTACCTGGAGCGCAAGGAAGCCATCTGGTGGCAGGAAGTGCGGCTGACCGCCGGCGCGCTGAGCCTGAAGATCCTGGTGCACACGGTGGTGCTGTTCCTGCTGCTGAAGGTGCGCATGGAGCCGCTGCTGGCGCTGCGCGGCACGGTGTCGGGGCTGGCCAAGGGGGTGATGAACCTGTCGCCGCGCGCGGGCGTGAAGACGGCCGACGAATTTGGCGAACTGGCGCAGGACCTGAACCACTTCCTGGACCGCATCACGCTGGTGGTGGGCGACCTGGACAAGATCCTGAGCGAGGTGGTGGCCGTGGGCGCGCGGCTGAGCGCGCTCAACCGCCACCTCGAGCGGCAGCTCGACGGGCTGCGCGACAACTCGCTGCGTGCGCTGGGCGAAGGCGCGCAGCGCGGCCAGGCGCTGCAGCTGCTGGCCGCGCGCGAAGGCGGCGCGATGCAGGCCCACCTGCAAGCGCTGGCGCAGACGCTGGACGCCCTGGCCCGCAGCGGCACCGCGGCCACGGCCGCCGGCCCGGCGCTGCACGACACCCTGGCGCGCGTGCAGGAAAGCTTCACGCGCCTGGGCACGGCGCTGCAGGACAGCGCGCCGCCGCTGGCGCTGGCCGAAGCCCAATCCGCCGAGTACCGGGCCTTCGCGCAATCCCTGCGCGAAATGGCGCTGCTCGAAGCCAGCATGCAGCAGGTCGCGGAAAGCGGCCAGCGCGTGCTGTCGCGGCTGACGCATGGCCGCCCGCTGGCCCTGCCGGCGGCGCTGGCGGCGGCCCAGGCCGCGGTGCAGCCCGCAGCACCACCCGCCGGCCCCGCCACCGATGCTGCGCGCTGAACGCATCCGCCCGGCGGCCGCGGCTGCGCCCGTACCGGTGCCGGGCCTGCCGCCGCTGACCCACCACGAAATCCTGCGCCTGGCCGAGCCCTTCAGCCGCGCCGGCCGCAGCGTGGACCTGCCGGGCAGTGACCGCCTGGCGCGCCAGCTGGCCTTCCGCCCGCGCGAGCACGCCGCCGCGGCCGACATGCCCGCGGTGCGCGAAACGCTGCAGCTGGACGCGGCTTCCACCGACTGGCTGGCCCTGCATCGCCAGCTGCTGCCGCTGGCCCCGGCGGCCGGGCTGCCGCCACCGCAGCCGGCCACGCTGCAGGCCGAAGGCGCCGCGGCGGCCGACCTGCTGGCCTGGGTGGACGCCCTGCCGCCGCAGCGCCAGTGGCAGCAGGCCGCGGGCGTGTGCATCGCGCTGGGCCACAAGCTGCAGCCGCCGCCGCGCGGGCAGGCCGACCCGGTGCTGACGCTCGTGCAGGCCAGCGCCCAGGTGGCCGGCCTGGCAGTGGTGATGAAGGTGTCACGCGTGAAGAACGTGCCGGCCGAGCTGGAGCTGCGGCCGGCTTCCGCGCCGCCGACGCAGTTGCCCGAAGACCTGCTCTCGGTGCTGGGCCTGGAATGGTCGCGCCTGTCGCGCCACAGCGGCGGCTGGCGCGCCACCGTGCGGCTGCGCGGCGACGGCACGGCGCGGGGTCTGGACGCAGAAGCCAAGTTCCGCCGCGGCATCGAGCACCTGGTGCGCGTGCTGGCGGCGGCGCCCGCGGCCTTCCACGACGACTTCCGCGCCGCGCGCTGGCGCGTCAGCCTGCGGCGCGGCTTCCCGCTGCTGGTGTGCCTGCTGCTCATCGCCGCTTCGGCCGCGGTGCCGCTGCTGGAGCTGGGCCCGGGCTCGGTCTACCGCATGCTGATCTTCAACGCCCCGCCGCTGCTGATGGTGTGGCTGTTCGCGATGCGCGAGCTGCCGCGCATCGAGCTGCCGCCCCTGCCCCGGCCGCTGCCGGCCGGGGCCTGGGTGCCCGCCCGGCCGCTGCCGGCCGGGGCCTGGGTGCCCGCCCCCACGAAGACAGAACGCAGCGCATGAACGGCAACCCGCTGAACATCCCCCCGGTTTCGATCGCCACCGCCAAGGCCGCGCTGATCGAGCAGTTCG
>JAIXZR010000024.1 GCA_027489455.1 Rubrivivax sp. | reverse complement strand
GGGAGATGTACGTTGCAGGCAACGGCGGCATCAAGACCGAGGTCGCGCACTTCCTGGTGAAGCTGAAGACCGCCGATGAAGTGCTGGAGTACACCGGCGCCTTCTGCCAGCTCTACCGCGAAGAAGGCTGGTACCTGGAACGCACCGTGCACTACGTGAACCGCGTGGGGCTGGACCACGTGAAGGCGCGCATCCTGGACGACGCCGCCGGCCGCAAGGCGCTGTGGGAAAAGCTGCAGTACGCGCTGGACGGCGAGCCCGACCCCTGGTTCCAGTTCGAACAGGCGCAGGTGGACCTGCGGCAGTTCAGCCCCTTGCAGGTGCCTGCGCCCGCGCTGGCCACCGAAGGGGGCGCAGCATGACGAACTGGGTGCCCATCTGTGCCGTGGCGGACATTCCCGTGCTCGGCTCTCGCCGCGTGGCGCGCCAGCAAGGCGCGGCGGTGGCGCTGTTCCGCGCGGCAGACGACCATGTCTTCGCCCTGCTGGACCGCTGCCCGCACAAGGGCGGCCCGCTGAGCCAGGGCATCGTCTTCGGCCACAGCGTGGCCTGCCCGCTGCACAACTGGACGATCGGCCTGGCCGACGGCTGCGCGCGTGCGCCCGACGAGGGCTGCACCACGCCGTTTGCGGTGCGCGTGGAAGAAGGCCAGGTGCTTCTGGACGCGCAGGAGCTGAACACCCTGGCCATCGAACCGCTGGCCGCGGCAGGCCAGGCTGCAGCGTGACGGAAACGAAGTCCACCTGCCCCTACTGCGGCGTGGGCTGCGGGGTCATCATCGAAAGCAGCGGCGCGCAGATTACTGGCGTACGCGGCGACCCGGACCACCCCGCCAACTTCGGCCGGCTGTGCACCAAGGGCAGCACCCTGCACCTGACGGCCAGCGCCCCGGTGACGCTGCAGACGCGCTTGCTGCAACCGATGCGCCGGCTGCAGCGCGGTGCCGCACCTGTTGCCACCACCTGGGACAGCGCGCTGGACGAAGCGGCATCGAAGCTGGCGCACATCGCGCAGACGCGCGGCCCCGATGCCATCGGTCTCTACATCAGCGGCCAGCTGCTCACCGAGGACTACTACGCCTTCAACAAGCTGGCTAAGGGCCTGCTCGGCACCAACAACGTCGACACCAACAGCCGCCTGTGCATGAGCAGCGCCGTGGCCGGCTACAAGGCCACGCTGGGCGCCGACGCGCCGCCCGGCAGCTACGAAGACCTGGACCACGCAGCCACCGTCTTCATCGCCGGCAGCAACATGGCCTGGGCGCACCCGATCCTCTTTCGCCGGCTGGAAGACGCCCGGCGTGCGAACCCGCAACAGAAGTGGATCGTCGTCGACCCGCGCCGCACCGAAACGGCCGAGGCCGCCGACCTGCATCTGCAGATCCAGCCCGGCACCGACGTGGCGCTGTTCAACGGCATGCTGCACCTGCTGCTGTGGGAAGGCCTGGTCGATCGGCCCTTCATCGATGCCCACACCACCGGCTTCGACGCGCTGCGCGACATCGTGCGCAACGCCACGCCGGCTGAGACGGCCAAGTTTTGCGGCATCAAGGAAGCCGATCTGGTGCAGGCCGCACGCTGGTTTGGCCAGGCCACGCCCACGCTGTCGCTGTACTGCCAGGGCCTCAACCAAAGCAGCAGCGGCACCGACAAGAACGCCGCGCTCATCAACCTTCACCTGGCCACCGGGCAGATCGGCAAGCCCGGCGCCGGCCCCTTCAGCCTGACCGGGCAGCCCAATGCGATGGGCGGGCGCGAGGTCGGCGGCCTGGCCAATTTGCTGTCTGCCCACCGCGACCTGGCGAACCCGCAGCACCGCGCCGAAGTGGCCGCGCTGTGGGGCGTGGCGGATGTGCCTGCGAAGCCCGGCAAGAGCGCGGTGGAGATGTTCCAGGCCGCGGCCGATGGCGAGATTGCCGCGCTGTGGATCGTGTGCACCAACCCCGCGCAAAGCCTGCCCGACCAGGCTACCGTGCGCCGCGCGCTGGAGCGCTGCGAGTTCGTCATCGTGCAGGAAGCCTTTGCCACCACGGCCACGGCGCAGTACGCCGACCTGCTGCTGCCCGCCACCACCTGGGGCGAAAAGGACGGCACCGTCACCAACAGCGAACGCCGCATCAGCCGCGTGCGCCCGGCCGTGCCCGCGCCGGGCCAGGCGCGGCACGACTGGCAAATCGCCACCGCCGTGGCGCGCCGCATCGAAGCCCTGCTGCCCGCCCGGCGTGCCGACGGCACCACGCTGTTCCCGTACGACAGCGCTGAGAGCCTGTGGAACGAACACCGCGAAAGCACGCGCGGGCGCGACTTGGACATCACCGGCCTGAGCTACGCGATGCTCGAAGCGCTAGGCCCGCAGCAGTGGCCGCTGCGCGAAGGCGAATCCAGCGGCGCAGCACGCCTGTACACCGACGGCCACTTCGCCACTGCCGATGGCCGGGCGCGCTTCGCCCCCACCCAGCCGCGCGCGCTGGCCGAAAAGCGCGACGCGCACTACCCCTTCAGCCTGAACACCGGCAGGCTGCGCGACCACTGGCACGGCCTGTCGCGCACCGGCACGCTGGGCCGCCTGTACGGCCACGCCAGCGAACCCAGCGTCGACCTGCACCCCAGCGACCTGGCCCGCCTGCGCCTGAAGGCCGGCGACCTGGTGCAGCTGAAAACGCGGCGCGGGCTGCTGGTGCTGCCGGCAGTGGCCAGCACCGCCGTGGCGCCCACGCAAGCGTTCGTGGCCATGCATTGGGGCGACGAGGTGCTGGGCGGGCGCCACCGCGGTGGCATCAACGCCCTGACCCTGCCCAGCGTCTGCCCGCAGAGCCAGCAGCCCGAGCTGAAGCACGCCGCAGTGAAGATCACCCCCGCCGCCCTGCCCTGGCAGCTGCTGGCCCGCGCCTGGCTGCCGGCGGGCCTGGCCTTGCAGCGCCGTGCCGAGCTGCTGGCGGCCTGCGCTGAACTGGACTACGCCATGTGCGTGCCTTTCGGGCGCGAGGGCGATGAAGCCTGCCAGGCCGCCCCGCCCGTGGGCGTGTGGCTGCGCGCCGCCGCCCCCACCGCGCCCGATGGCACCTGGCTGGCGCGCATCGAAGCGCTGCTGGGCCTGGATGTCACCGATGTATTGCGTTATGTCGATTTGCAGCGGGGCCAGCGCCGCAGCGTGCGCCTGCAAGCCCATGCCGAGGGCGGCGCGCGCATCCAGGCCTTCATGCTGGCCGGCGACACCCAGGCCGCCGGCTGGGTGGGCACACTGCTGGTGGACGATCTGCCCGCACAAGCGTATGGCCGCGCGCTGCTGGCCGGCACGGCCACGCCGCCGGTGGCCCTGCCCCGGCGCGGCGCCCAGGTGTGCAACTGCTTCGACGTCAGCAGCGAAGAGATCGCCCATTGCCTGGCCCGCTGCAGCGGCAGCAGCGATGAGCGCCTGGCCCAGCTGCAAGCCACGCTGAAGTGCGGCACGAACTGCGGCAGCTGCCTGCCGGCGCTGCGCCAGCAGGTGGCGCGCACGCCCGCCAACGCGCCGCTGGAGGCTGCATGAACCCATCCACCGCCACCGCCGGTACCGCCACCCCCACAGGCAGCGTCAGCCTGGTCGGCGCTGGCCCGGGCGACCCGGACCTCTTGACCGTCCAGGCCATCAAGGCCATCCGCCGCGCCACCGTGCTGCTGGTCGACGACCTCGTGGGCCCGGGCGTGCTGCGCTACGCCCGCAAGAGCGCGCGCATCGTGCACGTGGGCAAGCGCGGGGGCTGCGCCAGCACGCCGCAGGCCTTCATCCACCGGCTGATGGTGGCCGAAGCACAGCGCGGCGAAACCGTGGTGCGCCTGAAGGGCGGCGACCCCTTCGTCTTCGGCCGTGGCGGTGAAGAAGCCGAGCACCTGCGGGCGGCCGGCATCACGGTAAACGTGGTCAACGGCATTTCATCCGGCCTGGCCGCCGCCACCGCGCTGGGTGTGCCCTGGACGCACCGCGAGCACGCCCATGGCGTGCTGCTGGTGACGGGCCATGCCGGCGAATCGAACGCCGACCTGCACTGGCCCACCCTGGCCGCCGCCGCGGCGCAGGGGCTGACGCTGGTGGTCTACATGGGCGTGCAGCGGCTGGCCGCGCTGCAGGCCGGGATGCTGGCGGCCTTGCCGGCCAGCACGCCAGCGGCCCTGGTGCAGTACGCCAGCCTGCCGCAGCAACGGCACTTGCTCAGCACGCTGGGCTGCGTGGCACAGGACGCAGCGGCCGCGGGCATCGGCAGCCCGGCCATCCTGATCGTCGGCGATGTGCTGCGCGGCTGTCAGGCGCTGGCCGCAGAGCCCGTGCCAGGCGCGCCCATGTCGGCAGGCGCTGCAGCCTGAAGGGCCGAGGCTACGGCCGCAGGCGGCGCCCCAGACGCACCAGGCTGGCCACGCCGATGGCGCCCAGGCCCATCAGCAACGCGCTCGCAGGCTCGGGCACCGGGCTCATCACCCAGCGGCCGGTGGCGCCCAGGCAATAGTCCGGCGCGGTGAAGCAGGCCAGCGGGCCGGCGTCGCTGGAAAAGCGCGTGATCGTCCAGACCGAGCCCGCGCTGCCTGAACTCATCACGACGTCGGTGGCCTGCTGCGACTGCGCCCGGATGCTGCCCACCAGCAGGCCCGAGGCGTCCAGGCCCAGCGTGGACACCATGCGCAGGCTGCCGTAGGAGAGGGGCACCGGGCTGTTGTTGACGCTGAAGGAGAAATCCAGGATGCCGGCAAACGGCACACAGCCCTGCCCCGGCGCGCTGACGCCTGCGGGCGTGATGTACGGCATGCCGTTGCAGCCGACGGTGCTGCTGGGCTGCCCGGCGGGGAAGAAGCCATCGGCGAAGCGGATGCTGCCCTGCACCTGGCTGATGGTGGGCGACAGGCTGAGCGTCTCCCAGGTGAAGACCATGCTGGCCTGCGCCGACGTGGCGGCCCAGGCGGCCAGTGCGCAGGCCGACGCAACGCGCCGCGCCAGCGCCCACGGTCGTCCACGACGAAGGAGCCACTGGGAGAATGCAGGCCGGTGGCAGGAGGGGGAGCCAGGGGTCTTCATGCGGGGCGCCTTGTCGAACGAGGTGGCCGGAAGAATACAAGGCCCGTGCCGTTTTCGACACCATCCAACAGAGGGTTAGCCGTTGGGCAGGGGCCAGCCCAGCAACTCGGCCAGGCGGGTGACGATCCAGCGCGCCTCGGCCGCGTCCACCAGCGCCGGGGCCGCGCCGGCACCGGCCAGCAGGCCGGCTTCGATGCGCGCCAGCACGTCGCTTTCGCGGATGCCCAGCTCGAACAGCTTGGTGCTGGCGGTGTCGGTGAGCATCTGCGCGAGGTCCTCGCACAGCTCGTAGCGCTCGGCCATGTGCTGCCGGCTGGCCTGCGGCTTGGCGCCGCGGGCCGCGCCACCCGGGGGCAGGAACAGGGCGATGAACGACGGCGGCAGGCTGATCTGGCTGTCGTCGCTCATGGCGGCGTGGCACGCAGCATCAGTGCCCGGCGCAGAAGACGTGGGCGTCCAACATCATCTGCCAGCGCGCATCGGCACCGGCAAAGAACAGCGGCGCGCGCGGCCGGCTGCGCGAGACCACTTCGTTCAGCGTGGCGGCCTCGTACAGGCGGCCGTTCTGCATCACGTGGGTGATGCGGTCGCTCTGGCGGATGTCGGCCAGCACGTCGCCGTCGATGATCACCAGGTCGGCCAGCTTGCCCACCTCCAGGCTGCCCAGGTCGGCGTCCAGGCCGAAATGGCGCGCCGGGTTGATCGTGGCAGTGCGCAGGGCTTCCAGCGGCGTCATGCCGCCCAGGCCGAACATCCACATCTCCCAGTGCGCGCCCAGGCCTTCGCGCTGGCCGTGCGCGCCGATCATCGCCGGCACGCCCGCGCGCTGCAGCGCGGTGGCCGTGCGCGCCACCCGGATGACGTTGAAGTCTTCCTCCGGCGCCGTGGGCCGGCGCACGCTGCGCGACTGCAGCACACCCGGCGGCACGTAGAGCTGCAGCAGCGGGTGGCGCCAGACATCGGTGCGCGCGTACCAGTAGTGCTCGCCATCCAGGCCGCCATAGGCGACGTTGAGCGTGGGCGTGTAGCCCACCTTCGTCTGCTGCCAGAGCTGGGTGACGTCGTCGTAGACCTCGGCGATCGGCAACGCGTGTTCCAGCCCGGTGTGGCCATCGACGATCTGGCTCATGTTCAGCTGGAACAACGAGCCGCCTTCGGGCACCACCATCATGTTCGTCTGCCGGCCGGCTTCCAGCAGCATCTGGCGCTGGTCACGGCGCGGCTGGTTGTAGCTCTTCACGCTGATGGCGCCATGGGCCTGCTGGCGCTTCAGGTGCGTGAGCGCATCGTCCAGGTTGTTCACGGTGGCCGTGATGCCGGCCTTGGCGCCGTACAGCACCGAGCCCGTGCTGTAAATGCGCGGGCCCAGCACCTGGCCGGTGCGCTGCAGTTCGGCCTGCGTGAAGATGTGGTCGTTGCGGTTGCTCGGGTCGTGGATGGCGGTGACGCCGAAGGCCAGCGACGCCAGGTTCACCCAGCTCTGCTGCGGCACGATGCCGTCTTCGCCCATGCTGCCGTGCCAGTGCGCGTCGATGAAGCCGGGCACGATGGTCTTGCCGCGTGCGTCCACGCGCTGCGCATCCGCGGGAATGCTCACGCTGCCGGCCGGGCCGATGGCGGCGATGCGGTGGCCGTCGATCACGATCACGGCGTTGTCGATCACTTCGTCGGCGTTGTTGCCACGCATCGTGGCCACGCGCGCGCCGGTGATGGCGATGCGGCTGCTGGGCCGGTCGCTGCGCGCCATGAAGCCGATCGCACGGCCCTGGGCCGGGGGCTTGAAGCCGGGCCTGTCGGCAGCGGCCGGCTCGGCCGCGGGCGCAGCGCCAGCAGCCGCAGGTGCGAAGGCGGCGCTCAGCGGCACGCTGAAGAGCTGGTCGCCCAGCGTGAAGTGCGCCTGCTGGCTGTCGCCGCTGAAGTGCAGGTTCTGGCCCGCGTTCAGGCTCAGCTGGCGCACGGGCATGCCGTCCATGCGCGGCGCCACCGCCAGTGGCTTGCCCGTCAGCGGGAACGGCGCCACGTAGGCATGGAAGCGTTCGACGAAGCCCAGCCAGCGGCCGTCAGGCGAGACGCTGTATTCGCTGATGAACTCGCCGCGCGCGACTTCGCTCTCGCTGCGGTCGCCGGTGTGGATGCGCCACAGCGCACGGCGCGATTCGACTTCGCTCACCTGGCTGCTGCGGGTGACGAAGAGCTCGTCGCTGCGGGCACCGAACTGCGGGTCGTCGCCGTCCTTGGCCAGCCGCACGGGCTGGCCCTGGCCGTCGGCGCGGGCCAGGTAAACGCCGGTGTCCAGCCCCTGCCAAGGCGGCGTGAGGAAGCCGCCGCGGGCCTTCACGTAGGCCACGGTCTTGCCGTCGGGCGCGAGCGCTGGCGACAGGTACTTGCCCGGTGTCGGGGTGATGAGGGTCTCGCGCCCGCTGGCGATGTCGCGCAGCCGCACCTGCCCCTGCCCGGCATCGCTCCAGCTCACGTAGACCAGCTGCCGACCATCGCGCGAGACGCTGGGGAAGTTCTCGAAGTGCGTGGCCTGCGTCGTCAGGCGGCGCGGGGCGCTGTCGGCCCGCAGGTCCTTGATGTAGAGGTGGCCCAGCGCCGAGTAGACCACCTGGCTGCCGTCGGGCAGCACCTGCGGCCAGCGCAGCTGGCGCACCGCAAAGCTGTCGGGCGCCACCACCTGCGGCACGCGCAGCGCGTCGCGAACCTCGCGCGTGTGGCGCACGCGGAAGGGGATTTCCGCCGCCGTCGCCTCAGGCTGCGAAAACGGGTTCACGCGCCAAAGCTTGCCCTGGGCCCAGACGACGATCTGCCGGCTGTCGGGCGTCCAGGCAAACGCGGGGTAGACGCCGTAGACCGACCAGGCTTCCTGCAGGTCGCGTTCGAGCTTGCCCCACACGGGCTTCTCGATGCCGGTGTTCAGGTCCTTCAGGAACAGCGTGCTCTGGTTGCGCACGCGGCGCACGAAAGCCAGGTGCCTGCCGTCGGGGGATGGCACTGGCCGCACCGCGCCGCCGGGGCCCTGCACGAAGGGCTCGGTGCTGCCGTCCTGCAGGTCGATGCGGAAGATCCTGAAGATCTCCTTGTTCGAATCCTTGTTGTATTCAAACGTGTTGCCCGGCGTGCTGTCGCGCGAGTAGTAGACATAGCGGCCATCGGGGCTGATGGCGGGCTCGCCCAGGTCCTTCTGCCAGTTGGGCTTCTCGTTCAGCGCCACGCCCTTGCCGCCGTCCAGGTGGTACAGCCAGATCTCGCCAGACCCGAGCGACCGTGTACCGGTGTAATGCTTGCGCGCCAGCAGGTACTGGCCACTGGGGTGCCAGGCGGGGTTGTTCAGCAGGCGGTAATCCTCGGTGGTGAGGGCGCGCGCGCCCGTGCCATCGGCATTCATCACCCAGACGTTGTCGCCACCGCCTGCGTCCGTGACGTAGGCGATCTTCTTGCCATCGGGCGAGAAGCGGGCCTGATGGTCCCAGGCGATGCTGGTGGTCAGCGGGCGGGCATCGCCGCCGGCGATCGGCAGCAGGTACAGGTCGCCCAGCAGGTCGAAGACCAGGGTCTGGCCGTCGGGGCTCACGTCCACGCTCATCCAGGTGCCGGTGCGGGTGTCGATGGACACCGTGCGGGCGGTGCCGGGGGGCTGGTCGACGTTCCACTTGGCGGGCTTGGCCGGCTTGTCGCCAGCCGCCGGCGCCGAGGCCGGCACCGCCGGGCCGCCACCGCCGGGCGGGCTGGCCTTGCCCGCGGCGGGCGCAGCAGCCTTGCCGCCCGGCGCAGCCACCTGACCGCAGAAAGCCGCGCTGGCCAGCTCGTGCGTCAGCCCGCTGCCCTGCCAGATCTCGCCGAACTCGGTCTGCGCGGTGTTGCTGAAGACGACCAGCGCCGCGCCCAGCTCCGGCGCCAGCAGGTTGCGCACCTGCACGCCGCCGATCTGCCCGCGCCGCTCCACCAGCACCACGGGCTCGGCGCAGCCGGCCAGCGGCGCGCTGAAGCTCCAGGCGCCGAGTGCCACGTAGCCCAGCTTCGGGTCGCCCTGCCCGAGCGTGGCCCGCGCCTCGGGGCGCAGCAGGCGGCCCTGCATCAGC
>JAIXZR010000139.1 GCA_027489455.1 Rubrivivax sp. | reverse complement strand
GCCACCGCCCAGCACCATGATCTTCTTGCGCTCGGTCGGCTCGGCTTCGCACTCGCCGTCTTCGGTCTCGTAGCAGCTGTACAGGTAGGCCGTCTGCGTGGCGAACTCGGCCGCGCAAGTGTCCACGCGCTTGTAGACCGGGCGTACGCCCAGCGCGTGGCGGCGCTCACGCACCGCGTGCTGGTTCGTTCCCATCAGCTTGCCCAGCCGCCTGTCGGAGAAGCCCTTTTGCTTCAGGTAGCGCAGTTCCGCTGCCGTGAGGCTGCCGATGTCCCGGCCAGCCAGCCGGCCTTCGGTCTGCACCAGCTGTTCGATCTGCGCCAGGAACCATGGGTCGATGGCGGTTTCCTCGAACACTTCGTCCAGGCTCATGCCGATGCGGAAGGCATCGCCCACGAACAGGATGCGCTCGGGCCCGGCATTGCCGATCTCGTCGACGATCTCGTCGCGGTCCGTGCTGCGCTCGGTCAGCCCGTCGATGCCCGTTTCCAGCCCGCGCAGGGCCTTCTGGAAGCTTTCCTGGAAGGTACGGCCGATGGCCATCACTTCGCCCACGCTCTTCATCTGCGTGGTCAGGTGCGGGTCGGCCGCGGGGAACTTCTCGAAGGCGAAGCGCGGGATCTTCGTCACCACATAGTCGATCGACGGCTCGAAGCTGGCCGGTGTGGCGCCACCGGTGATGTCGTTCTTCAACTCATCCAGCGTGTAGCCGATGGCCAGCTTGGCCGCCACCTTGGCAATCGGGAAGCCCGTGGCCTTGGACGCCAGGGCAGACGATCGCGACACACGCGGGTTCATCTCGATCACGACCATGCGGCCGTCCTTCGGGTTGATCGAGAACTGGACGTTGCTGCCGCCCGTATCCACGCCAATTTCGCGCAGGATGGCGATGCTGGCGTTGCGCAGCAGCTGGTATTCGCGGTCGGTCAGGGTCTGCGCCGGGGCGACGGTGATGCTGTCGCCGGTGTGGATGCCCATCGGGTCCAGGTTCTCGATGGCGCAGACGATGATGCAATTGTCCGCGCGGTCGCGGACGACTTCCATCTCGAACTCTTTCCAGCCGATCAGGCTTTCCTCGATCAGCAGTTCCTTGGTCGGCGACAGGTCCAGCCCGCGCTTGCAGATCTCTTCGAACTCTTCCGGGTTGTAGGCGATGCCGCCGCCCGTGCCGCCCAGCGTGAAGCTGGGGCGGATGACCATCGGGAAGCCGGCGCCGCCGATCTCGGCCTGGATGCGCTTTTGCACGGCCCAGGCTTCTTCCAGGGAATGCGCGATGCCCGACTTGGCCGAGTCCAGGCCGATCTTGGTCATCGCGTCCTTGAACTTCAAGCGGTCCTCGGCCTTCTCGATGGCGACCTCGTTGGCGCCGATCATCTCGACGCCGTACTTCTTCAGCACGCCCTGTCGCGCCAGGTCCAGCGCGCAATTCAGCGCCGTCTGCCCGCCCATGGTGGGCAGCAGGGCCATCTTCTCGTGCGGGTGGGCGGCGCGCTCCTTGGCGATGATCTTCTCGACCACCTTCCAGGTGATGGGCTCGATGTAGGTGGCATCGGCCATCTCCGGGTCGGTCATGATCGTCGCAGGATTGCTGTTGACGAGGATGACGCGGTAGCCCTCCTCGCGCAGCGCCTTGCAGGCTTGGGCGCCGGAGTAATCGAACTCGCAGGCCTGGCCGATGATGATCGGGCCGGCGCCGATGATGAGGACACTGTGCAGGTCTTGGCGCTTAGGCATGGGAGGCCTCCTTCATGAGGCCGACGAAACGGTCGAACAGGTAGCCGATGTCATGCGGGCCGGGGCTGGCTTCCGGATGGCCCTGGAAGCAGAACGCCGGGCGATCGGTGCGCGCCAGGCCCTGCAGCGTGCCGTCGAACAGGCTGATGTGCGTCGGGCGCAGATGGGCAGGCAAGCTTTGCGCATCGACGGCGAAGCCGTGGTTCTGGCTGGTGATGCTGACGCGGCCCGTGTCCAGATCCTTGACCGGGTGGTTGGCGCCATGGTGGCCGAACTTCATCTTGAAGGTCCTGGCACCCGAGGCCAGCGCCATGATCTGGTGCCCCAGACAGATGCCGAAGACAGGCAGGCCGCTGTCGATCAGGCTGCAGGTGGCGGCGATCGCGTAATCGCAGGGCTCGGGGTCCCCGGGGCCGTTACTCAGGAAGATGCCATCCGGGCGCAAGGCCAGCACCTCGCCGGCCGGCGTGGTGGCCGGCACGATCGTGATGCGGCAGCCGCGGCTGGCCAGCATGCGCAGGATGTTGCGCTTGATGCCGAAGTCGTAGGCCACCACGTGGTGGCGTGGCGCACGCAAGGTGCCGAACCCTGGCCCACCTGTGCCGCCGTGCAGCTGTGGGGCGAGCTGCCACTCGGTTTCGAGCCATTCGCTGCGGGCCGTGGTGCTGACCACCTGCGCCAGGTCAAGCCCGGCCATGCTGGGCGCGGCACGGGCTGCGCCGATCGCCTGGTCGCGGTGCGCCTGGCTCACGGCCGTGCCGGCCGGCAGGCTCAGGATGCAGCCGTTCTGCGCGCCTGTGGCGCGCAGATGGCGCGTCAGGCGACGGGTGTCGATGCCGGCGATCGCGACCGTGCCTTCGGCTGCCAGGTAGTCCGGCAGCGTGCGGGTGGCGCGGAAATTGGAAGCCCGCTCCGGGACGTCCTTCACGATCAGGCCCGCGGCCTGCACTCGGGCGGACTCCACGTCCTGCTCGTTGACGCCGTAGCTACCGATGTGCGGGTAGGTGAGCGTGACGATCTGGCGGCAATAGCTGGGATCGGTCAGGATCTCCTGGTAACCCGTCAGCGATGTATTGAAAACCACCTCACCGACGGTCTGACCGGCAGCGCCGATGGCGTGACCGACGAAAACGCTGCCATCGGCCAACGCCAGCAGTGCAGGGGGTAGGACGGGCAGCAGAGGCACCATCAAGGGATATGGCTCCGGGAGTGAGCGCCCCCCGGGCCTGCCCGCAGCAAGGCCCCGAGAGCGGACCTGGCGCTGCGTGCCGGCTGGAACCCTGGCGTTGAGGTGTGCGGGGTGCGGATGGGTTCAGGCAAACCGCCGGAGTATATCCCGCCGGCCCACTGCCCCCGGGTTCCCCCGGGTCCTCCAACCGGTCTCAGGCCCCCAGTGCAGCGATGCCGGCGCGCGCGATTTCGGCGTCTTCCGTGGACTTGACGCCGCTGACGCCCATCGCGCCCACGCACTGACCGTCCACCAGGATGGGGACGCCTCCCTCAAGCATGCCTTCGAGCGCAGGCGCGCTCAGAAACGAGGTGCGGCCCTGGTTGATCACGTCTTCGTAGACCTTGGACTCGCGCCGCCCCAGCGCGGCAGTGCGGGCCTTGGCCGGCGCAATGTGCGCCGAGACCGGCGGCGCCCCGTCCAGCCGCTGCAGCCACAGCGGATGACCACCGTCGTCGACGATCGCGATCGTCACGGCCCAATGGTGGGCCAGCGCATGGGCTTCTGCGGCAGCGGCCATGCGGCGCAGGTCGTCGATGGACAGGATGGCTTTGGTTTTCATGGGTGTGGACGATAACGCGGGCAGCGGGCGGCCGGAGGGCCTGCCACGACCTGCAAGCCGTGGGGCCATCGCAGTGGCAGACCCCCGGAACTTACAATCCAACGTTGCAGTCCTAGGTAGGACAGCACTTGAGTTTCACAGGAGTCATCATGAACGAAGGCGTCCAGACTTTCCCCGGTCAGGCCGGCACCACCGTCCTGGCAACGCAGCGCAACCGGGTGCTGCGCAACACCTATTGGCTGCTCGCGCTGTCGATGGTACCCACCGTGCTGGGCGCCTGGATCGGTGTGCAGACCGGCATCGCCAGCATGATGTCGCCTGGCATCGGCCTGATTGTCTTCATGGTCGGCGCTTTCGGGTTCATGTTTGCAATCGAGCGCAACAAGAACTCCGCCGCGGGCGTGCCTTTGCTGCTGGCCTTCACGTTCTTCATGGGCGTGATGCTGTCGCGGCTGCTGGGCGTGGTGCTGGCGACCAGCGGCCCGGGCACGGTGATGATGGCTTTCGGCGGCACGGCAGCGATCTTCTTCACGATGGCTTCGCTGTCTAGCATCGTCAAGCGTGACCTCAGCCAGATGGGCAAGTTCCTGACCATTGGCGCCGTGATGCTGATGGTGGCACTGATCGCCAACTTCTTCATCCAGTCCAGCGCTCTGATGATCACGCTGTCGGTCCTGGGCATGGGCATCTTCTCGGCCTTCATCCTCTATGACCTGAAGCGCGTGCAGGACGGTTACGAGACCAACTACATCACCGCTACGCTGGGCGTGTACCTGAGCATCTACAACGTGTTCCAGTTCCTGCTGGCCCTGGTCGGCATCGGCGGCAACGACGACTGAGCTCGGCGCCGGCAGGCGCTGGCTTCGATGACGAATCAAACGGGGCCGCGAGGCCCCGTTTGCTTTTGTCAGGCGCGCTCGAACACGGCCATCGATTCGACGTGGGCCGTGTGGGGGAACATGTTCACCACTCCGGCAGCGGTGCAGCGATAGCCCCCCTGGTGCACCAGCAGGCCGGCATCGCGGGCCAGGGTCGCAGGGTTGCAGCTGACATAGACGATGCGCTGCGGCGCGCGCCAATCGCCCGCCGCGTGCAGATCGGCCACGGCCTTGGCCAGAGCGAAGGCGCCTTCGCGCGGCGGATCGATCAGCCAGCGCTGGGCCGGCCCCAAGGCGCGAAGGCCGCTGGCATCGATCTCGAACAGGTTGCGCGCCTCGAAGCGCGTGCGCTCGGCCAGCCCGTTGCGGCTGGCGTTGGCCCGGGCCCGGGCCACCAGCGTTTCACTGCCCTCGATCCCCAGCACCTCGTGCGCTGTCCTGGCCAGTGGCAGGCTGAAGTTGCCCAGGCCGCAGAACCAGTCGATCACCCGATCCCCCGGCTCCGCCGCCAGCAAGCGCAGCGCCCGTCCCACCAGCACCTGGTTGATGTGCGGGTTGACCTGGGTGAAGTCCGTGGGCCGGAACGGCATGGTGATACCGAACTCAGGCAGGGCGTAGGCCAGTTCGGCTCCTCCCTCGTCCAGCAGATGCACGGTTTCCGGGCCCTTGGGCTGCAGCCACCACTGCACGCCGTGGACGGCCCCGAAATCCCGCAGGCGCTGCTGGTCCGCCGCCGTCAGCGGCTCCAGATGCCGCAGCACGAGCGCGGTGACAGCCTGGCCAGCCGCCAGTTCGATCTGAGGCAGCCGGTCGCGCTGGTCCATGCTGGCGATCAGGTCGCGCAAAGGCATCAGCATCGCGCTCACGGGGGCTGGCAGCACGGGGCACACCTGCATGTCGGCCACATAACGCGACTTGCGCTCGTGGAAACCCACGAGCACCACGCCCTTCTTGTGAACGTAGCGCACCGACAGGCGGGCCCGGTCACGGTAGCCCCAGGCCGGGCCTTCGATCGGGCGCAGCACCCGCTCCGTCTTCACCTTCGCCAGGTGCCAGAGGTTGTCTTCCAGCACGCGCTGCTTGGCCGCGACCTGGGCTGCCGGGTGCAGGTGCTGCATCTTGCAGCCGCCACAGGCGCCCGCGTGCAGGCCGAAGTGCGGACAGCCCGGGCGCACGCGCTGCGCGCTTTCGCGCGCGATCTCGCTCACCTGGCCCTGTTCCCAGTTGTTCTTCTTGCGCGAGATGTTCGCGCGCACGCGCTCGCCGGGCAACGCCCCTTCGATGAACACCACCTTGCCGGGGCCTTCGGCGTCAGGCCGATGCGCAACGCCCTGGCCTTCGAGGTCGAGCGACTCGACCTCGAGCCAATCCAGACCACCGGACATCAGCGCGGGGGCAGGAGCCGCGCCGGATCCACCGGCTTGCCCTGGCGGCGGATCTCGAAATGCAGTTGAACGCGCTCGGCGTCGCTGTTGCCCATCTCGGCGATCTTCTGCCCGCGACGCACGGCCTGATCTTCCTTCACCAGCAGCGCCTGGTTGTGGGCATAGGCCGTCAGGTAGGTGGCGTTGTGCTTCACGATCACCAGGTTGCCGTAGCCGCGCAGGCCCGACCCGGCATACACCACGCGGCCGTCAGCCGCCGCCAGCACCGGATCGCCGGCCTTGCCGGTGATCGCCAGCCCCTTGCTGCGCGCCTCGTCGAAGCCCGCGGCCACCGGTCCGCTGGCCGGCCAGGCCCAGTTGATGTCTTCGTCGGGCTCACGCGCGGCAGCAGGGGCCGGGGCTGCAGCCGCCGGTGGGGTTGCCCCGTTGGCCGCACCAGGGGCAGCCGCGCCAGGCGCGGCAACCGGGGCAGCGGGAGCAACGGCACCTGGGCTTGCCCCGGCAGCTGCAGGTTCGAGCGGCTTGCTGTCGACGCGGCCGGACGGGGCCACCGGGCGGGCCGTGGCTGGCCCAGGATCGGTGCCAGGGGGAGCGACGCGCAAGACCTGGCCGACTTCGATCAGGTTCGGGTTCTCGAGATTGTTCCAGCGCGCGATATCGCGCCAGTTCTGGCCGTTGTCCAGGCCGATGCGGATCAGCGTATCGCCGGGACGGATAGTGTAGTAGCCCGGCTTGCCGGCGTTTTCTGCGCCGGGCGGCGGTGGCTTGGTGTTTTCGGCCACCGTGGGCGCCGGTGCGGCCGGCGTGACAGGCGCGGTCGCCGCGGGCGACGCCCGCACTTCCACTGGCGCGCGATGCGTGGGCGATGCGCAGGCGGCCAGCAAAGCCGCCGCCAACAGGCCCAGGCCAGCGGCCAGGGGCGAAGGCCGCCGGGCGGCTGGGCCCGCGCTGACAGGAATCAGGGTGCTGTTCATTGAACGCCGGATTTTAGGGGGACGAAGTTCACGGCATCGTGCCAGCTGCGCGTCAGGCCCTGGTCTGTGCGGTCCAGTACCAGCAGGGCCTGGCCGCCACGCTCCGGGTGGTTGCAGGGGGCGATCAGGCGCCCGCCAACGGCCAGTTGATCGACCCAGGCGGCAGGCAGATCGTCGCCGCCCGCCGCGGAGACGATGCTCTGGTAGGGCGCGCGCGGCGGATGGCCCAGCCGGCCGTCGCCGAACACCAGGCGCACATCGCCCTGGCGGTGCGCAGCCAGGTTGGCCCTGGCCTTGTCGTGCAGCGGCTTCAGGCGTTCGATGCTCACGACCGCGCGGCCCAGCCGGGCCAGCAGGGCTGTCTGGTAGCCGCAGCCGGTCCCGATCTCCAGCACCCGGCCCAGATCGCCCTGCGCCCGCGCGTGGCTGCCTTCAAACAGCAGCGCCAACATCCAGGCCACGACCGACGGCTTGGAAATCGTCTGCTGCAGCCCGATCGGCAGGCTGGTGTCCTCGTACGCCTGGATGGCCAGCGCGGAATCGACGAACTGGTGCCGAGGCACCGCCCCGAACGCCTGCAGCACCGGCTCGCAGCGCACGCCGCTGGCACGCAGGCGTTCGACCATGCGCGCGCGCACCGCGGCCGAATCCAGCCCCAGCCCGCTGGGTGCGTGCTGAGCCGCAGCATCGCGCGCGGCCTGCTGCAGCGGGCGTTGCGGCCTGAGCAGCGCCGTGCCGCGCTGCACGGCTGCAGGCACGGTTGCCAGCCGGGCCGCCGGGGTGGTGACCGTGGCAGGCGCGGATGGCGCCGGCATGGCGCGCTTGGCCGGGGGCGCGTGGACCTGGTCCAGGTCCAGCGGAAACCGCGCGGGTGGCCGCGGCTGGCGTGTCATGCGCGGGCCAGGCGGGCGGACCAGTCGGCGCGGTGCGCGTGGTCGGTCAAGTCGACCTGCAATGGCGTGATCGAGACCTGGCCGTTCGCCACGGCGTGGAAATCGGTGCCTTCGCCGGCCTCGCGGGCATCGCCGGCCGGGCCGATCCAGTAAATCTTGTCGCCGCGCGGGCTGGTCTGGCTGATCACCGGTGCGCTGGCATGCCGGCGGCCCAGGCGGGTGACGACGCGTGGCAGGCGCGCAGCATCGGGCCGGTTCGGGATGTTCACGTTCAGCAGCCAGGGTGCGCCGTCCAGGCCGCGCTGCGCCAGCACCTGGTCGATCACGGCGCGCGCCGTGGCAGCGGCGGCGTCCAGGTCGCCCCAGCCCTTGTCGACCTGCGAGAAGGCGATCGCGGGCACACCGAAAAGGAAACCCTCCATCGCCGCAGCCACGGTGCCGGAATACAGCGTGTCGTCGCCCATGTTGGCGCCGTTGTTGATGCCGGAAACCACGAGGTCGGGCCGACGCTCCAGCACGCCAGTCAGAGCGACGTGCACACAGTCCGAAGGCGTGCCGTTGACGACGCGAAAGCCCTGCACGTGCTCGCCACGGGCTTGGAAGATCGACAGTGGGCGGCTGAGCGTCAGGGCGTTGGAAGTACCGCTGGCGTTCTGCTCGGGCGCGAAGACGTCGATATGGCCCAAACCCTGGCAGGCCTGCACCAGTGCGGCCAGCCCCGGGGCCAGATACCCGTCGTCGTTGGCAATGAGAATGTTCATCGCCCGATTGTAGGGACCGCCTTGCTGACGCCCCTGGCGGTGGCATGGCGCTTCCCGCGGGGGTCAGGCCGGGGCCTGGAGAGCGAGATGATTGGTGCCGGTGACCGGAATCGAACTGGTGACCTTCGCATTACGAATGCGCTGCTCTACCAACTGAGCTACACCGGCAAGTGCGACGCCTGCGGGCTTGAAACCGTACCGCGGCAGCGGCTGGCAGACCAAGCACCCGTGCGTCAAACGCAGCCAGCGAGTGTAGCAGCAACGGCGGGCGACAATCTGCGCATTGCTGCCGGCCAGCATGCCGCCCGCGTGCTTTGCCCGCGCCTTCTACCGATGACGCCTGCGCCTTCTTTGTGATCACACCCCTGCTCCATGCCCGGGGGCCCCGAAGGGCCTGGCGTCTGCTGCTGGCACTGTTGGTGGCCGTGGTCTGCTACTTCGCCTTCTCGCCCCGGCCGCCGGGCCTGCACTTCGACCAGGCCGACAAGCTGCAGCACATCGCCGCTTTCCTGTGCCTGAGCATCTGCGCCGCACTGTCGCTGCCGCAGGGCCCGGCCCGTCTGGGCAAGGCCGGGCTGGCGATGCTGGCCTTCGGGGTGCTGATCGAGATCGTGCAGTTCTACGTACCCGAGCGTTCCGCCGACTGGCAGGACGTGCTGGCCGATGGCGTGGGCATCGTGGCCGGCCTGCTGCTGGTGGCCGCGGCCTGCCGCCGCTGGCCCGGGCACGACCCGGATCCGAGGTAGCTCACGCTTTGAGCTACCCAGCCCCGACACTGGCGATCAGCGCGGGGCATGGGGCCCGGCGCGCCGACCTTGCCGGAGCCCGCGATGAGCCAGTTCACCTTCGATCTGCAGCCCCCCTGCCCGCCAACAGCCGACTGCACACCGCCCCTGGCGGGGCCCGGCGCGGCCGCCGATCCGGCCAGCCGCACGGGCTTTCAGATCGGCTGGGACCATGCCCATCACGGGCTGATGCCGCCGGCGGGGCTGCTGCTGGCCGGCAACCCGCTGGCCCAGGGCTGGATGGCCGGGCGCGCCGTCTTCGGGCGCCGCACCCTGGCCGCCACGCGCGCCGTGCGCCAGTGGCTGGAACTGCGCTGCCTGGCCTGGCGCGACGGCGTGGCCTTCGACGAGCAGCAGGTGACGCCGCACTTCCTGGCGCAGATCCAGGCCGCGCGCTGCCCGGTACTGCGCCAGCCACTCGGTGGGGCGCCAGGCAGCGATCTGGCACCCGTGACCGAGCGCCTGAACCCGCAGGCCGGCTACGCCGCCGGCAACCTGGCGACCCTCAGCCTGGCCGCGTCGCGTGCTCGGCACGGCCTGGATCTGGAAGCCCTGGTGCGCAGGGCACGCCAGGCAGAGATCTGCGGCCAGGACGTTGCCGGCCTCACTGCCGCCGCCTGGTGGCGCCTGGCGGCACTGAGCGCGATGACGCTGCCGCCCGAGACCCTGCCCCTGCATGCGGCAGCACGGCTGCCGATGGCCGTGCTGCCACCCCAGGGCGTGCACGTGCTGAACCCGGCGCAGGGCCTGCAGGCTGTCGTGACACAGCTGTTCATGCGCCCAGGCTGGGCAGCGCGGGCGCGCGCCCTGGGCGCCCTGCTGCCGGCCCACAGCGTGCGACACGATTTCAACCTCTTCGTCGGCGCCATGGCCCCGCGCGTGCTGGAAGCCGGCTCGGACCCGGCCACGCTGCGTCAGGCGCTGGAAGACGCCTGGCTGCACGAACGCGTGCAGCGGCGCTGGCAGCACCTGGTGCTGGCGCTCGGCGAAGTGGCCTGCCGCGCCGTGCTGGAAGCCAGCACGCGCGCTGTCCGCTGAAGGGCCGGCCGGATCAGGGCAGGACCGGCCACGCTGCCAGCTCGTCGGCCACCAGCCTGACGACCAGCTGGTCCAGTGTCTGCACCGAGTAGTTGCGCACGTCGTGCACGGTCTCGCGGCCCGGCCCGCTGGCCGGCCGCGCAGCATCCGCATAAGTCAGGAACACGAAGCGCCCGCCCGTGAACTGCGCTGCCAGGCGGAAGCAGTACTCACCCAGCGCATCCAAGCCGCTGGCGCCCACCGCGTGCAGCTTGATGCCGCGGCCGGCGGCGGCGCGCACTTCGTCGTCGAAGTGCGGTGCACCGCGCTGCAGTTGCGGCGGCGCATCTGCCACCAGCAGCAGCAGCCGGGCGGTGCCTTCGCCGCGCCAGGACAGGCGATGCACGGCGGTGTGCAGGGCCTCGCTCAAGGCTTCTGGATAGTCGCCACCACCGCCGGCCTGGAGCTGGGCCAGCTCGGCCTGGAAGGCGGCCAGGTCATGGCTGAAATCGGTACCGCGCACCAGGAAGGCATCGCCGCGGTCGCGGTAAGCCACCAGGGCCCAGCAGAGGTCGGGGCGGCTGGGCAGGCGCGCCACCTCGTCGGCGATGCTCCGCATCGATCGCTTGAGCTTGTCGATCTCGTCACCCATCGACCCGGTGGCGTCGATCAGGAAGGCCACGTCCAGGCGCGCAGGCGGTGGCGCGGCGCCGGACAGCTGCGCCTGCAACGCGTCCTTCTGGCCGCGCTGCCACAGCACGCGCGTGCTTTCGCCACCCTTGCTGACCTGCACTTCGAAAACGCTGCCAGCCATGTCCGCCTGCGGCATCAGCCAGGCGCGGCCGGCAGCGTCGGTGCGGGCCCACAGCGGCTGCGCGCGGCCGGCGGCGTAGACAGCCACGGCGGCGTCGGGCACGGCCAGGCCGCGGGCATCTCGCACTTCCAGGCGCACCCGCTCGGCCACCGCCAGGGTGCGCGGCAGGCGCTGGCCCAGATCCAGCGTGCGCCGCTGGCGAAAGGCCAGGTATTCGCCGAAGTCGGCGTTGTCGTCCACCAGGCCCGCGGTGACGGCCTCGTCGGCAGGTCGCTGGATGGGCGCAGGCTGGGGCGCGGGCGCCGGCCGTCGCGGCAGCAGGGCTGCACCGGCCGCGCCTGGCGCGGGGGGCGCAGGCGAAGGATCGGCTGCATCAGCGGCACGGACAGCCGGGCTCGCTTCGGCCTTGGCGCGGCCAGCCGGGCTGGGGGCGTCGCCGGCTTCGGTCAGGCCGGCGCCGCGCGGCGCGAACAGGGCCGCCAGCGGCGCGATGCGCTCACGCGGCCCCGCAGCTTGCGCCTCGGGCTGGGCGTCGATGACGAAAGGCGCCGGCGCGCGGCGGCAGTGCCGGGCGGCCGGGGCAGCCGGTGCACCCCTGGCCGGACCCTGCCAGACCATGCCCGCCCAGGCCGGCGGGTCCTGCGCGGCCGACGGCGCCGGCGGCTGTGCCGGCAGCGGGCTGGGCGAAAGCCAGTCCCGCGCCAGCGAGACATCGGCCAGCCACAGGCTGGCGCAGAACAGACCGGCCAGCAGGGCCAGCGGGCGGTGGACAGGCATGGTCGCTCCTGAAGTTGACAAAGGTGCCTGCTGATACGGCCCACCCGCCTGAACGGGGTGAACCGGCCGCATCGCCCCCGCGGCCTGGATGGGGTGGGAAGACCGGTTCACCCCGTCGAGCGCCCTGCTGCGTACAAGACCCGGTGGCACACTGAATGCGCTCACCCCCCGCCATGCCCGACACCCCGCCCTGCCAGGCCCTGCCCGCTGCCGCACCGCCGCCAGCGCCCGACGACGACGCCCTGATGCGCGCCTTCGCTGCCGGCGACCGCGGAGCCTTCGATCGGCTCTACGACCGCCACCACGCAGCGCTCTACCGTTTCGTGCACCGCCTGCTGGGCCGGCAGGCCGGCACCCAGGCCGACGAGGTGTTCCAGGACACCTGGCTGCGCGCCATCGAGGCCAGGCAGCGCTGGCAGCCGCAGGGCGCCAGCTTCCGCACCTGGCTGTTCACGCTGGCGCACCACCGTGCCGTCGACTGCCTGCGCCGCAGCGGGCGGGAGACGGCGCTGGACGAAGACGACAGCGGCCCGCCCTTCGAACCCGCCGCCACGGCCTGGGCCGACTGGCCGGCGCCCACGGCCGAGGAGGCCGCGCACTGGCGCGCCGCCGGGCGCCGCCTGCTGGACTGCCTGGAGGGCCTGCCCCTGGGGCAGAAGACAGTGTTCCTGCTGCACCACGACGACGGCCTGAGCGTGGACGAACTCGCCCGCACGCTGGCCTTGGGCTTCGAGACCGCCAAGACGCGGCTGCGCTACGCCATGAGCAAGCTGCGCACCTGCATGGGCGCCTACCTGCCCGGCCCGGCCCCGCCCTGAAAGCCCGCCCTGAAAGCCCGTCATGGCAGCCCCCAGCCCGCCCCGCCCACCCGACCCCGCGCGCCCGCCCGCGCCAGCGGCCCCCGCCAGCCTGCCAGGCGACTGGCCGCGGGACGAGCACCTGCGCGCCGCACTGCGCCACCTGCCCGACCAGCACCTGCAGCCGCCGCCCGAGCTGCGGGCGCAGATCCTGGCTGCGGCCGAGCGCGCCGTGCAGGCCGACAGGCCGCCCGCCGCAGCCCCCGCCGCAGCAGCGACACCCAAGCCCGTGGCGCGTGCTGCCGGCTGGCGCTGGAACCCGCGCAACTGGGGCGCCTTCGGAGCGTCCGGCGCGTTCGCCAGCGTGCTGCTGGCCGGCGTGATGGGGCTGATCTGGCAGGACCAGCGCCCGGGACCGGCCGTGGACGACCCGTTGCCCAGCGCGGCCGCGCCGTCGCCGCCGGCCGCCCCAGCCGCCCCCGCGGTCGCACCCGCCGGGCCCGCAGCGGACACGGCTGCGCCCCAGATCCACGAACAGACCGCTTCACCAGCCGCACGCAAAGCCGGCCCGCAGCCCGCACCCGCGGCTTCGCCCTCCATCCCGGCGGCGGTCCGGCCGCCGGCCAGCCCGCCCATGACCACCCCGACCCGCGTGCCCGAATCCCAGCCCCTGTTCAGCCCGGTGCCGGCCGAAGCGGCGCCCGGCGGCGAAAGCCCCGTCACCGCGCCGCCCGGGCCTGTGCCAGCCCCGCCAGCGCCGCCAGCGCCGATGCCGCAGGCCCCCGCGGTGCCGCCTGCCGGCGCAGCCCCGCCAGCGGCCGATGTCCGGGCCATGGGGCTGGCCCGCGCTGCAGCGGTTCCCGCGGCGCTGGCCTGGCGTGTCGAAGGTGCCAGCGCGGCCCCGGCCCCACCCGGCTGGGTGGCCGCTGTCCAGGCCTGGGACGAACAGCGCGGGCAGCCCGTGGCGATGCGCAGCTTGCCGCAAGCGCGGCAGATCGATCTGTTGGCATCGGCCGGCCTGCCGCTGGCCCGCCTGTGGATGACGGACACCCAGCTGCTGTGGTGCCCGCGCGCCGGCGCACCTTGCCGCCTGTCGCCCCTGGACACCGCCAGCAGCCGCGGCCTGCTGCTCGCCCTGCCGCCAGCGGCCGCAGCTGCGAGCGCGCCAGGCACGCCTGCAACCCCAGACAAGCCGGCAGGGGACGCCTCGGCGGCCGGCCCGGCGGCAGCGTCTTCAGCCCCGGCTCAGCCGCCCCAGCGCGATTCCAGGTAGCGCAGCAAGGCGCGCAGCGTCTGCGCTTCTCCGCCCACCGGGCGGCCGGGGCGCGGCGTGTCGTTCCAGGCGAACAGGTCCAGGTGCAGCCAGGGCAGGCTGTCGGGCACGAAGTCGGCCAGGAACAGCGCCGCCGTGATCGCCCCGCCCAGCCCGTTGCGGCCGGTGTTGACGATGTCGGCAATGTCGCTTTCGATGCTGCGGTGGTAATCGGCCCACAGGGGCATGTGCCACAGCGGATCGTGCACCGCCAGGCCGGTGTCGACCAGCTCGCGCCCCAGCGCCATGTCGCGCGTGAACAGCGCCGGCAGCTGCGCGCCCAGCGCCACGCGCGCCGCGCCGGTGAGCGTGGCCATGTCGATCAGCAGCGCCGGCTGGGCCTGCGCCGCATAGGCCAGCGCGTCGCACAGGATCACGCGGCCCTCGGCGTCGGTGTTGCCGATCTCGATGTGCAGCCCGGCGCGGGTCTTGAAGACGTCGCCCGGGCGGAAGGCGTTGCCGGCGATGGCGTTTTCCACCGCCGGGATCAGCAGTTGCAGCCGCACCGGCAGCTTCAGCGCCATCACCAGCTGCGCCAGCCCCAGGGCATTGGCGGCGCCGCCCATGTCCTTCTTCATCAGGCGCATGCCATCGGCGCCCTTGATGTTCAGGCCGCCGCTGTCGAAGCACACGCCCTTGCCCACGATGGCCAGGCGCGGATGCTTGTCGGAACCCCAGTTCAGCTCGATCAGGCGCGGTGCGCGGCGCGCCTCGGCGGCGCGGCCCACGGCGTGGATGGCGGGGAAGCCGCCGCCCGGTGCCTTCAGCAGCGCGTCGCCCACCACCTGCCGGAACTTCGCGCCGTGCTGCTGCGCCACCAGGCGCACGGCCTCGGCCAGCTCGGCCGGGCCCATCTGCTCGGCCGGCGTGTTGACGAGGTCGCGCGTGGCCGCGATCACGTGCGCCTGCAGCAGCCCGCGCTCGGCCTGCAGGCCGGGCGCCAGCAGCAGCTCGGGCAGTTCGCGCGTGGCCGGCTTGTACAGGTCGAACTGGTAGCCACCCAGCTGCCAGGACAGCGCCGCCGCCTCGGGGGTGATCGCCACGCCGTCGTCGGCCAGCCGGTAGCGGCCGGCCGGCAGGCTGCGCGGCAGCGCTGCCAGCGCGAAGGGATGGTCGCCGCCGCGCACACCGGCCCACACGGCTTCGATGCCGCCGTTGGCCGCGGGCACCAGCAGATGGGTGTCGGGTGCGCCATTGAAGCCGTTGGCGCGCAGCCAGCGGCGGGTGTTCTCGGGTGCGGCGGCCAGCCGCGCGGCGTGGCTGTCGCGGGTGACGGTGACGATGGGGGTGCAAGCCGCGGTAGGCTTCTTCAGCAGGACGCTCATGGCCAGGGGTTCCGATGGAGGGATCGCGCATTGTCCCCACCTGGCACCCGATGCGTGCCGTTCACGCAGCCCGCCGTCGTTTCGTCGCAGCGCGCTGGCCGCGGGCCCGGCGCGGCGGCACATTGGCGACATCGACCCACCCCGCCCCGCAGGAGCCCGCCATGAGCCTCTTCAGTTTCGTCACCCGCCCGGTCAAGGACCTCACCGACGCCATCGTGATGCCCTTCAAGGCCGTGTTCGTGGTCGGCCTGTGCTGGGTGATCAACGCCATGACCTACAGCGGCACCTGGTGGGTGAAGTGGGTCGCCCTGGGCATGGGCATCGCCACCGTGGTGGCGATCGGCCGAGCCGCCAAGACGCTGCTGCTGCTGGGCCTGGTAGCCTGGGTGGGGATGAAGATCTACCGCCGCTACGGCCAGGCCGCGCGCGATGGCTTCGACGCCTGGGTGGCCAGGACTCAGCCCGATGCCGCTGGCGTGCTGGCCGTGCTCCGGGCGCCGCAGGCGGGCAGCCCGGCCGCCAACGCCCCCCTGGGCGAAGACCCGCCCCTGCGCCGCGCCGGGCTCTGAAACCGCGGCTGCCCGACGTCAGGCCGCCGGGCCTTGCGGGGCGGCTGCTTCGTTGGCAGCCACGGCAGGCGCCAGCTTCACGTTGCGTTCGGCATGCCAGTCGACCATGCGGCGCATGTGGCCCATCGACAGCCAGTGCGAATGGATCAGGCCCAGCGTGCCTTCGCGGTGCAGCTGGCCGACGATGTTGTCCGGCAGGGCCTGCATCTTTTCGTCGTCGACGGTCAGGAAGCCATCCAGGCTGTGCTGACGCCCGTCGGGCAGCGTGGCGTCCAGGCGCATCTCGCGCAGCAGGTCGTGCTCCAGCAGGCGCTGGCCCAGCACGCGCGTACGCTGGATCTCGCCTTCCAGGCTTTCCATGTACTTCTGCATCTGCACCAGCAGATCGGCCGGCTTGCCGTCGGCTTCGAACAGCGGTGCGCCGGTCTCGCTCTGCGCACCCGGCCAGGCGGTGTCGACGCAGATGGCGAAGCGCTCGGCATCGATGCGACCGATGCAGAACGGGTAGCAGCGCAGCACCGCGGGGATGTAACTGGCGCGCCACTGGCCGTCGCGCTCGTAGAGGTTCTGGTTGGCCAGCAGGCCCAGCACGGCGATCGGGGCGATCTGGTCGCGGCCGTCGTCTTCCTTGCCGGCGCGCACGAACACGATCGGGTATTCGCGGGCGACGTCGGAGAACTCCACCGCCGCGACGAAGATCGCATTCAGCCGGTTGGCCACGCGCCAATCGGTGATGGGCAGGGCCAGCTTCAGGTGGCGGTGCTTTTCGCTGTCCAGCGCGACGGGGCTGGTGTGCAGGGCTTCGAGGATCACGTTTTTTCTCCAGAGTTTTCAGTCGGGGTGACCAGGACCTTGTCGACGCGCTTGCCGTCCAGATCCACCACTTCGAACCGCCAGCCTTCCCACTGCACGGCATCGGCTGTCTTGGGCAGGCGGCCCAACAGCAGCATCACCATGCCGGCCAGGGTGTTGTAGCGGCCACGGTCTTCTTCGGGCAGTTCCTTCAGGTCCAGCCTGTCCTTCAGCTCGGGCACGGGGATCAGCCCGTCCATCAGCCAGCTGCCATCTTCGCGCTGCACGGCCCAGGCATTTTCATCGGTATCGGTGCCGAACTCGCCGGTGATCGCCTCCAGCAAGTCACGCTCGGTGATCACACCCTGCACCGCACCGTATTCGTCGACCACGAACACCAGATCCGCGCTGGACTGCTTGAAGTGTTCCAGCAGTTCCATGCCCGACAGCGTCTCGGGCACGAACACCGGCGGCTGCAGGTGGTCCACCAGCTGCGGGCTTTCGCCGCGCGACAGCGGCTGCAGCAGGCTATGCGCGCCGAGCACGCCGATCACGTCGTCCAGCCCGCCGCGGCACACCGGAAACCGCGTGTGGCCGCTGTCGGCCATCTTCTGCAGCAGCTCGGGCACCGGGTCCGCGACGTCGAGCCAGGTGATCTCGGCACGCGGGATCATCATCGATCCGATCTGCCGTTCGTCCAGGCGGAAGACGTTGCGCACCATCTGGTGTTCCTGCGCCTCGATCACGCCGGCGTCCAGGCCTTCTTCCAGGCTGGCGTTGATTTCTTCTTCCGTCACGCTGCGCGCAGGGCCGGCCTTGATGCCCAGCAGGCGCAGCACGGCTTCGGTGCAGATGCTGAGCAGTGCCACCAGCGGCCGGGTGGCCGCGGACAGCAGGTTCATCGGGCGCGAGACCAGGCGCGCCACGACTTCCGGGTACATCTGCCCCAGGCGCTTGGGCACCAGCTCGCCGAAGATGATGGTGAGGATGGTGATGATCACCACCACCAGCCCGGTAGCAGCGATGCTGGCCGCGCCTTGCGCGACCTTCAGGTCTTCCACCAGCCAGCGCGCCAGCGGCTGCGAGAACGCCGCTTCGCCGACGATGCCGTTGAGCACGCCGATCGACGTGATGCCGATCTGCACCGTGGACAGGAACTTCGTCGGGTTGTCGTGCAGGTCCATCGCGGCCTGCGCGCCAGCCTCGCCGCTTTCCACCATCACCTGCAGCCGCGCCTTGCGGCTGGCGGTGAGTCCCATCTCCGACATGGCGAAGAGGCCGTTGAGAAGGATCAGGAAGACGAGTAAGGCGACGTCCATGCTCGCCGCGGGCAGCATCCGCGGTGGCGATTCAAAGGGCGTGAAGGGTAGCAGAATCGACCCATGCTGCTGCTCATCGGTGACATCCAGGGCTGTGATGCCGCGCTGCAGCGCGTGCTGGAAGCCGCAGCTTTCTCAGCCTCGCGCGACCACGCCGTGCTGCTGGGCGATCTCGTCAACCGCGGGCCGGATTCGCTGGCCACCCTGCGCCGGCTGCAGGCCCTGGGGGCCAGCGCCAGCTGCCTGCTGGGCAACCACGATCTGCACCTGCTGGCCCTGGCCTGCGGCGCGCGCGCGGCGCAGCGCGGCGACACCCTGGCCCCGCTGCTGGCCGCCGCCGATGGCCCTGCCCTGCTGGACTGGCTGCGCCATCAGCACCTGGCACGGATGGCCGGCGGCTGGCTGTGCGTGCATGCCGGCGTACTGCCCACATGGACGGGCGCCCAGACCCTGGCCCTCGCGGCCGAGGTGCAGGCCGTGCTGCGCGGCCCGGCGGACGGCGTGCGCGATTTCCTGCACGCGATGTCCGGCAACAGCCCGGCGCAATGGCACGACGGCCTGCAGGGCGCCGATCGGCTGCGCGTGATCGTCAACGCGCTCACGCGGCTGCGCTTTTGCTCTGCCGATGGCGTGATGGACTTCAAGACCAAGGAAGGCGCGGGCGCCGCGCCACCGGGCTTCCTGCCCTGGTTCGACGTGCCGGGCCGGGCCACGGCGGCGCAGCCCATGGCCTTCGGCCACTGGTCGACGCTGGGCCTGGTGAACCAGCCCACGCTACTGGCGCTGGACACCGGTTGCGTCTGGGGCGGCCGCTTGAGCGCAGCGCGCGTGGACGCAGGCCGGCGCGAGATCATCCAGGTGGATTGCCCGCAGGCGCAGGCGCCCGGCGCCTGAGCGCCGCCCAGCCTGGCCAGAGGGGGCTGCCGATCAGCCAGCCCCCAGCAGCTTGGCGGCCCCCTGCTCGCGTTCCTCGGCGGTCTTGAGCGACTTCATCTGCTGCTCGAACTGCCGCGCGGCCGAGATCATCGCCACCATGGTCTCGATGGCGCTGACGTTCGATCCTTCCAGCGCCCCGGGCTGCACGCGCGCCGCCGGCTCGGCGGGCAGATCGCCCTGATCACTGCGGAACAGGCCGTCGGCACCGCGCTGCAGCGCGGCTTCCGGCACCACCAGCTTCAATCGGCCCACCTGTTGCGGCCGGCCGCCGCCCACGGTGGCGGTGATGCTGCCGTCGGTGGCCACGTCCACCTGCGCGTTCAGCGGCAGCGTGATGGGGCCGCCGTCGCCCAGCACGGGCAGGCCGCCGGGCGTGACGAGCTGGCCTTCGGCGTTCACTTCGAAAGCACCGGCGCGCGTATAGGCCTCGGTGCCGTCCAGCGCCTGCACGGCAAACCAGGCATTGCCCTGTGCCGCCACGTCCAGCGCCCGGCCGGTGGCCTGGATGGGGCCAGGCCGGGTATCGATGCCCAGCGTCGTTTCGGCCGCGAAAGCGCGCGTGCTGGCACCGTCGCCGCGCACCGGCACGGCGCGGAAGGCCTGCATCTCGGCCCGGAAGCCCGTCGTCGAGACATTCGCCAGGTTGTTGGCCAGCAGGTCCTGGCGCTGCAGCGTGGCCTTGGCGCCCGACAGCGCGGTGTAGATGAGGCGATCCATCGCGCGCGCTCAGCCGTTCAACGCAGGTTGACCAACGTCTGCAGCACCTGGTCCTGGGCCTTGATGGTCTGCGCATTGGCCTGGTAGATGCGCTGTGCGGTGATCATGTTCACCAGCTCGCCCGTGAGGTCCACGTTCGACTCTTCCAGCGCACCGGCCTGCAGCACGCCCATGTTGCCCTGGCCGGGCACGCCGCGCACCGGCTCGGCCGAGGCGAAGGTCGAGACCCAGGCGTTGTCGCCGATCGGCTGCAGGCCCTGCGGGTTGCGGAAGGTGGCGATCTCGACCTGCCCGGCCGGGCGCGAACGCCCGTTGCTGTAGCGCGCCATGATCACGCCGTTCGATTCGACCGTCACCGATGTCAGCTGGCCGGCGGAAAAGCCGTCCTGCTGCAGATCGGTCACGCCGAAGATCGATCCGAACTGGCTGATGCGCGAAAGGTCGATGGCCAGGTTGTCGATCGGCACGATCACGGCGCCGGCCGCGTTGTTGCCGGCCACGATCTGCGGGATCACCACCGGATCGGTGGGCGACAGCGGCGCGCTGCCGTCGGCCGGGAACACCAGGGTCGTGAACGGCGTAGCCGGATCGCCGCCCACCGGCAGGCCGTTGGCGGTGGCGTAGATATTCCATTCGTTGGTGTTGGGCCCCGCCGGGTTCACGGCGTCTGTCTTCTGGAAGTACAGCGTCAACGCGACTTCCTGGCCCCGCAGGTCGAACACCGTCAGCGACGTGGCCTTGTTGTAGGTCGTGGCGTCGCGCACGTCGATGCTGGGACTGCCGCTGACGCCGGTGGAACGCTCGCGCGAATCCAGGTTGGCCTGGATGTCGATGCGGGTCGACACCTGTGGCTGCACGCCGCCGGTGGGCAGCACCAGGGCCACGGCCTGCCCGGGCTGGATCACGCCGTTGGCATCCGCCGGGTAGCCCATCAGCTTGAGCCCGCTGTTGTTGACGAAGAAGCCGTCGCGGTTGATCTTGAACTGGCCGTTGCGCGTGAACTGCGGCGGGCTGGCCTCGTCGGTCATCTGAAAGAAGCCGGCGCCATTGATCGCCAGATCCATCGGGTTTTCGGTGGTGGTGATGTTGCCCTGCGTGAACTGCTGGGCCACCGCCACCAGGTTGGTGCCGATGCCGATGTTGAGGGTGCCGGCACCGTTCAGCGCCGCGGCGTAGACATCGGCGAACTCGGCGCGCGAAGCCTTGGTGCCGAAGGTGTTGGCGTTGGCGATGTTGTTGCCGATCACGCTCAGGTTCTTGCTGCTGGCGTTCAGGCCGGACAGGCCTTGCTGGAAGCTCATGGGGCGGGGCTTTCGGTGGCGGAGGGTGGGTGAAGGTGGACGGGGCGCGGCGCGGGCATCGGGGCTCAGCCGCCGACGGCACGCACGCTGCTGTAGTCGATGCGACCGGAGACCATCGTCTCCAGGCTCAGGCTGTCGCCCAGGGTGGAGACCGCCAGCACGCGATCACGCATCAGCGGGCTGGCGTCGACGGCCGCACTGCCGTTCGTGGCGATGACGCGGAAGCGATAGCCTTCGCCGGGGCCCGGCAGGGCCTGCGTGGTCGGCTTCCATTCGAAGCCGTTCAGGCCCGGCTGCTGTGCGCCGAGCTCGATCGTGTCGACCACGCGGCCGGCGCCCGACAGCACTTCCACCTTCACGCGGTCGGCCGTGCCCTTGAGTTCGAAGCCGCCGAGGCCGGCATCGGCCGTGAAGGCGAACTTGTCGCCCGGCACGGTGATGTCGCGGCCCACCAGGCCTGCACCCTGCAGTGCCTGCATCTGGACGAAGCGGCTGTTCAGGCCCTGCACCGTGGTGTTCAGCGTCTCGAGGCCGCTGACGGTGTTGATCTGCGCCATCTGGCTGGTGATCTGCGCGTTGTCGGCCGGGTTCAGCGGATCCTGGTTCTGCATCTGCGTGACCAGCAGCTTCAGGAAGCGCTCGGCGCTGCCGGCCTCGTAGGCGTTGGCCTTGCCCGCCGCAGCCGCGCTGCTGCCGTTTAGCGCACCAAAGGTGTCGATGGTGTTGGCCATGTTCAGCTCTGCCCGATCTGCAGGGTCTTGAGCAGCAGCGTGCGCGCCGTGTTCATGACCTCGACGTTGTTCTGGTACGAGCGCGAGGCCGACATCATGTTGACCATCTCGTCCACCGCGCTGACGTTGCTGTAGGTGACGTAGCCCTCGGCATCGGCACTGGGGTGGGCGGGATCACGCACCCGCCGGCCGGGGGCATCGCTTTCGTTGATGCTGCTCACGCGCACCCCGGCCGTGGCCTGCGCGGCGGTGCCCAGCCCGGGGGCCACGCCCTGGCCGGCGCCCAGCAGCAGGGTCTGGAACACGACCTGCCGCGCCTTGTAGGGCGTGCCGTCGCTGCCGGCGACGGTGTCGACGTTGGCCAGGTTGGAGGCCACGATGTTCAGACGCTGGCTCTGCGCGCTGACCGCGCTGCCGGCGACGTCGAAGATCCGCATCATGCTCATGCTTAAGTCCTTCAGGTTCAGCCCTGGTTGGCGCTCTTCATCGCGTCCAGCAGCGTGCGCACGCTGCCGTTGACGAAGCGCAGCGTGGCTTCGTAGTTGACGCTGTTGTCGACGAAGGACGCGCGCTCGCGGTCCATGTCCACGGTGTTGCTGTCGGCGCTGGTCTGGCTGGGCAGCGCGTACTGCAGCGCGGGCGCAGGGCGGCCGTCGGCGGTGCGGCGCATCACACCGGCGGCGATGTCGCTGCCCAACGTGCCGGCCATCGCCGACGTGCTGCCGCCCGATGCCGTGCGCAGGCCGCTGGTGGCATTGCGCAGGGCGGTGGAGAAATCGAAATCTCGCGCCTGGTAGCCCGGCGTGTCGGCGTTGGCAATGTTGCTGGCGATCAGCCGCTGGCGGTCGGCCCGCAGTTGCAGGGCCTGGGCATGGAAGTCCAGCGTCTGGGTCAGGCGGTTGATCATGCGCCGCAGTATGGGCAGCGCACCCGGCGGGCATGAGCGCGAATAGCGGTGCCGCCCGGCCCCATTTCGCGCCACCGGCGCAGGCCAGAGGCGACAGCATCCGTGATGTGAAGGACCGCCCTCCCCCCACCTGCCCCCGGCACGCCGCAGCGACGCGGGCCGCGGCCGGCCTGGCCGCCGTGATCGGCGCCCTGGCCTGCGCCGCTGCAGCGCCTGCCGGTGCCCAAGGGCTGCCCGCTGCGCTGCCTGCCGCCGGGCTGGCCCAGGCCCTGGCCCTGGCCCAGCAGGCAGCCGAACGCCGCGCCCCGGCCGGCGCGCGCGTGCACGCCAGCCTGGGCCCGCTGGACCCGCGCTTGAAGCCCGCCGCCTGCGCCGAAGCGGCGGCGTTCCTGCCCCCGGGCGTGCCCGCCTGGGGCCGCACCCGCGTGGGCCTGCGCTGCCTGCAGGGCCCCGTGCGCTGGACGCTCTACCTGCCCCTGCAGGTGCAGGTGCAGGCCCCGGCACTGGCGCTGCGCGCGGCATTGCCGGCCGGCAGCGTGCTGGCCGAAGCCGACCTGCAGGTGCAGTGGGTGGACTGGACAGGCCAGGCCCAGGCCCCGCTGACCGAACCCGCCACCGCGGCCGGCCGCACGCTGGCGCGCCCTGCGGGTGCTGGCCAGGCCCTGCGGGAAGCGGACCTGCAGCCCCGCCGCTGGTTTGCCGCCGGCGACCGCGTGAAGGTGGTGGCCGGCGGCAGCGGCTATGCCGTGTCGGCCGAAGGCCAGGCGCTGGCCGAAGGCCGCGATGGCCAGCGGGTGCGCGTGCAGATGTTGCTGCGTGCAACCGATGGCAGCACCAGCCCCGGCCCCGTGGTGCAAGGGCAGGCCGTGGGCGACCGGACGGTGGCGCTGTTTCAATGATTCGCAAACCAGGCCCCGACGACCCCCGCGTTCAGGGGGAATGCGTGAAAATGCGCCGCAGCGGCCTCAAGTCGCTGCAAGACCCGGCCGATACCCAGTGCATGTCGAAGGGTTTGCACAACACCGTGCCCTGGACAGGAGATCACCATGAAGATCGGTTCCACTGATTCCAAGCCCGCCGTCAGCCCCACCGGGCCCGCCGGCGCTGACCGCAAGAGCACCACGCCCATCCGCACCGATGGCAGCGCTGGCACCGCCGAGCCCAGCACGAAGGTGCAGATCTCGGCATCGGCGTCAGTGCTGGCATCCGCGGAGGCTGATCCGGCCTTCGACACCGCCAAGGTCGAGCGCATCGCACAGGCCATCCGCGATGGCAAGTTCGAGGTCAACGCCGAGGCCATCGCCGACAAGCTGATCCTGAACGCCCAGGAACTGCTGGGCCGCAAGACCAGCTGACCCCGCGTACCGGCCTCTACCGGCTCCTACCGGCTCCTGCCGGCCCCGGCCGGCACCGGTGATCGATCCCCCCAGGCCCTGGCCGCCCCGACCCGAGACCCCGACGATGTTGACGACGCCCGACGAACAGCAGGCCCTGCGCGATCTCTCGGCGCTGGAAGCGCCGGTGCGCGCCGTCGAGGAACGCCTGGCCAGCCTCGGTCTGGCCCTGCACCAGCAGGACGCGCTCGCCGTGGACCGCGAGGCGACCGCGCTGCATGCCGCACTGGCCGCCGCAGTGCACCACTTCAGCCAGGCCGCGCGCGCTGGCGCCGTGCCCCTGCCGCTGCGCCAGCGCCTGGCGACGGCCAGTGGCCAGGTGGCCGCCCAGCGCGAAGCCCTGGCCCGCGCCACCGCCGCCCTGGACCGCGCGATGGACGCGCTGCTGCCCGAACTGGCCGCGCCGCGCCAGCGCGCGCTGTACGCCCCCGACGGCCTGGCCAGCCGCAGCCCGTCGCAGGGCAGCCTGCTGGCCTAGCCTGGCTGGCGGCGGCCGCAGGCCGCGGCGCGCCCCCCCCCAAAACGTCAAAGGCCAGCGGGCACCCCGCTGGCCTTTTTCATGGCCGCTTTCCTGGCCTGCGGCATGCCGGCGCAGAGGCCGGCAGCCCGGTCACCACTCGCGCAGCCGCGTGCGCAGCCGCGCGATGCTCTGGCTGTGCAGCTGGCAGACGCGGCTTTCCGTCACGCCCAGCACGGCGGCGATCTCCTTCAGGTTCATGTCGTGCTCGTAGTACATGCTCATCACGTACTGTTCGCGCTCGGGCAGGTTCTTGATGGCTTCCACCAGGGCTTCGCGCATGCGCTGGTCCTGCAGACGGGCCACCGGGTTGGCGTCATCGTCGGCGATGTGGCGGTCCAGGACGTCTTCGTCGCCGTCGTCGCCGCTCATGTCTTCCAGATAGATGAGCTGGGTGCCGCGCACCTTGCCCAGCAGCTCCTGGTAGTCGGCCAGGCTCAGGCCCATCTCGCGCGCAATCTCGCCTTCGCTGGGCGCGCGGCCGAAGCGCTGCTCGAGCTTGTGCACGGCCGCTTCGATGCTGCGCTGGTGGCGGCGGTCGCCGCGGCTCATCCAGTCGTTGCCGCGCAGCTCGTCGAGCATCGCGCCACGGATGCGCTGGGTGGCGAAGGTCTCGAACTGCACGCCCTGCGCTGCGTCGAAGCGGCTGAGCGCATCACTCAGGCCGATCATGCCGACCTGGATCAGGTCGTCCAGCTCGACGTTGGCCGGCAGCTTGGCGATCATCTGGTGGGCCAGGCGCCGCACCAGCGGGCTGTACTGCTTGAGCAGCTGGCCGGCGTCGAGTTGTCCCTTGGCGGTGTACATGGGTCGCCCTTTTCTTCGAATGCAAAGGTCTAGTTGCGAACCTCGGCCGCTGCCGGCGCGCGGTGATGCGCGCCGGCCGCAGCCGGGTTCCAGGGGGTGTCGTCCAGCGCCAGCTGGCCGGCCAGCAGGCCGTGCAGGTCGCGGTCGGGCGCCGCCGCGGGGTCGCCGGCCGGATCGATCACGGCGCTGTGGTGCAGCAGCGCGCCCAGGAAGCCATCGGCGCATTGCGCCAGGCTGTGCACGATGCCCTGCAGGCGCGGCGATTGCGGTGCCGCGGCCAGCAGCAGGTCGTAGCCCATCAGGCCGCAGCGCTGCACCAGCAGCTTCATGCCGGCATAGGCGTGCTTCAGGCTTTCGGGGTGGTCGGCGCCCATCAGCAGCGGGCGCGCACTGCGGCGCACCAGCAGCCGGGCCATCTCGTGGCTTTCGGCGTGCAGCACGATGGCGTCGGCCCAGGGCGCGGCGGCCTGCAACGCGTCGATGAAGCTGCCGGCCGAGCCGCGCGTGTCGACATAGCCCATGGGCAGGCCGCGCGCCGGCAGGTAGGCCACGCGCGGGGCGATGCGCTCGATGCACACCGCCAGGTCCAGGCGTGCCAGCTCATGCGCGGGCGGCGCACCGGCGCCGGCATCCACCACCAGCACCTGGCGGCCGCTGGCGGCCAGCACCGCGGCCAGGCGGTCCAGCACCACGCTGCCGAAGGCGACATGCGGGTTGGCCACCAGGGGCAGCAGGCGCTGCCGCGTGCCGCCGGCAAACAGCTGCCGCAGGCCGTGCGCCTGGTCCAGTGGCGCGGGCGAGGATGCGTCGTAGAAGTCGCGCATGGCGCTGGCGGGGTGGCGGGCAGCAGGCTCAGGCATGCAGCGCCTGCCCGCCCAGGCCGGTGGCCGATGGCAGCCCGGCAAAGATCAGGTTCACGTCGCTGCCGTCCAGCTTCCAGGCGGCGCCGCTGGCGTTCTTCATCGACCGCTGCAAGAGGGCATGGGCCGACAGGCGGTGCCAGTCCTCGGGCACGCGCTGGCCGTTGGCCACCGCCAGCACCTTGAGCTTGTGGCGGATCATCGAATCCAGCGCCGGGCCCAGCTTCACGGCTTCGTCCAGCTTGGACAGGATCACGCCCCGGCAGCCCGGCGCGGCATAGGCGGCGAGCTGGTCCTCGATCGTCTCGCCCTGCGATGCGCTGTTCACCACCAGCAGGCGCTGGATGCTGCGGTGCGACAGCATGTCCAGCAGTTCGCGCGTGCGGCTGTCGCGCTGGGCCATGCCCGCGGTGTCGATCAGCACCATCTTCTTCGCGCTGAGCAGGTCCAGCAGGTCTTCGAGGCTGGCGCGGTCGTGCGCGGTGTGCACCGGCACGCCCAGGATGCGGCCATAGGTGCGCAGCTGTTCGTGCGCGCCCACGCGGTAGGCGTCCAGCGTCACAAGGCCCAGGTGCGCCGCGCCATGGCGCGTGGCGAAGGCCGCCGCCAGCTTGGCCGTGCTGGTGGTCTTGCCAACGCCCGTGGCGCCCACCAGCGCGAACACGCCGCCGGTGTCTTCCAGCGCCGATTCGCGCTCGCCCGTGGGCAGGTTGCGTTCCAGCACACCTTGCGCCCAGTGCATCTCGTCGACATCGGCGGGCAGGCTTTCGACGAGCTTGCGGATCAGGGCCGGCGAGAAGCCCGCTTCCAGCAGCCGCTGCGCGAGCAGGGCCTGGCGCGGCTGGCGCTGCAGCTTTTCCATGAAGGCCAGGGCACCGAAACGCTGCTCGATCAGCCCGCGCATCGAGCGCAGTTCGCTCAGCATCTCCAGCTGCTCTTCGTGCGGGCCGCCCGGGCCGGCCGCGGCCGCCAGCGGCGCAGCGGCAGCGCTGGCCGGGCGGGGCACGGCGATGTCGGCCAACGGCACCTCGTCACGCAGCACCGGCAGGGGCGGGGCGGCCGGGCGCGCCGGGACCGGGCCCGCCGCTGCGGCCGCCACGGGCGCAGCGGCCGGCCGTGCCGCCGCCAGACGGTGACGTGC
>JAIXZR010000216.1 GCA_027489455.1 Rubrivivax sp. | reverse complement strand
TGCACCTGCTGGACGGCGGACTGTCGGACAACGTGGGCGCGCGCGGCCCGATGGACTACATCGCGCAGTTCGGCGGCGTCATCCCCGGCACGCGCGCTGCCGGCTACCGGGGCGTGCGCCGCGTGGCCTTTGTCGTCATCAACGCCGAAACCAGCGCCCGCCCGCCTGAGGACAGTCGCGCCGACGTGCCCGGCCCGCTGCGTGCCGCACTGGCGCTGGCCGACATCCCCATCAACCGCAACAGCAGCACGGCACTGGCCGCCAAGCGCAGCCTGCTCGACCGCTGGCGGGCCGAGGTGGCCGCCGCGCATGCGCAGGGCGACTTCGAGGTCTTCGCCGCCGACGCACGCTTTTACCTGCTGGAAGTGAACCTCGGCGACGAGCCCGACCCCGCGCTGCGGGCACGCCTGCTGGCGGTGCCGACGACGCTGCAGCTGCCCGCCGAACACGTGGCCCTGCTGCGCCGCCACGCGGCCAGGGCGCTGGCGCGATCGGCGGACTTCGAGCGCCTGCTGGCCGACCTGCGTCGCTGAGGCCGGACGGCCACGGCCCACCCCGGCGGCAGCGGCGCCAGGCGCAGCGGCTAAGGGGGGCTTCAGCGCGCGGCCGGCAACAGGCGCAGCGACTGCCCGGGCTTGGGCGCCAAGAACCGGTCTTCCGGCACCGCGGCGCCCTGCAGCGCGGCACGCAGCGCCTGCCGCGGCGCCTCGTAGGCTTCGAAGCCCAGCTGAAAGGCCTCGAAGTGGTGCGCCATCGCGCGACGCGCGCGCACCTCGCCCATCACCTTGACGGCGTCGGCGGGCGGCATGTGGCTGTCGGCCATGAAGGACGCCGGTTCGTAGGCCCCGATGGGCAGGATGGCCAGGTCGAAGCCGCCGTACTTGCGGCCCGTGGCGCGGAACAGCTCGCCGTCGCCGTACCCGGTATCCCCCACGTGATAGATGCTGATCGGCCCGGCCTGCAGCACGAAGGCGGCCCACAGCGTGGCCTGCTGGTCGAAGGGGCTGCGGCCCGAGCCGTGCAGCATGGGCTCCAGCTGGACCGTGGCCCCGCGCTCCAGCGCCACCCGGTCGCCCCAGTCGTGTTCGCTCACGCGGCTGGCCGGCATGGTGCTGGCCAGCAGGGCCCGGTTGCCCAGCGGTGCGATCACCCGGGGCTGGTCACGCGCGTCCAGGCGCTTGAGCGTGGGCAGGTCGAGGTGGTCGTAGTGGTCGTGCGAGATCAGCACCACGTCGATGCGCGGCAGCTTGTCGAAGTCCACGCCGGGTGCCTGCACCCGCTTCGGCCCAGCCCAGCTGAAGGGCGAGGCGCGCTCTGACCACACCGGGTCGGTGAGGATGTTCAGGCCGGCCACCTGGATCAGCACCGTGGCGTGCCCGATGAAGGTCACCAAGGCGCTGCCATCGTCCACGCGCGCCGGCGGCGGCGGCTCGGGCGCCACCGGCACGCTCTCGGGCCAGGGTGCCTGGGATTGGGTGATGCGCAGCCACAGATAGCCCGCCACGGAGCTCTGCTTGGTATGCCCCGGGTTGCTGAAGCGGCTGCCATCGAAGTGGGGCGTGGGGGGCCCCTGCCAGGTGCTGCTGCAGGCTGACAGGCCCATCACGGCCAACAGGGCAGCCCAGCGGCGAATACGCGTTTGCATGGGGGCGATGGTGCTCGAAACCACACCGCCCTGCCCGAAGCCGAGGTGGCGTCGTCTTCTGCCTCGAAAGGGTCAGCCGAGGCCTGGGCGCCGGGCGGTGTCGGCGCGGGCAGCGCGCACCCACAGTCGGCGTGCACTTCTTCCGTCGGGGCGGGCGGCCGGTTGCACGCCCCCTGCCCCCGTCCTGCACTTTCCGGGCTGCGGATCTGCTGCGTTGGCGCGCCAAGCGCCTGGCGCACAGACCCCTCCAGCCGCCCTCCATCGAGTTCGCCGATGAACATGCCTGCCGTTTTCCGCCCGGTCCCGCCCCGCGCCCTGGCGCCAGCCCGGCGCTCGCCATGGCAAGCGCCGCTGACCGCGCTGCTGGTGGCCGCGCTGCCCGTGATCGTGTCGTGCACCGGCCCCGCCGGCGCTCAAGGCGGCCCGCAGGGCCCGGCCCCGGTGAGCGTGGCCCCGGCAGTGCAACGCACGCTGACCGACAGCGAAACCTTCAGCGGCCGGATCGAAGCCGCCGAGTTCGTCGAGCTGCGCGCGCGGGTGGGCGGCATCATCGACCGCGTCCACTTCGCCGACGGTGCCCTGGTCGCGCGCGGCCAGCTCCTGTTCACGGTCGACCCGCGGCCCTTCGCGGCCGAGGTGGCCCGGCTGGAATCGCAGCTGGCGGCGGCCCGGGCGCGTGCCGAGCTGGCCACGGCCGAACTGGCACGGGCACAGAAGCTGCTGGAAGCCCGCGCGGCCAGCCGCCAGGAGGTGGACCAGCTCGCGGCGAGCACCCGCACCAGCGCCGCCGACATCAGCGCCGCCGAAGCCGCACTGCGCGTGGCGCGGCTGAACCTGGAGTTCACGGCCGTGCGCGCCCCCATCGCCGGCCGCGTCTCGAACGCCCAGGTCACGGCCGGCAACCTCGTCAACGAACAGGTGGTGCTCACCACCATCGCCGGTGTGGCCCGGGTGCATGCCAGCTTCGACGGCAGCGAGCAGACCTACCTGCGCATCCGCGCCTCGGGCGAGAAGGCACCTGCCGTGCGCATGGCCCTGGCCAACGAGCAGGGCTACCCGCATGTAGGCAAGCTCGACTTCGTCGACAACCGCCTGAACACCCAGACCGGGGCGATCCGGCTGCGGGCCAGCTTCGACAACAGCAAGGGCCAGTTCGTGCCCGGCCTGGCGGCGCGGCTGATGATGACGACCAGCGCCCCCTACAGCGCGGTGCTGGTGCCCGAACGCGCCATCGGCACCGACCAGACCAAGAAGTTCGTCGTCGTGGTGGGCGCCGACGGCCAGCCGCAGTTCCGCGACGTGCAGCTCGGCGCGCTGCAGGACGGCATGCGCGTGGTGGGCGGCGGCAAGCTCAAGGCCGGCGAGAACGTCGTCGTGGACGGACTGCAGCGCATCATCCCTGGCGTGCCGGTGGCGCCCCAGGTGCTGAAGGTCGACGACAAGGGCATGCCGATCCCGGCCGCGCCGGCGGCCCCACCTGCAGCGCCGGCACCGACCGAGAAGAAGAGCTGAGGCCGCCCGCATGGACATCTCGCGCTTCTTCATCGACAGGCCGCGCTTTGCGGCAGTGCTCTCGATCTTCGTCTTCCTGCTCGGCCTGCTGGCCATCTTCCGCCTGCCGGTGTCCGAGTACCCGGAGGTGGCGCCGCCTCAGATCGTGGTGCGGGCGCAGTTCCCGGGCGCCAACCCGCGCGTCATCAGCGAGACGGTGGCCACGCCGCTGGAAGAGCAGATCAACGGCATCGAGAACCTGCTGTACTTCGACTCGCAGGCCACCGCCGACGGCGGCATGACGCTGACGGTGACCTTCAAGATCGGCACCAATCCGGAGGCGGCGGAAACCGCGGTGCAGAACCGCATCAACCGCGCCCTGCCCCGCCTGCCCGAGATCGTGCGCCAGATCGGCGTCACCACCGAAAAGAGCAGCCCGAACTTGACCATGGTGGTGCACCTGGTCAGCCCGGACAACAGCCGCGACGCGCTCTACCTGCGCAACTACGGCCAGCTGAACGTGCGCGACGAGCTGCTGCGCGTGCCGGGGATGGGCTCGGTGATCCTCTTCGGCGCCGGTGACTACGCCATGCGCGTGTGGCTCGACCCCGGCAAGCTGGCCGCTCGCGGCCTGACGACGGCCGAGGTGGTGGGCGCCATCCGGGAGCAGAACGCCCAGGTGGCCGCAGGCACGGTGGGCGCACCGCCTGCGCCCAAGGGCACCGAATTTCAGCTCTCCGTCAACACCCAGGGGCGGCTGACCACCGAGCAGGAGTTCGCCGACATCATCGTGCGCGCCGACCCGGCCACGGGCGGGCTGATCCGCATCCGCGACATCGGCCGTGTCGAGCTCTCGGCCGGCAGCTTTGCGCTGCGCAGCCTGCTCAACAACAAGGAAGCGGCGGCCATCGCCATCTTCCAGGCCCCGGGCAGCAATGCGCTGGCGCTGAGCAACGACGTGCGCAAGACGATGGACCGGCTCAAGGCCGGCTTCCCGCCGGGCATGGACTACAGCATCGTCTACGACCCCACGCGCTTCGTGCAGACCAGCATCGAGAAGGTGGTGACGACACTGATCGAGGCCGTGCTGCTGGTGGTGCTGGTGGTCATCGTGTTCCTGCAGACCTGGCGCGCTTCGATCATCCCGCTGCTGGCGGTGCCGGTGAGCATCGTCGGCACTTTTGCCTTCCTGCTGTTGCTGGGCTATTCGATCAACACGCTCACGCTCTTCGGCCTGGTGCTGGCCATCGGCATCGTCGTCGACGACGCCATCGTGGTGGTGGAAAACGTCGAGCGCAACATCGAAGCCGGCCTGAACCCGCACGACGCCACCGTGAAGGCCATGCGCGAGGTGTCCGGGCCGATCATCGCGATCGCGCTGGTGCTGTGCGCGGTATTCGTGCCGCTGGCATTCGTGCCAGGCTTGACGGGGCAGTTCTACAAGCAGTTTGCGGTGACGATCGCCATCAGCACGGTGATCTCGGCCTTCAACTCGCTGACGCTGAGCCCGGCGCTCAGCGCCATCCTGCTGCGCCCGCACGACGCGCCGAAGGACCGCCTGACACGCGGCATCGACGCCGTGCTGGGCGGCTTCTTCCGCGTCTTCAACCGCTTCTTCAGCCGCGCCAGCGATGGCTACGGCAACGGCGTCACGCGGGTGGTGCGGCGCAAGTCGGTGTCGCTCGTGGTCTACGCCGTGCTGCTGGGTGCCACGGCCCTGCTCTTCACGCGCATTCCTGGCGGCTTCGTGCCGGCACCCGACAAGCAGTACCTCATCGGCATCGCCCAGTTGCCCGCCGGTGCGTCGATCGACCGCACCGAGGCCGTTATCCGGCAGATGAGCGACATCGCGCTGAAGGTCCCCGGCATCGTGGATTCGGTGGCCTTCCCGGGCCTCTCGATCGCCGGCTTCTCGGCCGCGCCCAACGAAGGCATCGTGTTCTTCGGTCTCGCGGACTTCGACAAGCGCACCACGCCCGACCTGAGCAAGGGCGCCATCCTGGGCGCGGTGAACGGCGCCATCCAGCAGATCCAGGGCGCGCGCATGTTCGTCGTGCCGCCACCGGCGGTGGACGGCCTGGGCAATGCGGGCGGCTTCAAGCTGCAGGTGCAGGACCGCGGCGGCCTGGGCGAACAGGCTCTCTTCGGCGCTGTCTGGGGCACGCTGGGGCAGGTCTACGGCAACCCGAAGTCTTCGATTGGCACACCGTTCTCGGGCTACGACATCAACGTGCCGCAGCTCTACGCCAACGTCGACCGCACACGCGCCAAGCAGATGGGCATCCGGCTCTCGGACATCTACGACACCATGCAGGTGAACCTGGGGTCGCTCTACGTCAACGACTTCACCCAGTTCGGCAAGACCTACCAGGTGGTGGTGCAGGCCGACGCACCGTTCCGTGCCGATGCCAGTGCCATCACCGACCTGAAGACGCGCAACGCCGCCGGAGAGATGGTGCCGCTGGGGGCCCTGATGACGGTGGAGCCCACCTTCGGGCCGACCCGCGTGACGCGCTACAACGGCTATCCGTCGGCCGACATCAACGGCGCAGCGAACCCGGGCTTTTCGTCGAGCCAGGCGGAGGCCGAGATCGAGATGCTGCTGCAGCGCACCCTGCCCCGCGGCATGAGCTACGAATGGACGGAACTGGCCTACCAGGACCGCCTGACGCGCGACTTTGCCGTGCCCGGCACGACATGGAAGGTGCCGGTGCTGGCCGCGGTGCTGGCGATTTCGGTGCTGCTGGTCATCCTGGTGCTGGCGGCGCAGTACGAGAGCTGGAGCCTGCCGATGGTCATCGTGCTCATCGTGCCGATGGGCATCCTCTCGGCGCTGTTCGGCGTGTGGGTCTCGAGCTTCCCGCCCTTCATGCAGCCGGGCGACCTGAACATCTTCACGCAGGTGGCCCTGGTGGTGCTGGTGGGGCTGGCGTGCAAGAACGCCATCCTGATCGTCGAATTCGCCAAGGAGCTGGAAGACCAGGGCGAGCGGATGGTCGATGCGGTGATCCACGCCTGCCGCATGCGGCTGCGTCCGATCCTGATGACGAGCATCGCGTTTTGCGCCGGTGTGATCCCGCTCATCCTGGGCAGCGGGGCCGGCAGCGAGATGCGGCGCGCGATGGGCATCGCGGTGTTCTCGGGCATGGTGGGTGTGACGCTGTTCGGCATCTTCCTCACGCCAGTGTTCTATGCGCTGCTGCGCTCGGGCCGCGCCCGCAAGCAGCCGCCGCCACCGCAGGCTGCGAAGCCGGCGCTGGCACACGGAGATCAGCCATGAGCGCGGCCCGCTACCTCCGCGGCATCGAGCGGCCTGTGCTGGGTGCCCTGGCGCTCGCCCTGGCCGGCTGCACCACCGTCGGCCCGGACTATCAGCGCCCGGCCGCGGCGCTGGACCCCGGCTTCGTCGGCGCGGGCGCCTCGGCGCTCGATGTGCGGCCGCCGCCGGCCGACATCGCCACGTTCTGGCGGGGCTTCGGCGACCGACAACTCGACGCCTTGATCGAGCGCGCGCTGGTGGCCAATGGCGATGTGCGCCTGGCGCAAGCCCGGCTGCTGGAGGCACGGGCCAGCCAGGACGAGGCCGATGCCGCCCTGCGCCCGGGTGTGGGCATCGACAGCGCGGCCACGCGGTCCATCCGGCCCATCACGCAGCAGCCCGGCACCTCACGCAGCGCACGCACGGGCAACAGCTTCGACGCCAACTTCCTGGCGAGCTGGGAGATCGATCTCTTCGGCCGGCTGCGGCGCGGCAGCGAAGCTGCCGAGGCGCTTTCGGCAGCCGGGCAAGCCAACGTGCACGCCGCGCAGACCTCCGTGGCGGCCGAGGTGGCGCGCAACTACCTGGAGCTGCGCGGCCTGCAGCAACGCCTGCGCTTCACCGAAGCCAGCCTGGCCAACCAGCGCGAATCGCTGCGCATCACGCAGGCCCGTGCCGAGGCCGGGCGCGGCACGCAGCTGGACCTGGCGCGCGCACAGGGGCTGGTGGCCAGCACCGAAGCGGCCCTGCCTTCGCTGCAGACGGCGGTGGAGCGAGCAATCTTCCGCCTGGCCACATTGACGGCCCAGGCGCCGCGCGCGCTGCTGGCGCAGCTCTCGCCGCCCGCCCCGCTGCCGGGGCTGCCCGTCACCGATCTGGCGAAGCTGCCAGCGGGCACGCCCGAACAGTGGCTGCAGCGGCGGCCGGACCTGATCGCCGCAGAACGGCAGCTCGCCGCCTCCACCGCGCTGATCGGCGTGGCCCGGGCCGAGCTGTACCCGCGGCTGTCGCTGTCGGGCCTGCTGGGGCTGAACGCGGCGACGCTGTCGAACCTGGGTCAGGGCGAATCAGCGCGCTATTCGCTGGGGGCGGCCTTCAGCTGGACGCCTTTCGACCTGGGCTCGGTGCGGTCGCGCATCCGCGCCAGCGAGGCGCGCACGCAGCAAAGCCTGGCGGCTTTCGAGCAGGCGGTAGCCGTGGCGCTGGAGGAAACCGAAGGCGCCTTCAGCAGCTACACGCGCAGCGTGCAACGGGCCCAGAAACTCGACCAGGCCGCGCGCAGCGCCGAAGAAGCTGCAGGCCTGGCACGCGCCCGCTACGAAGGCGGCGTCACCGACTTCCTGGCCGTGCTGGATGCCGAGCGCGAAGCGCTGAACAGCCGCGATCAGCAGGTCCAGGCCCAGGTGGGCGCAGCGACGGCGATCGTCGCCGTGTACCGCGCGCTGGGGGGTGGCTGGGCGGCGCCGGCGGCCGACAGACAGACAGCAGCCGTTGCACCGCCCCCGCCCCATGGAGGGCCATCGCTGTCCAGGGCCCCAGCGCGCTAGACCTTGAACCAGTCCGACAGCTTCTCGACATAGTCCGCTGGCAGCAGATGCCCTGAGGGGAAGCGCAGGTGCTTCTTGTCCTGGCTGGGTATGGCATCGAAGAGGGCCTGGCTTTGCTCCGAGGTGCCATGGTCATCCTCGTCGCCCGTCAGCAGCCAGACGCGCTTGTCTTGCAGTCCCGAGACCAGTTGGATGGGTGCCACGGCCGCCACGTTGTCGCCCAGATGGGGCGGCACCATGGCGGCCACGGCCTTCACGCGGTCGTCCAGCCCGGCCAGCAGCAGCGCGCCCTGTGCGCCCATGCTGTAGCCGGCGGCCTGGATGCGCCCGGTCTCCAGATGAGGTTGCGTGGCCAACCAGTCCAGCAGCACGCGGTGATCGCGCACGGTGTCGATGATCATCTGTTCATAGGCCTGCCGCCTGCCAAACCAGTGCATGTCGCGCATCGCGCGCTGCGCCGCATGCGGCTGGCCCAGATGCCTGCGCTGGCCGTGCGCACGGGCATCGATGGCCACCACCGCGTAACCCTGCTGCAGCGCCATCTGCGTGATGCGGTGTGTCTGCTCGATGGTGGGTCTGTCGTTCAGCTCTGCCTGCCACCAGCGCAGGTGGCTGCGACCCATGGCGTGCATGCCCACCAGGATGGGGAAGGGCCGGCTCGCCTGTGCCGGATCGCCGGGATAGACGATACGGCCGTGAAGCAGCTCGCCATCGAAGCTGCGCAGACGGAAGTCGACCGAATGACCTTCACCCGGGGTGAACGTCTCCTTGTACGCATAGCGCGCCTGCAACTCGGCGGGGGTGGTGCTGTAGGGCTTGAGCCAGACGAAATGCCAGATGGCGGCAGCAAGGGCCGTCAGGCCGAACAGGATTCCGATCGACAGGTACACGTGTTTTCGCTTCATCATCACTCCGATGCTTGTCCAGAAGACAGTGCCCGGCTCACGCGGTGTCGCGTTGGAACCGGTCTGCGACGTCAGGCTAAAGAAGCGGGTGTGAGCGGCGCGTGAAGTCGGCCGCGGGCCCATCAAGCGCTGGCAGCCCCCGCGGGCGTGGCCAATCTGGCCTTGGGGGCCCACAGCAGCTGCACGCGGGTGTTGCCGTCGGCCTGGCTGAGCAACAGCCCCAGGCCCTGGTGTTCGGCCAGCCGGTGCACGATGGCCAGGCCGAGGCCGAAGCCCGCACTGGCGGCGCCCTTCTGAAAGGGTTGACCCAGACGTGCGCTCAAGTCGGCTGGCAAAGCCTTGCTGCGGTTCTCCAGCCGCAGGCCCTGCGTATCGGCGGACAAGCGCACGGGCCCGGGTTCGCCATGGGCAAAGGCATTGCCGACCAGGTTGGACAGCAGGATGTGCAGCACGCCGGCGGGCAGGTCAACGCGCAAGGCCGGGCTGACGTCCATGTCCAACTGGATGTCCTTGCCCTGCAGCCGCGCCATCTGTTCGAGCACCACGCGTTCCAGCAGCGGCAGCACCGCCAGCGTGACCGGGGCGGACAGGGCTGCCATCTCCCCCGGCGGAGCGGCCGACACCCCATCGGCTGTCGTGGCTGGCAAGGCCGGCGCGTGGGCCTCGCGCGCCAGGGCCAGCAAGGTGTTGACGGTCTGCTCCAGATCCCACAGCGTCTGGCGCATCTGCTGCAGCTGGGCCGAGACATCAGCGGGGAGATCAGCGCGCTGCAGCAGGCGCTCGCTGGCCATGCCCAGCACCGCCAGTGGCGTGCGCAGTTCGTGGCTGACGTCGCGCGTGAAGACCCGCTCGCGGTCGATGAAGGACTGGGTGCGCGCCGTCAGCGCGTCGAGGTGCCGGGCCAGCAGGCCCACCTCGTCGTCCCGCTTGTCCAGCGCGTAGGGGGTCGGCCGCGTGGCGGGATCACCCGGTCGACTGCGCGCGATCGCATCGGCCAGGCGCACCAGTGGCGCGCTGATGCGCCGCGCCCGCCAGGCGGCCAGCCCCAGGGCCGCCAATGTCAGGCCGCCGCTGCCGGCCGCCCACCAAGCCAGCAACTCGCGGCGAAAGGGCCGCACCACCAGCAGACCGCTGACCTCGGCCACCAGCAGGGGGTGGCGGGCGTCGGGCACGGGCGGGTCGGGCGGTGCGCCGCGCGGGCGGCCCAGCCAGTGCAGGTGGTAGTGGCGACCCTGGGAGCCGGAGTATTCGCGCCGCTGCGGCTCGGCCTGCCAGGCCAAGCGCAGGTCGGCCGGCAAGCTGGCGGCGTCCTCATGTCGCTGGATGAAGGCCTGCGGCGGCGTCGGCCAAAGGCCGCTGAGACGATGCTGACGCTCCATGTCCGTGGCGGCCCGGGACAATGTCTCGGCGATGAAGCGGTCCTCCACCGCATACACGAAGGCGATGGCGAACAGGCCCAGCAGAGCACTCACGCCCAGGGTGACGAGCGTGAAGCTGAGCATCAGCTGCCGCTGCAGGCCCCGGCGCGGCCTGGGCAGCGGCGGCAGGTCAGCCACGAGGCAGATCCAGGGTGTAGCCCACGCCGTGCACGGTCTTCAACATGGGCGTGGCGAAGGGCTTGTCCAGCGTCTGGCGCAGCACGTAAAGATGGCTGCGCAGCGGGTCGGACTCCGGCGGTTCATCACCCCAGACGCTGCGCACCAGCTCCGAACGCGTCACGACGCGCGGCCAGGCCTGGGCCAGGTGCAAGAGCAACTGGTAGGCGATCGGCGGCAGGTCCAGGGTCTGGTCGGCCCGCTCGGCCCGCCCGCGGGCCCGGTCCAGTCGCAGCTCGCCCAATGCCAGCACATGGGGCTGGCCCAGGCGGTGGCGGCGCGACAGGGCGCGGCAGCGCCACAGCAGCTCTTCGCTGGCAAAGGGCTTGACGAGGTAGTCGTCGGCCCCGGCTGCGAAGCCTTGCGCCTTGTCGTCCAGACTGTCCCGGGCCGTGAGCATCAAGACCGGCACATGAGCCGGTGCGGACTCGCGCAGCGCGCGGCACAGCTGTACGCCGTCCAGGCCCGGCAGGCCCAGATCCAGCACCAGCACATCGGGCGGTTGTTCCAGTGCCATCTGCAAACCCAGGCGGCCATCGCTGGCTTCCTCGACGTCGTGGCCCGCGTCACGCAGCAAGGCGACGATCTGGGTCCGCAACAGCCCGTGGTCCTCGACCACGAGAACGCGCAGCGGCACGGCCTCTTTCATGCGCGCTGCTCTCGAACCGGCAGAGCGGCAAGGGTCAGCTCGGGTGGGACTTTCATCCAGGCTTCTTCAGGACGCAGAGAAACGAGTCTACGGGCCCTCCTGTGAAGCCGATGTCAAGCCAGGCCGGGGTGTGTGCGGATCTGCTCTCCGGACGCATCGTCGACCGCCCGGGCCAGGGCGCGCGGTTGATTCGAATTGGGAGTGGCCACGCAGCCATCGAAGGGCCCGACGACGGTCTGATGCGCCAGAATCTGCCGCGAACCAAGCAAGGGGGTTGCTCGTATGGCGTTCTCGATCTGGCGACGCGGGCTCTTGCTGCTGATCCTCGGATTTGCAGCTTCGTGCGCCGTTCCCGTGGCCGCCCTGGCGCAGAAGCTGCCCGGCTACAAGGCCGCGGCGGGCATGCTCAAGATCGGCCCGAACCCCGAGCGGCCCGATGCCGAGATCTTCCACGTGGCCTATACGCTCAAGGCTGCGGACACCGCGAAGCGGCCCGTGACCTTCGTCTTCAATGGCGGCCCCGGGGCGGCGAGCATCTACCTCCACATCGCCGCGATCGGGCCGAAGACGATCGTCACGGCCGGCGATGGCAGCTTCCCCGCTTCGCCAGCGCGTCTGGAAGACAACCCTGACAGCTGGATAGCGTTCACCGATCTGGTCTTCATCGACCCGGTGGGCACCGGCTACAGCCGCATGCTGCCCGGGCCGGACGGCAAGCCCGGCGACCCGAGGTCGTACTACGGGGTGGACAGCGACCTGAACGCCATCGCCGGCTTCATCCGGCAGTGGCTGACCGTGAACAAGCGCTGGGGCTCGCCCAAGGCGATTGCCGGCGAGAGCTACGGCGGGCTGCGCGTCGTGGCGCTGTCGCGCGTCCTGACCGAGCAGTACGGCATCAACCTGAATCGCGCGGTGCTGATGTCGCCAGAGTGGAAGCTGCCTTCTCTGGCAGAGCCGTTTCCGTCCTACGACCTCCTGCACGCGGCCACCCTGCTGCCCACCCAGGCGGCCATCGCGGCCCATCACGGAATGAGCACCCTCCAGAGCGATGCCGCAGGCTACAAGGCAGCCGAGGACTATGCCCTGACGGGGTACCTCACCGGGCTGGCGACACTGGGCCGCATGGACGCGCAGGCGCAGTCTGCCTTCTACGCCCAGGTCGCGGGGCTGATCGGGCTCGACCCTGGCCTCGTCGCTGCCAATCGAGGCCGGATCGGCGAAGCGCTCTTCTCCACCAGCCTGCTGGCGGCGCGTGGCAAGGTGCTCGACTTCTACGACGGTGCGCAGGCCAGCGACAACCCGACGCCCGACAAGCGCGATGAGCTCGGCGTTCTCCCCCGAACGATCAACATCTTCGCCGGCGTGCTGCTGTCACCGTTCATGGACTACGTGCAGAACGAGCTGGGCTACATCACCGAGCGGCCCTACACCACCCTGAACCTGGAAGCGAATGTGCTGTGGGACCGCAAGTCCCGGGTGGTCGGCCCGGAAGACCTGGCGATCGCCCTCACGCAGAACACCGACCTGAAGGCGCTGGTGCTGCATGGCTACCACGACATGGGCGCGAACTACTTCCTGTCGCGCTATCTGCTGGAGCAATCGGTCCGTTCGCCGTCGGCGCGCGACCGCTTGTCGTTCCGCACCTACCAGGGCGGCCACATGTTCTACCTGCGCAAGGCCAGCCGGGCCCAGACTGCCGCCGACGTGCGCCGCTTCTTCGAAACACCGCCCTGAGCGCGCCCGCACCCTGGCCCGGGCGTCTGCCGGGTCGGCGCCAGGCCGAAGTGGCCGCCAGGAGCTTCCCCGGGCCGGCGTTCGACCAGATCAAGAAAGCCCTGCCGGGTGCGGCGGTGATTGGCCGCTTGCGGCGAGGTCTCCACTGAGAGCCGATGTTCAAGGCCGGCGAAGGCCATTGAGAAGCTGCCACCATGGCACTGCATGGGAACGAGGTGCCGACCTCGGCCGATGCGCTGGCCCTGTCGGCTGCACCCGCGACACCCCCGAGCCGCCGGGAGGGCAGATCCAGCGGGATGCTCGCGGCAGGCCGACCGAGCTGCTGATCGCGAAGCCCAGCATGGCCGGCAATATGCCCCGCTGTGCGCTGCGGGCCCGCACTCGCGCCGGCCTGCGTGCCAGCGACGGCCGGGCCACCGAACGTGGCTAGCGGTAGTGGGCGGTGATCGCGTCGATCAGTGCCTGACGGGCTTGCGCCGAAGGCGTATCGGTGGCGCCTGGCCACGCACTCTGAGTGACCACGATCAAGTTGAGCACCGGGTCGATCCAGATGCCCTGGCCAAAGATGCCTGCGGCGCGGTAGGCCTGGCCGCGTGTCGTCCACCACTGGTAGCCATAGCCGGCGCGGCCCTGCAGGCCCTCCTGTGCTTCGCGCGTGGTGGTGGTGGCCTGTTGCACCCAGCCTTGCGGCACCACCTGCTGGCCGTTGGGCAGACGCGCGCCGCGCAGGAAGAACAGCGCGAAGCGCCCATAGTCCCGCAGCGTGGCCGCCAGGCAGCAGCCTGCGATCTCCGCGCCCGATGCGTCGGTCTGCCAGTAGGCGTCGCCCTCCATGCCCAGTGGCTGCCACAGCTTGTCCGACAGGTAGTCCGACAGCGTCCTGCCGGTGGCAGCGCGCACCAGCGAGCCCACGAGGTTCGTCTCGCCGGTCTTGTAGACCCATCGCGTACCGGGTGCCGCTTCGCGCGGCAGGCGTGCCATGTAGGTCACGACCGGGTCGGACCCGTTGACCGAAGGCTCCCCTGCAAAGCGCGCGACGTCGGATGTCGGGTCCTGGTAGTCCTCGTTCCAGCGCACGCCCGAGGTCATCTGCAAAAGCTGCCGAACCGTGACGCCTTCGTAGGCCGAACCCTTGAGCCCCGGCAGGTAGGTCGTGATCGGGTCGTCCAGGCTCCTGATGCGCCCGTCCACCAGCGCTGCGCCCACCAGCGTCGACGAGAACGACTTGGCCACCGAAAAGCTGGTCCAGCGCTTCTGCGGCGTCTGCCCCAGGCCATAGCGTTCGAGCACCACCTCGCCGTCCTTCAGCACCAGCAGCCCTGCCGTGCGGTTGCGCGCCATGTAGTCGTCGATCGTCCAGGTCTGCCCGCCGAACGTGAACGACAGGTCCAGCGGCTTGCTGGCCACCGGCAGCGGCGTCACTGGCCCGCCGCGCTTGACGACGCGGGCGGGGAACAGGTCTTCCATGTGCGGGTAGCCGGCCTGCTGTTGCTCGAAGGTCCAGAACAGCACGCTGCCGCGGGAACGTGGGGGCGTGGCGCCCCGCGCTGCCGCGGACGCTGGCACGTGCGCCGGTGTCAAGGCAGCGGCGGGAGGTGCGGTGACAGGTGCGGTGACAGGCGCAGTGACGGGTGCGGTGGCGGTCTCTGCCGCCCAGGCGGCTTGGCAGGTCGACAGCAGCAGCATCGCCGTCCAGGCGGCTCCAGACATCAGGCGCATCAGCGGGCTCTAGTTGGCATGGGCGCTGATCGTAGCGACGCTGCAACCGCTGCCCACATTGCCGCGGACCCGGGGCGCCGAGGGACGACAAGCAGGGTGTATGAATTTCCCGGCCTCTCATCAAGAATGGGCAGTTCTGGAGGACCAAGCAATGTTGCACCTGACCCGCCGCGCCGTGGCTGCCGCGCTCTTGAGCTTGCCGACGCTGCCCTTGATGGCACAACCCGCCGCCGACCCGCTGGCCGGTCTGGACGCCAAGATCGCCGCGGAGCTGGGGCGCTTCCGTACGCCTGGCATCACGGTGGCCATCGTCAAGGACGGCCAGGTCCTGCTGGCCAAGGGCTACGGCCTGCGCCATGTCGAGCAGAAGCTGCCGATGACGGCAGACACCGTCCAGCCCATCGCTTCGATCAGCAAGAGCTTCACCGTGGCCGCGATGGCCACGCTGGTGCGCGACGGCAAGCTGGCCTGGGACCAGCCGGTGCGCGAGGTGCTGCCCGATTTCCGCCTGTACACCGACGAGCTGACCGCCCGCGTCAGCGTGCGTGACCTCGTCACCCACC
>JAIXZR010000095.1 GCA_027489455.1 Rubrivivax sp. | reverse complement strand
TGGCGGCGCACCAGTGCGCGGCGATGCCCTCGCGGCTGCTGCGCACGCCCGTGGCCTCGGTGGCTGCGGCGCGGGCCACGGTGCTGGACGCGCTGGACGCGGTGGTCAGCGGTGTCTGAACAAGCCCCCGTGCAGCCCAAGCCCCCCAAGATCCCGCGGTCGGTGCTGGTGGTGATCCACACCCCGGCGCTCGATGTGCTGCTGATCGAGCGCGCCGACCGCCCGGGCTACTGGCAAAGCGTCACCGGCTCGCTGGACGCCGAGGACGAACCGCTGGACGCCACCGCAAGGCGCGAGGTCCAGGAAGAGACGGGAATCATCGGCGGCCTTCTGCGTGACTGGCAGCAGACCAACGTCTACGAGATCTTTCCCACCTGGCGCCATCGCTACGCGCCGGGCGTGACGCACAACACCGAGCATGTCTTCGGCCTCACCGTGCCTGCCGGCACCCCCGTGGTGCTGGCCCCGCGTGAACACCTGCAGCACCAGTGGCTGCCCTGGCGCGAGGCAGCGGCGCGCTGCTTTTCGCCCAGCAATGCCGAAGCCATCCTGCGGCTGCCGCAGCAGGCCACGGGGCTGGGCGCATGAAGCGCCTGCAGCCGCTGCAAAGCACGCTGCTGCCGCCGTACACCGGCATCAGCGGGCTGCGCGTGGCTACCTACAACATCCACAAGGGCGTGCGCGGCGTGGGCCCGCGCAAGCGGCTGGAGATCCATAACCTGGGCCTGGGCATCGAGGCGCTGGACGCCGACCTCGTCTTCCTGCAGGAAGTGCGGCTGTTCCACCACGGCGAATCGCGCCGCTTCGACCGCACCTCCTTCGGCTGGCCGGCGCAGGGCCAGGCCGACTACCTGGCGCCTGACGGCTACGAGGTGGCCTACCGCACCAACGCCGTCACGCGCCAGGGCGAGCATGGCAACGCGCTGCTGTCCCGCTGGCCGCTGGGCGCGGTGGGGCACCAGGACGTCAGCGACCACCGCTTCGAGCAGCGCGGCCTGCTGCACGTGCCGGTGCAGTGGAACGGCGTGCCCGTGCATGCCGTGGTGGTGCACTTCGGCCTGGTGCACGCCAGCCGCGTGCGCCAGGTGCAGCGCCTGGCGCGCTACATCGACCAGCAGGTGCCGCGCGACGCGCTGCTGGTGGTGGCCGGCGATTTCAACGACTGGGGCGAGAAGCTCGATGGCCCGATGGCCGATCTGGGCCTGGCGCGCGCGCTGCCGCCGCAGGGCCTGCGGCTGCAGCAGGCCACCTTCCCGTCGCTGGCGCCGGTGTTCGCGCTCGACCGCTTCTACCTGCGCGGCCTGGCCTGCACGTCCACCATGGTGCCGCGCGGCATCAGCTGGGCGCGCATGTCCGACCACCTGCCCCTGGTGGCTGAACTGCAGCTGGCCTGAGCGCGATGCCCGCCCGCGCCGAACTCGCCCGCCTGCGCGCCTGGACGGCCGTGCCCGTGCCCGCGTTCGTGGGCAACAACCGCGTGCAGCTGCTGGAGGGCGGCGACGCGCTCTTCCCGCGCATGTGCGAGGCCATCGCCGCAGCGCAGCACGAGGTCTGGCTGGCCACCTACATCTTTCACGACGACCCGGCAGCGCGCGGCGTGGTGCAGGCGCTGCGCGAGGCCGCGGCGCGCGGCGTGGCCGTGCACGTGGTGGTGGACGGCTTCGGCAGCAAGGGCACGCTGGCGATGCTGCGCCAGGCGCTGGAGGGGGGCGCCGTGCAGCTGGAAGTCTTCCGCCCGCTGGAGCGCTGGTACGCCTGGCTGCAGCCTGGCCAGCTGCGCCGGCTGCACCAGAAGCTGTGCGTCTGCGACGAGACCGTGGCCTTTGTCGGCGGCATCAACATCATCGACGACCGCCACGACATGAACCACGGCTGGACCGACACGCCGCGGCTGGATTTCGCGGTCGAAATCAGCGGCCCGCTGGCGAAGAACGTGCACGCCACCGCGCGCGCGATGTGGGCGCGCGCCCACCTGGCCCGCGCCTGGCGCGAAGAGGTGCGCACCCTGGCCCGCACCGCGCGCCCGGCGCGCCAGGCCATGGACCTGCTGCGCCAGCTGCGCGGCGGCAGCAAGCCGGACATCTCGGCCACGGCCGAAACCCCGATGCGCGCCGCCTTCATCGTGCGCGACAACCTGCGCCAGCGTCGCGCCATCGAGCGCAGCTATGTCGAAGCGATCCGCAAGGCGCAGCAGCGCGTGGACATCGCCGTGCCCTACTTCTACCCCGGCCGCAGCTTTCGCCGCGCGCTGCGCGCGGCCGCGCGGCGCGGTGTGCAGGTGCGCCTGCTGATGCAAGGCAAGGTGGACTACCGCATCGCTGCGCTGGCGGCGCGCGCGCTGTACGACGAGCTGCAATCGCACGGCGTGCGCATCTTCGAATACACCCCCGCCTTCCTGCACGCCAAGGTGGCCGTGGTCGACGACGACTGGGCCACCGTGGGCAGCAGCAACATCGATCCGCTGTCGCTGCTGCTGAACCTGGAAGCCAACGTCGTGGTACGCGACGCCGAATTCGCCAGCACCCTGGCACAGCGCTTCGACGCCGCCTTTGCCGTGTCGCATGAGGTGCAGCCCGGCGTGGCGCATGGCGGCGGGGTGCGCAGCTGGCTGCGTCGCGCCGCCGTGGCCTGGGCGGCCAATGTCTACCTGCGGCTGGCGGGCATCACCGGCAGGTACTAGCGCCGTGCACGGGCGCGCCAGTCGCCCCGGCGTCAGGCGCCGGCCCGTGGCGGCTCGGGCCCGAAGCGATTGGGCCCCGGCGTGCCGGGCAGGAATCCGTTGACCACCAGCGCTGCCAGCCAGCCCACGAACGGCACCAGCACCACCAGCACGAACCAGCCGCTGTGGTTGCGGTCGTGCCAGCGCTTGATGGACACCGCCAGCGTGGGCCACAGCAGCAGCAGGTTGACGACGTGCTCGGCCAGTTCGGCGCGGATGCGCGCGATGCCCAGCAGCGCATGCAGCAGCAGCCCCACGCCCAGCGGCAGCAGCACGCCGTAGAGCCACCAGGTGCCGCGTGCGATGCGCCCCCGCGGGTCCAGCAGCAGCCGCGCCAGCCCGGGCTCGGTGTCCAGCCCCTGCAGGGGGCTCAGGGCAGGCAGGCTGTCGGGGGTTTCGCGCATGGCATGAGTATGGCGCCGGCCCTGCCGCGCTACGCTCCAGACATCCCCCGCTTTCCGGTGTCCCCCCGATGTCCCAGCGCCCCCGCCTGCCGTCTTCCCGGCCCCGTTCCCGCCCGCGTTCAGCTGCCCTTGCGCCGGGTGCGGCGCCGCTGGATCTGGCGCTGCAGGGCGGGGGGTCGCACGGTGCCTTCACCTGGGGCGTGCTGGATCGGCTGCTGCAGGACGAGACCCTGCCCATCAGTGCCGTGTCCGGCACCAGCGCCGGGGCGCTCAACGCTGCGGTGATGGCCTGCGGCTGGGCCGAGGGCGGCCGCACGGGCGCCCGTGCCGCACTGGCGGCCTTCTGGCGCGACGTGGCCGGGCAGCCGGCCTGCTTCGGCCCGGTGCCCGTGCCCGGGGGGGTGGATCTGGCCTTGTTCAACCTCAACCAGAACCCGGTGTACCAGTGGTGGATGGCTGTCAGCCGGATGTTCGCGCCGCAGCAGTTCAACCCGCTGGGGCTGGACCCCTTGCGCGAGATCGTCCAGCGCCACGTGCAGCCGGCGGCGCTGCAGGCCAGCCCGCTGCGTGTGTTCGTCACCGCCACGCAGGTGCGCACGGGGCAGCCGCGGATCTTCGATAACCGTGCCCAGGACGGCCGCCCGGCCGATCTGGACATCCCCGCGCTGCTGGCTTCGGCCTGCCTGCCGCAGCTCTTCCGCCCCGTGGTGATCGAAGGCGAGGCCTACTGGGACGGCGGCTACAGCGGCAACCCGGCGCTGTGGCCGCTGATCTACCGCAGTGCGGCGCTGGATCTGCTGCTGGTGCGCATCAACGCGCTGTCGCGCCCGGCCGTGCCCGACACGGCCGAGGAGATCGCCGACCGCGTGAACGAGATCACCTTCAACGCCGGCCTGCTGGGCGAGCTGCGCGCCATCGCCTTCGTGCAGAAGCTGGTGGGAGAAGGCAAGCTCGACGCCGGCGCTTACAAGAACCTGCGCCTGCACATGGTGGCCGACGACGCCGGCCTGGCCCCGCTGGGGGCCAGCAGCAAGTTCAACACGCAGTGGCCCTTCCTGCAGCGGCTGCACGCGCTGGGCCTGGCTGCGGCCGGGCGCTGGCTGGCCGCGCACCGCAGCGACGTGGGCGTGCGCGGCAGCCTCGACATCCGCAGCACCTTCCTGGGCCAGGGCGCGTGAACGACATCAGCGACGACCTGATCGTGCTGCGGCCCGAAGGCCTGTACTGCCCGGCGGGCGACTTCCACATCGACCCCTGGCGCCCGGTGGCGCGGGCCGTGCTCACGCATGCGCATGCCGACCATGCCCGGCGCGGCCACGGCGCCTACCTGGCCACGGCCATCAGCGCCGGCGTGTTGCGCTCGCGCCTGGGCGACATCCGCCTGCAGGGCCTGGCCTATGGCGAAGCGGTGCACGTCAACGGCGTGCAAGTCAGCCTGCACCCGGCGGGCCATGTGCTGGGGTCGGCCCAGGTGCGGGTGGAACACCAGGGCCAGGTCTGGGTGGCCTCGGGCGACTACTACACGCGTGGCAACGAGGACGAAGCCGCCGAGCACAACCCCACCTGCACACCTTTCGAGCCCGTGCGCTGCCACACCTTCATCACCGAAAGCACCTTCGGCCTGCCCATCTACCGCTGGCGGCCGCAGCGTGAGGTGATGGCCGAGATCAACGCCTGGTGGGCGGGCAATGCCGCCGCCGGCCGCGCCAGCCTGCTGCTGGGCTACAGCTTCGGCAAGGCGCAGCGCCTGCTGGCGGGGGTGGATGCGTCGATCGGCCCGATCGTCGTGCACAGCGCGGTGGAGCCGCTGAACCGCGCCTACCGTGAAGCCGGCGTCGCCCTGCCACCCACGCAGCTGGTGAGCGAGGTACCCGACGCTGCCAGCCTGCGGCGGGCCCTGGTGCTGGCCCCGCCGGCCGTGATGGGCAGCGCCTGGGCGCGCCGCTTCGGCGACGCCAGCGATGCCTTCGCCAGCGGCTGGATGCAGTTGCGCGGCGGCCGCCGCCGGCAGGGCCTGGACCGCGGCTTCGTGCTCAGCGACCACGCCGACTGGCCCGGCCTGCAGCGCGCGATTGCCGCCACCGGCGCCGAGCGCGTGATCGTCACCCACGGCTACGAGGCCGTGATGGTGCGCTGGCTGCAGCAGCAGGGCCTGCAGGCCGGCAGCTTCCGCACCGAGTTCGGCGCCGACGATGGCGAGGCCGTGGCCAGCCCGGCGATGGCGCAAGATGCAGCTTCTGAGCCCACCGGAGCCACGCCATGAAAGCCCTCTTGCCCATCGACGGCAGCGCCGCTGCACTGGCCGCCGTCTGCCATGCCCTGCAACTGCGCGAAGCCGGGCTGACGCTCGATTTCGTGCTGGTGAACGTGCAGCCGCCGGCCACGCTGTACGAGGTGGTGGTGGCGCACGACGCCGACAAGCTGACCGACATCAAGCGCGACGCCGGCGCCGAGTTGCTGGCGCCGGCCGAGGCGCTGCTGGAAGCCGCCGGTGCTGACTACGAAAGCGAAGTCGCCGGCGGCGAGCCGGCCACGCTGCTGGTGGAGCTGCTGGAAAACTATGGCTGCGACGCCGTGATCGTGGGCACCACGAACGCCGGCGAAGTGACGCAGGCCCTGCTGCGGCACAGCCCGGTGCCGGTGACCGTGGTGCGCGTGCCCGAAGCCGAATGACGGCGGGGCCCTGAAGCGCCGATGCGCCAGTTCGCCGCGCTCTACGAGCAGCTCGACGCCAGCACCGCCACCAGCGACAAGCTGGCCGCGCTGGCCCGCTACTACGCCGCTGCGCCGGCGGCCGATGCCGCCTGGGCCACCTACTTCCTGGCCGGCGGCAAGCCGCGCCAGGTGGTGCCCACGGCGGTGCTGCGCGACCTGGCCTGCCGCCGCGCGGGCATCGACGACTGGCTGTTCGAAGAGTGCTACCAGGCCGTGGGCGACCTGGCCGAGACCATCGCCCATGTGCTGCCCCCCGGCCGCGGCGGCAACGACGCGGGCCTGGCCCATTGGGTGGAAGAGCGCCTGCTGCCGCTGCGCAGCCTGGCGCCCGAGGAGCAGGCCGCGCGGGTGCTGGCGGCCTGGGACGAGCTGGACGCCGCGGGCCGCTTTCTGCTGGTGAAGCTGATCGGCGGGGGTTTTCGCGTCGGCGTGAGCAAGCTGCTGGTGCAGCGCGCCCTGGCCGCGCACGCCGGGCTGGACGCCAAGCAGGTGGCGCAGCGCATGATGGGCTACACCGACGCGCGCAGCACGCCCACGGCCGCACGCTTCGATGCCCTGCTGTCGAAGGAAGCTTCGCCGCTGCAGGACGCCGGCCAGCCCTACCCGTTCTTTTTGGCGCACCCGCTGCAGATCGCGCCAGCTGAATTCGACGCCGCGCTCGGCCCGCCGCAGGATTGGCTGGTGGAATGGAAGTACGACGGCATCCGCGCCCAGCTGGTGCGGCGCGCAGGGCAGGCCTGGCTGTGGTCGCGCGGGGAAGAGCTGATCACCGAACGCTTCCCCGAAGTGGTGGCCGCCGCCCAGGCGCTGCCGGACGGCACGGTGCTGGACGGCGAGCTGCTGGTCTGGCATGCCGGCGCGGCGCAGCCGGAAAGCTTTGCCTCGCTGCAGCCGCGCATCAACCGCAAGACGCTGGGCAAGAAACTGCTGGGCGATGCGCCGGTGCGCTTTCTGGCCTACGACCTGCTGGAACGCGGCCACGAAGACCAGCGTGACGTGCCACATGTCCTGCGGCGCGCACGCCTGCAGGGCCTGCTGGAAGGGGCGCCACCTGGCCTGGGCCTGTCGCCGCTGGTGCAAGCCACTGACTGGGCCAGTTATGCCGCGCTGCGTGAATCGGCCCGCGAACGCGGCGTCGAAGGCTTCATGCTCAAGGCCCTGCAGGGCCGCTACGGCGTGGGCCGCACCAAGGCCGAAGGCACCTGGTGGAAATGGAAGACCGACCCGCTGAGCGTGGACGCGGTGCTCATCTACGCCCAGGCCGGCCATGGCCGCCGCGCCAGCGTCTACACCGACTACACCTTCGCCGTGTGGAGCCGCCCGCCGGCCAGTGCCGATGAAGCCCAGGCCGTGGTGGAAGCCATTGCCGCGCGCCGCCCGGCGGTGCCGGGCACGCTGCAGCTGCTGCCGTTTGCCAAGGCCTATTCGGGCCTGACGGACGAGGAATTCGCAGCCGTGGACCGCGTCATCCGTGCCAGCACGCTGG
>JAIXZR010000038.1 GCA_027489455.1 Rubrivivax sp. | reverse complement strand
GTCTACGGCCAGATGAACGAACCCCCGGGCAACCGCCTGCGTGTGGCGCTGACCGGCCTGACGATTGCCGAGAGCTTCCGCGACGAAGGCCGTGACGTGCTGTTCTTCGTCGACAACATCTACCGCTACACCCTGGCCGGCACGGAAGTGTCCGCGCTGCTGGGCCGCATGCCTTCCGCCGTGGGCTACCAGCCGACGCTGGCCGAGGAAATGGGCCGCCTGCAGGAACGCATCACGTCGACCAAGGTTGGCTCGATCACCTCGATCCAGGCCGTGTACGTGCCCGCGGACGACCTGACCGACCCCAGCCCCGCCACCACCTTCGCCCACCTGGACGCCACCGTGGTGCTGTCGCGAGACATCGCCTCGCTGGGCATCTACCCGGCCGTGGACCCGCTGGACTCGACCAGCCGCCAGATCGACCCCAACGTCGTCGGCGAAGAGCACTACAGCACCACCCGCGCCGTGCAGTCCACGCTGCAGCGCTACAAGGAACTGCGCGACATCATCGCCATCCTGGGCATGGACGAGCTGAGCCCCGAAGACAAGCTGGCCGTGGCCCGCGCCCGCAAGATCCAGCGTTTCCTGAGCCAGCCCTTCCACGTGGCTGAAGTGTTCACCGGCAGCCCGGGCAAGTACGTGCCGCTGAAGGAAACCATCCGCGGCTTCAAGATGATCGTGGCTGGCGAGTGCGACCACCTGCCCGAACAGGCCTTCTACATGGTGGGCACCATCGACGAAGCCTTCGAAAAAGCGAAAAAGATGCAATGACCGGCGCATACGGGCGCCAGGCGTCGTTGCGATCCTCGCCGTACGGGAGTACGGCTGCGGGTCGCGCCTAGCCCGGCACCCGTCTGCTTGGTCCTTGCAGCTTTTTCAATGATCCAGGAAGCAACACCATGGCCACTCTGCACGTCGACGTCGTCAGCGCCGAAGAACTGATCTTCTCGGGCGAGGCCACGTTCGTGGCGTTGCCGGGCGAGAACGGCGAGCTCGGCATCCTGCCGCGCCACACGCCGCTGATCACGCGCATCAAGCCGGGCGCGGTGCGCATCCAGCGTGCCGACAACAAGGAAGAGGAATTCGTCTTCGTCGCCGGCGGCATCCTGGAGGTGCAGCCTGGCGTGGTGACGGTGCTGGCCGACACGGCCATCCGCGGCCACGATCTGGACGAAGCCAAGGCCACCGAAGCCAAGAAGATGGCCGAGGAAGCGATGCGCAACGCCAAGAGCGACATCGACCTGGCCGCCGCGCAAGGCGAGTTCGCCGCGATGGCCGCGCAGCTGGCCGCGATCCAGAAGCTGCGCCGCAAGTAAGCGCTGCCTGGCGCGGCCTGCCCCGCCATGAACACGCCCGGCCGCCCGCAAGGCCTCAACTCGATCGCGCCGCGCGACGGAGCCCCGGTGAGCCGCTTGCAGGCCGAGATCGAGCGGCTGTTTTCCACCTCCGCAGCCGGCTGCACGCGCGCCCTCGTGCTGGGCCTGCAGGCCCCGGCGGACGCCAGCCGGCTGGCCGGCCTGGCGCAGGCGGCACAGGCCGATCTGGGCTGGCCGGCCCCGGCGCTGGCTGTCGATGGTCGGGCCGGACTGCAGCTCTGGTGGTCGCTGGCCCATCCGCTGCCGTTGGCCGAAGCGCACGAACGGGCGCAGTCGCTGACCGAGCGCTGGCTGGCCGATGTCGCCCCCGCCTGCCGCGTGGCCTGGCCTGGGCCGGATGGCGCCCAGCCCCCCATGCCCGGGGCGTCGGTGGCCGATGGCCGCTGGTCGGCCTTCATCGCGCCTGATCTGCTGCCCGTCTTCAGCGCCGAGCCCTGGCTGGACGTGCCCCCCAGCGATGCCGGCCAGGCCGAGCTGCTGGCCGCGTTGCGCAGCCTGACGCCGGCCGACCTGTCGCAAGCCCAGCCCACCCTGGCTGCCGGGCCGGCGCCAGCAACCCAGGCGGGCCCTCTGGGCAGCCCGCACGGCGACCCGCGGGCTTTTCTGTTTGCGGTGATGAATGACACCAGCGTGCCGCTGGCGCTGCGCATCGACGCGGCCCGGGCCCTGCTGGCCGCGGCCCCGCGCTGATCGCGCTACGCTCGCTGCATCGGGCGCGATGCGCGGAGGCCAGCATGGGCAAGAACAAGGCAAGAGACAAGGACAGCGGGCACGCCCCTGCCCGGTCCGTCCCGGCTGCAGGCGGCAAGAAGAACGGCAAGGTCACCAAGATCGGCAAGGCCGAGTACCTGGAAAAGCTCGCGGCGCTGGAACTGGAGCTCAACGACGTCGCGCGCTGGCTGCAGCACACCGGCCGGCGGCTGGTGGTGCTGGTCGAGGGGCGCGATACCGCCGGCAAAGGTGGCGTCATCAGCGCGATTGCGGGCAGCCTGAACCCGCGCACCACCCGCAGCGTGGCCTTGCCCAAGCCCACCGATCGCGAAAAGACCCAGTGGTACTTCCAGCGTTACGTGCAGCACCTGCCGGCCGCGGGTGAGATCGTGCTGTTCGATCGCAGCTGGTACAACCGCGCCGGCGTCGAGCGCGTGATGGGCTATTGCAGCGAAGCCGAGACCGCGGCCTTCCTCAAGGCCGCGCCGGTGTTCGAGCAGATGCTGGTCGACGACGGCATCCTGCTCTTCAAGTGCTGGCTCACGGTGGACCAGGCGCGGCAGGAAGAACGCATCGCCGAACGCCTGGCCGATCCGCTCAAGCGCTGGAAGCTCAGCCCCATCGACCTGCAGGCGCGCGAGAAGTACGCCGACTACGGCCACGCCCGCGATCGCATGCTCAAGGCCACGCACACCGCGACCGCGCCGTGGACGCTGGTGGACTTCAACGACCAGCGGCGCGGCCGCCTGGCGCTGATCCGCCACCTGCTCGACCACATCCCCGACACCACGGTGCCCGAGACGCCGGTGGACTTCCCGCCGCTCGGCCGCGCGCCGCTGAAGGAGCGCCTGAGGCCGCCCTTCACGCCCCTGTGAGCCCGCCCACGCCATGAGCCTGCCTGCCGAAGCCGTGTCGCCGCTGCTGCTGCTGGAGCGTTTCGATGTCGGCGTGGTGCAGCTCGACGAAGAGCGCCGTGTCGTCGCGATGAACGCCTTTGCGCGCCGCGTGCTGCCGGTGGAAGAAAAGCAGCCCTTCGACCGCATGGTGCTGGGCTTCCACCCCGAGCGCTCGCAGCCCAAGGTGGCGGCGCTGCTGGACCAGGCCGCCGGGATCGCGGGATGCCCGGTGTCCAACCCGCCGCCGATGGCGATGATCATCAACATCCCCGAGCGGGCCTTGCTGATCAAGGTCACCCGGGTGGCCGACGGCGCGCAGCGCCCGCAGGGCTACACGCTGGTGTTCTACGACATCACCGACGTCATCAGCGCACAGGCCGCCGCGGCGCCCGCCAGCGGCCTGGCCAGCGCGCCGGCCGCCGGCGCCCGCATGCGCCTGAGCCGGCTGCCGACGCTGCAGGGCCAGCGCATCGCCTTCCTGGACACCGAGGACGTGCTGTGCATCCGGTCCGAGGGCCACTACACCCAGGTCACCTCGGCGGCCGGGCTGCACTTCTGCAACCTCTCCATCGGCGACCTGGAAGCGCGGCTCGACCCTGAACGCTTCCTGCGCGTGCACCGCAGCCACATCGTGCAGCTGCAGGCCGTGCTGCAGCTGTGGCGGCAGGACGGCCGCGTCTGGCTGCGCCTGGCCGGCAGCGGCGAGCCCATACCGGTCTCGCGGGCCAGCCAGGCCACCGTGCTGCAGCGCCTGGGCGTGGCAGCGCCGGGCGGCGCCTGAAGCCGGCGCGTCGCCGCGCCCATCACCCCCTGCACGGCCCCGCCGCCGGGCCGTGGTTTACCCGAATCCCGCAGCGCCGACTGCAGTTCGTGCACTCTGCAAGCCGTTCGTGCAGACCACGGCCGGCCGCCGGCAGGGGCGGCCTTGAGCCGTTTGTCCTGGACATCAACAATGCGCCCGCGGCCACCTTGCCGCCCTGACAAGAAGGAGACTGTGTTGATTCCACCCGCCTTCGACTATCACGCGCCCAAGACGGTCGGTGAAGCGCTCGCACTGCTCGGCAGCCTGGGGGCCGACGCCAAGATCCTGGCTGGCGGCCACAGCCTGCTGCCGATGATGAAGCTGCGCTTCGCCAACCCGGCGCACCTGATCGACATCAACCGCATCCCCGAGCTGCGCGGCATCTGCGAAGACGGGCCCACCGTCGTCATCGGCGCGATGACGAGCGAGAACGCGTTGATCGATTCGCCTGTGCTGCGCGCCAAGGTGCCGCTGCTGGCCGAGGCGCCCAAGCTGATCGCCGACCCGCAGGTGCGCAACCGCGGCACCATCGGCGGCGACATCGCCCACGGCGACCCGGCCAACGACCATCCGGCACTCAGCATCGCGGTCGACGCCGTGTTCACGCTGCAGGGCCCGGGCGGCCGGCGCACCGTGAAGGCCGAGGACTTCTTCCTCGGCACCTACATGACGGCGCTGGCCGAAGACGAACTGCTGGTCGACATCCGCGTGCCGGCCTTCGCCCCCGGCACTGGCTGGGCCTATGAGAAGCTCAAGCGCAAGACTGGCGACTGGGCCACGGCCGGTGCGGCCGTGGTGCTGCGCATCAGCGGCGGGCACGTGAGCCACGCGCGCATCGCCCTGACGAACGTGGCACCGCAGGCACTGCGCGCGCAGGCCGCCGAGCAGGCGCTGCTGGGCCAGCCGCTCAGCGACGCCAGCATCGACGCCGCCGCCCAGGCCGCGATGGCCATCACCGACCCCGCCGAAGACCTGCGCGGCGACCGCGACTACAAGACCGCGATGGCCGGCCAGATGGTCAAGCGCGCGATCCGCGCCGCTGCCGCCCGCGCGCACTGAACGCCCAGCACCCGGAGACACCCCCCATGCCCAAGAAGATCGTCAGCGTCAAAGTGAACGGCCGCCTGTTTGAGAAGGCCGTCGAACCGCGCACCCTGCTCGTGCACTTTCTGCGCGAGGAACTCAACCTCACCGGCGCGCACATCGGCTGCGAGACCAGCCACTGCGGCGCCTGCACCGTCGACATCGACGGCCAGAGCGTCAAGAGCTGCACCCACCTGGCCGTGCAGTGCGAAGGCAGCGAAGTGCTCACCGTCGAGGGCCTGGCCCAGGGCGGTGTGCTGCACGCGGTGCAGGAAGGCTTCTACAAGGAGCACGGCCTGCAATGCGGCTTCTGCACGCCGGGCATGCTGGTGCGCAGCTATCGCCTCTTGATCGACAACCCCAACCCCACGGAAGAAGAGATCCGCGCCGGCATCAGCGGCAACCTGTGCCGCTGCACGGGCTACCAGAACATCGTCAAGGCGGTGCAGTACGCGGCCAAGAAGCTGCAGCAGACCGAAAAGGTGGCCGCATGAACGCCCCTATCGATCCCAGCGTGCTTGAACGGAAGGACGCGCTGCAAGGCCTGGGCGACAGCCGCCTGCGCAAGGAAGACGCGCGCTTCATCCAGGGCAAGGGCCATTACGTCGACGACATCAAGCTGCCCGACATGGTGCACATGGACATCGTGCGCAGCCCGTTTGCGCACGCCCGCATCAAGGGCATCGACAAGAGCGAAGCGCTGAAGGTGCCCGGCGTGCTGGCGGTCCTGACCGCCGACGACCTGAAGCCGCTGAAGCTGCACTGGATGCCCACGCTCGCCGGCGACGTGCAGGCCGTGCTGGCCGACGAGAAGGTGCACTTCCAGATGCAGGAAGTGGCCGTGGTGCTGGCGGTGGACCGCTATGCCGCGGCCGACGGCGTGGAAGCCGTGCAGGTGGACTACGAAGAGCTGCCGCCGGTGATGGACCCGTACGAGGCGCTCAAGCCCGATGCCCCGGTGCTGCGCGAAGACCTGGCCGGCAAGACCAGCGGCGCGCACGGCGCGCGCGAGCACCACAACCACATCTTCACCTGGGACGCGGGCGACCAGGCCGCCACCGAAGCGGCCTTCGCCGCCGCGCCGGTGCGCGTGAGCCAGCACATGCACTACCCGCGTGTGCACCCCTGCCCGCTGGAAACCTGCGGCTGCGTCGCCAGCTTCGACCCGGTGCGCGGCGAGCTCACCACCTGGCTCACCAGCCAGGCGCCGCACGTCGTGCGCACGGTGG
>JAIXZR010000153.1 GCA_027489455.1 Rubrivivax sp. | reverse complement strand
GGGCTGGAAGACATCACCGAAGGCACCTTGGCCATCGGCGGGCGCGTCGTCAACGACGTGCCGCCGGCCGAACGCGGCATCGCCATGGTGTTCCAGAGCTACGCGCTCTACCCGCACATGAACCTGTTCGACAACATGGCCTTCGGCCTGAAGCTGGCCAAGGTGCCCAGGGCCGAGATCGAACAGGCCGTGAACAGCGCGGCCAAGATCCTGAACATCGAGCACCTGCTGCAGCGCCTGCCCAAGGACTTGTCCGGCGGCCAGCGCCAACGCGTGGCCATCGGCCGGGCCATCGTGCGCCAGCCCGAGGTCTTCCTGTTCGACGAACCGCTGTCTAACCTGGACACCGCGTTGCGCGTGAAGATGCGCTACGAGTTCGCCAAGCTGCACCAGGAGTTCAAGACCACGATGGTCTACGTCACGCACGACCAGGTCGAGGCGATGACGCTGGCCGACCGCATCGTCGTGCTGCAGGCCGGGCGCATCGAGCAGGTGGGCGCGCCGATGGCGCTGTACGACCACCCGTGCAACCTGTTCGTCGCCGGCTTCATCGGCAGCCCGGCGATGAACTTCCTGCGCGGCGAGCTGCTGCAGGCTAACGCTGGCGAGGCCGTGGTGAAGCTGGCCGGCAGCGGCGAAACCCTGCGCTGCGCCGTGGACGCCACCCGCGCGAAGGCGGGCGATGCCGTGACGCTGGGCGTGCGGCCCGAGCACCTGCAGGCGGGCGGCAGCGCTACCGACCCCACGAACGCGCTGCAATGCCGTGTGACCTTCGTCGAAAGCCTGGGCAGCATGACCTACGCCTACTGCAGCCACCCGGCGCTGGAAGAGGTGCTCACCTGCGCCGTGCCCGGCGACCAGAAGCTGGCCGCCGGCAGCACGCTGGCGCTGCAGGTGCCGCCGGCCAGGGCCTATCTGTTCGACGCCCAGGGCCTGGCCTTCGCGCGCACGACTCAGGCGCACGCGCATGCGGCCTGATCGACGGGTGGCCCTGGCCTGCCTGCTGGGCCTGGCACTGGCCCTGCCGGCCACGGCGCAGCCGCTGCGCCTCTTGGTCTGGATCAACGGCGACAAGGGCTACAACGGCCTGCAGGAGGTGGGCGACCGCTTCACTGCGGCGTCGGGCGTGCAAGTGGTGGTGCAGCACCCCGAGGGCGCGCCCGACAAGTTCCAGGCCGCTGCCGCCGCCGGCAAGGGCCCGGACATCATGTGCTGGCCGCACGACCGCGTGGGCGAATGGGCCAAGTCGGGCCTGATCGTGCCGGTGCGGCCGGCCCGGCGCGTGCGCGACGAGATCGATGAAGCCGCCTGGCAGGCCTTCAGCTACCGCGGCCAGACCTGGGGCTACCCGCTGGCCATCGAAGCCGTGGGCCTGATCTACAACAAGGCCCTGGTGCGCACGCCACCCACGCGTTGGGAAGACGTGTTCGCGCTCGACGACCAGCTGCAGAAACAAGGCAAGCGCGCCATCCTGTGGCCCTACAACCAGTCGTTCTTCAGCTGGGCGCTGCTGGGCGGCGCGGGCGCGCAGGTCTTCGGCCGCACAACGCAGGGCGAACTGGACACCCGCGTCACCGGCATCAACAACGCAGGTGCACTGCGCGGCGTGCAGATGCTGGACCGCTTCATCCGCGAAGAGCGCATGCCGCGGGGTGCGCGCTATTCCGAAATGGAAGCCTCGTTCGCGCGCGGCAGCGTGGCCATGATGATCAGCGGCCCCTGGGCCTGGGACAACGTGCGCAAGGTGGGCATCGATTTCGGCGTGGCGCCGCTGCCAGGCTTCGACGGCCGGCCGGGCAAGCCCTTCGTGGGCGTACTGGGCTGTATGGTGACCGCGCCCAGCCGCATCAAGGACGTGGCGCGCGAGTTCATCGAAAACCACCTGTTGAAGGTCGAGAGCCTGAAGCTGATCAGCGCCGACGTGCCCCTGGGCACGCCGGCCAACAAGGCCTACTACCAGGAACTGAGCAGCGACCCGCGCATCGTGGCCACGATGGCCAACGCGCGTGCGGGCGAGCCCATCCCCAACATCCCCGAGATGGGCCGCTTCTTCCCGGCCATGGACGCGGCGTTGGAAGCCATCACCAGCGGCCGGCAGGCACCGAAAGAAGCCTTGGACGGCGCGGCAGCCCGGATGCTTTCGCGATGACGCCCGTACGCGGTTCCGCCCCGGCACGCATGCCCTGGCTGCAGGGAGGCGTCGGCGCACTCGCCGCGCTGGCACTGCTGTGGTTCGTGTTCGGCTTGTACACCGCAGGGCAGCCGATGGTGGCCGTGGGCGCGCTGATCTTCGGCGCCTCGGCCATCGTGGTCTACGCCACGGCCACGTCGGTGGCCTGGAAGTACCTGTTCCCGGGCGTGGCCGGCATGCTGCTGTTCGTGGCCTTTCCACTGGTCTACACGGTGCAGATCGGCTTCACGAACTATTCGTCGAGCAACCTGCTGACGGAAGAACGCGCCCGCGCCTACCTGCTGGACCAGAGCGTGGTGGACGAAGCCACCGCCCGGCCGTATACCGTGCACCGCGAAGGCAACGCCTACCGTTTGCGGCTGGCCCCGGCCGAAGGAACCGCTGGCGAAGCCCTGCTGAGCCCGCCGCTGCCGCTGGATGGCAGCACCACTGCCCCGGTGCCGCTGCCGCCGCAAGGCAGCACCGCACTGGCCGAGCCGCTGAACCTGCGCGAAGTTATCGCCTTGCGCGCCGGCCTGATGCCGCTGCAGCTGCAGTTGCCGGGCGGCGATGTGCTGCGCTACGCCGGCCTGCGCGAATTCGGCCGCATCGACGCGCTGTGGCAGGCCCAGCCCGATGGCGCCTTGAAGCAGCTGGCCGGCGGCACCGTCTACACGCCCAACCCCGCCACCGGCTTCTTCGAAAGCGCCAGCGGCGAACGCGTGCAGCCCGGCTACACCGTGGGCATCGGCTGGGCCAACTACAGCCGCATGCTGCTGGACGCCGATTTCCGCGGGCCCTTCGTGAGCATCTTCATCTGGACGGTGCTATTCGCCGGCCTGACGGTACTGTTTTCCACCGCCATCGGCATGACGCTGGCGGTGCTGCTGGAATGGCCGGCGCTGAAGGGCCGCGCGCTCTATCGCACGTTGCTGTTCCTGCCGTATGCCGTGCCGGGCTTCATCAGCATCCTGGTGTGGAAGGGCCTGTTCAACCAGAACTTCGGCGAGATCAACGCCATCCTGGACGCGCTGTTCGGCATCCGCCCCGCCTGGTTCGCCGACCCGACGCTGGCCAAGACGATGATCCTGATCGTCAACACCTGGCTGGGTTACCCGTACATCATGATCCTGTGCACGGGCCTGATCAAAGCCATCCCGGCCGACCTGTACGAAGCCAGCGCCATTGCCGGCGCCACGCCTCTCACGAACTTCTTCAAGATCACCGTGCCGCTGATCGTGAAGCCGCTCACGCCGCTGCTCATCAGCGCCTTCGCCTTCAACTTCAACAACTTCGTGCTCATCAGCCTGCTCACCGACGGTCGGCCCGACTTCCTGAACACCAAGCTGCCGGCCGGCACCACCGACATCCTGGTCAGCTACACCTACCGCATCGCGTTCACCGACAGCGGCCAGAACTTCGGCCTGGCCGCGGCCATCAGCACGCTGATCTTCTT
>JAIXZR010000303.1 GCA_027489455.1 Rubrivivax sp. | reverse complement strand
GCGCTGCGGATCGACGAGCTGGTCGAAGCTTTCCTGCTGCAGCAGCCGCCCGCCCACCACGCGCACGGCGCCGATCTGCAGGATCTCGTCGCCCTGCTGCGGCGCCAGGCCCGTGGTCTCGGTGTCGAAGACGGTGTAGCGCAGGCTGTGCAAGGGCTGCTCGTCCAGGGCGCGCGTGCTCTCGCTGGTGCCGAAGAGATCGAAGTCGTAGAACTCCGGGCGGCTTTCGCCGGGTGAGAGCGCCGTGCCTTCGCGGGCTTCGGCCTCGGCCCCGCCCTCCGCCCCGGCCGCCAGTGGCAGCAGGAAGCGGAAGAACTGCTGCTGCCGTGCCCGGTCGCGCTCGAACCAGAACTCGCCGCCGTGGCGCTGCACCACATCGCGCACGCTCAGCGGGCTGGCTTCGCCACGGGCCGGGTGCATGTTCTCGGTCTCCCAGGCCATCACCGTCTCGGTACTCATGGGCAGGCTGGGCCAGACCAGATCCAGCTGCGCCCGCGGGCCGGCGCGCTGCAGCCGCAGCTGCACGGCACGCACCTCGAACTCCACCGCCAGCCGGCTGGCCAGGTGCAGCACGGCCTGCAGCAGCGCGTAACTGTCGAGCTTGAGCCACAGCCCCGGCTCCACCGCCAGCGTGCCGGCGCGCAGGCCGGTGCTGGCGTCGATGCGGCGCTGCGCCGCAGCCACCAGGTCGCTGCCCAGCATGTCTTCCAGCGGCCAGCGGGTACGGCTGTCGCGGGCGCTGCGCGCGGCCGCGTCGTTCAGCCGTGCGGCCATCTGGCGGGCTTCGTCGCGCACCACGTCGAGAAAGCGTTCCCGCTGCACAGCGTCGAGGTCCGGTGTCGCCAGGATCTCCACCGCCGCCTGCAGGTTGCCCAGCGCAGCGCGGCTGCCTTCGGTCAGCTCGTGCAGCAGCCGGTCCTGGGCGCTGTCGCTTTCGAAGTCGCGCGTGATGTTGTCCAGCACCAGCACATAACCTCCCAGTGTGGTGGCGGAAGCTTCGGCCGTGTCGTCGCGCACCGCCGCCATCTGCACGCGCAGCAGCTGGCCGCTGCGCGTGGCGGTGACGAACTGCGCTGAAGGGTGGGCTGCGCCGCGCGCCAGGCGCTGGCGGATGTTGTCCAGCGCATGCGCCAGCAGGGCCGGGTCGAGCACGGCGTGGATCGACCGGCCCAGGCCGATCAACTCCGCCCCGCCCGCAAGCGCCGGCTCGGCCGACAAGGCCTTGAACTGCAGCCTCGCGCGCTGGTTGTACAGCAGCACGCGGCCGTCCAGGTTGCACACCACCACGCTCTGCGTCAGCTCGGCCATCAGCGCGGCCAGGCGGCTGCGTTCCTGGTCGATGCCGCGGCTGGCTTCGGCCACGCGCGCGTCGATCCCGCTGCGCAGTTGCTCGCGCTGCGCCGCCAGTGCATTGAAGGCTGCGGCCAGGCCCCGCACCGCCGGCGTGGCCTGCGCCTGCAGCTGCACGTTGGCGTCGGTGTCCACCAGCACGCGCGCCTGCTCCAGCAGCTGCGCGGGTGCCGCGACATGGCGCTCGAACAGCCACCGCAGCACGGCTGCCAAGGCCCCCAGCGCCACCACCGCCATCATCGCCAGCAAGGCCAGGCGCGGGCCCAGCAGGGCCTGGGCGGCGGCCTGTTCGTCCGCAGTGAGCGTGGAAGCCAGCAGCGCCGCCGTCAGCCCCAGCCAGGCCGCCAGGCCCAGGGCGGCAGCGCCCACGCCGACCAGCAGCGCACGCAGCAGGGCGGCATCGGTCTTCACGCCGCACCCGGCAGTGGCCCGGCCAGCAGCGCGCGCACCTTGTCGGCCAGCTCGCGCGTCGAGAAGGGCTTGGTCATGTAGGCACTGGCGCCCAGCGCCAGGCCCTTGACGACGTCGGTCTCGCGGCCCTTGGCGGTGAGCATCAGGATGAGGGTGCTGCGCAGCGCCTCGTCGCTGTCCTGGCGCACTTCCTGGCAGACCTCGAAGCCGGTCTTGCGCGGCATCATCACGTCCAGCAGCAGCAGCTGCGGGCGCACGCGGCGCCAGGTGTCCAGGGCTTCCTGGCCGTCGCGCGCGACATGCACCTCGTAGCCCTCGCGCTTCATCAGGAACTCCAGCGAGATCAGGATGTTGGGCTCGTCGTCGGCGATCAGGACCTTGCTCGTCATGGCTTGTCTCCGGGGGCACCGTCTTTTTGCTGCCAGGGTAGGCTGAACTCGAAACAGGCGCCTTGCGCTGCATCAGTGCGCAGCGCGATGCGGCCGCCGAAGTGTTCGACGATCTGGCGGCTGATGGGCAGGCCCAGCCCGGTGCCCGCCGGGCGGTGTGCTGGGTCCCCGCCCTGCTGGAAGCGTTCGAAGATGCGGCCGCGCTGCGCCGCCGGCACGCCCGGGCCGTTGTCCTGCACCTGCACCGTGGCAGCATCCGGGCTGGCCAGCAGGCGCAGGGTGATGTGCCCGCCCGGGCGCGGCACGAACTTGGCGGCATTGCCCAGCAGGTTCAAGAGCACCTGCATCAGGCGGTCGGCGTCGGCGCGCAGGGGGGGCACGCGCTCGGGCAGGTCCAGGTCCAGCTGCGTGCCCTGCTCGTGCAGGGCCGGTGCGATGGCCCGGGCCGCCTGCTCGCACAGCGCGCGCAGGTCGATGTCGCTGTTGTGCCATTCCGCGTGGCCGCTCTCGATCTTGGCCAGGTCCAGCACCTGGTTCACCAGGCGCGACAGGCGTTCGGTTTCGGCCACCACGATGCCCAGGAACTGCTGGCGCTGGGCGGCGTCCATCTGCGGGTCGTCGGCCATCAGTTCGGCCAGGGCGCGGATGCTGGTCAGCGGCGTGCGCAGCTCGTGCGTGACGCTGCTCATGAAGTCGTCCTTCAGCCGGTCCAGGCTCTGCAGGGTTTCGTTGGCGGCGCGCAGCTGGCGCGATTCATCGAGAATGCGCGCCACCTCGTCCAGCGCCAGCGGCTCTTCCTGCACGACGGAAGCCACCATCGCGCGGGCCGATGCGCTGCCGATGGCGCCGGCCAGCTGGGTTTCGACAAACTGCACCAGCTGGGCGTCGGCCGGGATGTCGGCCACGCGCGCCACGCCAGCGCGCTTCGCATAGTCGGCCAACAGCTGCTGCGCGCGCGCCGGGCCCAGGAAGCGCGCCAGCAGCGGCAGCAGGTCGGCCACGGCGGCGCGGCCGCGCCACAGCGCAGGCTCGGCACCCTGGGCGGCGTCGTCACCCGGGCCGACATCGACAAAGCGCGCCGCCTGCCCCGCTTCGCGGGCGCTGGGTGCGCGCCACAGCGACACCACCACATAGGCGCCGACATTGGCCAGCAAGGTCCAGAACAGCGAATGCGTCAGCCCGTCCAGCCCTTGCAGGCCGAACAGGGCTTCGGGCCGCAAGAGCGCGATGCCGAAGGGGCCCTGGGTGATGAATGTGTCGGGGAACCAGCCCGAACGCGCCAGCGAAGGCAGCATCAGCGTGTAAACCCACAACGCAAAGCCCAGGCCCAGCCCCGCCAGCGCCCCGCGTTGCGTGCCGCCCTTCCAGAACATGCCGCCCAATGCGGCCGGGGCGAACTGCGCCACAGCGGCAAAGCTGATGAGACCGATGCTCACCAGCGCATAGGCCTCGCCAGCCAGGTGGTAGTACAGATAACCCAGCAGCAGGATGGCCAGGATGGCCGCGCGGCGGATGCCCAGCAGCAGCCGCGTCCAGTCACCGCCCCCGTGGCGCGCCAGCACCCCCAGGCGCAGCAGCCAGGGCATGACGAGGTCGTTGCAGACCATCGTGGCCACGGCAATGGCCTCGACCACGATCATCCCGGTGGCCGCTGCGAGCCCGCCGATGAACACCAGCAGGGCCAGCCAGGTGGCGCCTTCGGCCAGCGGCAGCGACAGCACGAAGGCATCGGCATTCGCCATCGCGGCGGGGCCGAAGTACAGCAGCCCGCCGAAGGCAATCGGCAGCACAAACAGGCTGATGAGCCACAGGTAAGCCGGGAACACCCAGGCCGCGCGACGGAGGTGCCGTTCGTCGACGTTCTCCACCACCATCACCTGGAACTGGCGCGGCAGGAACACCACCGAGAGCATGGCCAGCAAGGTGAGCGCAAACCACTGCGCGTAGGCGAAGGGCTGCCCCTGGTCCAGCTGCAGAAGACGCTGCAGATCGGGCACGGCGGCCACGCGATCGAACAGGTCCACCGGCCCGGCGTACAGGCCCCAGGTGACGAACACGCCCACAGCCAGGAAGGCCAGCAGCTTGACCAGGCTTTCGAACGCGACGGCCGCCACCATGCCTTCGTGGCGTTCGGTGCTGTCGTGGTGGCGCGTGCCGAACATCATCGTGAAGGCGGCCAGCAGCAGTGCGGCATAGAAGGTGCTGTCGTGCCACCAGGCCGCCGGCGGGGCCACAGGCGTGCCCGGGGCCGTGGTCATCAACGCGTAGCCGGTGGCCATGGCCTTCAGCTGCAGGGCGATGTAGGGCACGATCCCGACCACGGTGATGAGCGTCACGCCGCCGGCCAGCAGCGGGCTCTTGCCGTAGCGGCTGGCGATGAAGTCGGCGATCGACGTGATGCGGTTGCGCCGCGCGATGCGGATCATCTTGCGCAGCACCGTCCAGGCCAGCACCATCGCCAGCGTGGGGCCCAGGTAGATGGGCAGGAACCACACGCCAGAAGCCGCTGCGCGGCCCACGCTGCCGAAGTAGGTCCAGGCGGTGCAATACACCGCCAGCGACAGCGCGTAGACCCAGGCATTGGCCACGATGCTGCGCCCTTCGGCAGCACGCCTGTCACCCCAGGCCGCCACCGCGAAAAGCAGGCCCAGGTAGGCCAGCGAAGCGCCGATGACGAGCGTCGGGCTCAGCATCGCCGGTCAGCCTTCAGTCGGGCGAGCGCTCGCTCAGCCAGGCCAGGACGGCGATGACGCCGGCCCACAGCACGAACAGCGCCAACGGAAACAGCGGCAGGCCGGCCACGCGCAAGGGGCTGTCCCACAGCGCGAGCAGCGGGAAGTTGAACATCAGCGCCCCGGCGACGCAAAGCGCCATGCGACGCTGCCGGGCCAGGTGGGTGTTCATCGAGCCAGGGCCGCCGCACGGGCCAGGGCCGGCAGAGTGCAGCAGGTCTTGCCGTCAGCAGCCCGGCGTTCGAAGCCGGAACGGACACTGAGTTTCATGTTGGCGCCTCCCGTCACACAAAGCATCAGCCCGGCACATGGCCGGGCCTTGCATTGTGAACCGGGGGCGCCGCCAGGGCGGCGCCCGGCGCGTCGTCAGGTCGCAGCGGAGCCCTGATCCGGCAGCACCGGATCGTTCCGCGTCTTCCACAGCGACACGATCACGCCACCGGCAATCAGCCCGAAGGTCACGCTCAGCGAGATCACGGCCGGCATCTTGCCGATGATGCCCACCAGGAAGATCTTGCTGCCGATGAACACCAGCACCAGGGCCAGCGCGTACTTCAGGTACTTGAAGCGGTGGATCATCGCAGCGAGCGCGAAGTACAGCGCGCGCAGGCCCAGGATGGCGAAGATGTTGCTCGTGTAGACGATGAAGGGGTCGGTGGTGATGGCGAAGATGGCCGGCACGGAATCGACCGCGAAGATCAGGTCCACGAACTCCACCAGCATCAGCGCCAGGAACAACGGCGTCGCGTAGCGCACCACCTTGCCGGTGGCCGGGTCCGGCTCATGCACCCAGAAGGCGTTGCCGCGCAGGCCTTCCGTCACCCGCATGTGCCGCTTCAGGAACTTCAGCAGCGGGTTGCTGGCGATGTCGGGCATGTGGTCGGCAATGATCCACATCTTGATGCCCGTGAAGATGAGGAAGGCGCCGAACAGGTAGAGGATCCAGCTGAATTGACTGACGAGGGTGGCGCCCAGCCCGATCATGATGGCGCGCAGCACGATCACCCCCAGGATGCCCCAGAACAGCACGCGGTGCTGGTACTGCCGCGGAATGGCGAAGTAGGTGAAGATGAGCGCGATCACGAACACGTTGTCCATGGACAGCGACTTCTCGATCAGGAAGCCGGTGTAGTAGTCCATGCCGCTTTGCGCGCCCAGGTACCACCACACCCAGGCGCCGAAGATCAGCGCCACGCTGATGTAGCCGGCCGACAGCAGCAGGCTTTCCTTCACCCCGATTTCCTTGTCGTCCTTGTGCAGGACGCCCAGGTCGAAGGCCAGCAGGGCAATCACGATGCCGATGAAGGTCAGCCAGATCCAGGCTGGCTTGCCCAGGAAATCCGACGTGAGGAATGGAAGGAGGAAGTCCATGGTGGTCTATCGATAGGGAATTGACGTGTGGCAGGAAGGTGGTGCCGTCAGCCGGCGGCCAGGGAAGCGCCGGCCCGGGGCCTGGATCCGCCACCCCGCGGCGGCGCAGAACAGGGTCGAGCTTCCCTGGGTTCTTGAAGGCGCTGAAGTGTGCAGACGACCCTTCTTCCAACAAACCAGAAAGTCACGCAGCTCAACTTCGGTTTTTCCGCAGTCGCGGGGCATGCTCAGCGACCACCGGATCCGCGACTGGCGAGTCAGCACCCGCGATGGCGGGGGAACTGGCGCTTTTGTGGGGCCAATTCAAGAAAGGGCCGGAAATGCAGGTCGGTATATTGCCGGCCGTGACCGCGACACCCTACCGGCCTGAAGGCCCTGCGCCTGCGTCCGCATACCCGCGGGTGCAGGCGACTGGCCGAACGGGCACGGCCGCCATGCTCCAGGCGGCCGTGTTCATGCTGCTGGCCTGGGTGGCGGTTCTGTGCACCGGTCTGGGGGGCACCGTCGGGGCTGCGTCGCAGTCTTTAGCCAACAAGCTGGCACCGCATGCACAGCATTGGCAACGACAGGCTGGCACGCAGCTGAGCTCGCGGGCCATACGGCGAGACCACATCGGGGCAGCGCCTGCCCAGCAAGTGGCAGAAACAGGCCAGGCCAGCGCCTGGGATCCGCCGGTCGGAGCACTGCCTGCCACCGCCTTCGAGCTGCGCGTCGACACCAGGTCTGCGCATGCAGCCTCGCCTGCGGCTTTCGTGCCGCACTTGAAGCCGCGCAACCGCGCGCACCCGAACCGCGCGCCACCCGGGCTGGCTTGACGCCGCGCGCACCCTGTTGCGCGCCAACTTCACCCCCCCTTGAAGCTTGCGCACGCGTCGCCGGACGGCGCGCGCGCCCGTCGAGACCGCCCCATGAAGAACTCACCGTATCTGGTGGCCTTGTACCTGGCCATCATCCTGGCGGGCCTGCTGTTCGCGTTGCCGAACGTGCTGCCCGCTTCCGTGCTCGAACGCTGGCCCAGCGTTCTGCCTGACAAGCCCCTTGCCCTGGGTCTGGACTTGCGTGGGGGTTCCCACCTCGTGCTGGAAGTCGACGGCAGCGACCTGCGCCGCGAACGCGTTCGTACGCTGGCCGAAGACGCCCGGCGCCTGCTGCGCGAAAAGGACATCCCCTGGCGCAGCGTGCAGACGAATGAACGCGGGCTGAGCATCAGCCTGCGTTCGGCCGAACAGCAGGGTGCGGCGGTCGACCTGCTCAGAACCCTGTCCAACCCCGTGGGCGCAGCCCGGCAGGACCTGGCCGTCACCCGCGCGGACAACGGCGGCGTGGAAGTCACGCTGACCGACGAAGGGCTGCTGCAGTCGATGGGGCGCGCCGTCGAGCAGAGCCTGGAAGTGATCCGCCAGCGTGTGGACCAGGTGGGGGTGTCCGAGCCAACGATCCAACGGGTGGGCGCCGACCGCATCCTGGTGCAGCTGCCCGGCCTGCAGGACCCGGCCCAGCTGCGCGCCTTGCTCGGCTCCACGGCGAAGATGAGCTTTCATCTGCTGGGCGACGCATCCAGCCCTGACGGCGTGCGCACCTTGCAGGACAGCGAAGGCAACAGCTACTCCGTGCGCAACAGCGTGGCCCTCAGCGGTGACCGCCTGACCGACGCCAGCGCCGGCTTCGACCAGCAGACCCGCGAACCCATCGTCAACTTCCGCTTCGACCGCACCGGGGTGCGTGAATTTGCAGCCATCACCGAAGCCAACCTCGGCCGGCCCTTTGCCATCGTGCTCGACGGCAAGGTGCTGAGCGCGCCGGTGATCCGCGAACCCATCACCGGTGGCTCGGGCCAGATTTCAGGCAACTTCACCGTGCAGGAAGCCGGCACGCTGTCGGCCTTGCTGCGCGCCGGCGCACTGCCGGCAAAGCTGACCGTCATCGAGGAACGCAGTGTCGGCGCCGACCTGGGCAGCGACGTCATCCAGAAGGGGGTCTACGCCGGCATCGCAGCCTTCGTGCTGGTGTTCCTGTTCATGTTCGTGCTCTATGGCGGCTGGGGCCTGGTGGCCAACGTGGCCCTGGCGCTGAACGTGGGCCTGACGATCGCGGGCATGAGCGCGCTGGGCGCCACGCTCACCCTGCCTGGCATCGCCGGCATCATTCTGGGCATCGGCCTGGCGGTGGATGCCAACGTGCTGATCAACGAACGCATCCGCGAAGAGACGCTGAAAGGCAAGTCGGCGCTCTTGGCCATCGACGCGGGCTTCAAGCGCGCATACGCCACCGTGATGGACAGCAACCTCACGGCGCTCATTGCCACGCTGCTGCTGTTCTGGTTCGGCTCCGGGCCGGTGCGCGGCTTTGCGATCACGATGGCGCTGGGCATCCTGATCTCGATGTTCACGGCCGTGTCGGTGGTCAAGGTGATGATGCTGTCGATCGCGCGGCGCCGCCGCCTGAAGACAATCGAGATCAAGCCTCTGTTCGGCTTCCGCCCGGTGCCCGACGGCACGCAGTTCAAGTTCATGAAGGCCCGCTTTGCGGGCTTGGCGCTGACCTTGCTGCTGGTGCTGGGCAGCGTGGCCTTGCTGTTCAAGCCGGGGCTGAACTTCGGCATCGATTTCCGCGGCGGCATCCAGATGGAAGTGGCCGCCAGCACGCCTGAAGACCTGTCGCGCTACCGGGCGCGGCTGGACGGGCTGGGGCTGGGCGAGGTGTCGCTGCAGACCATGGGCGACGAGGGCCGGCTGCTGGTGCGGGTGGAGCGCCAGCCCGGCGGCGAAACCGCGCAGACGGCTGCCGTGGACAAGCTGAAGGCGGCGGTGCTGGAAGTCGACCCCCAGGCCAGCTTCGATCGCACCGAAGTGGTGGGCCCGAAGGTCAGCGGGGAACTGGCCCAGGCCGGCGTCATCGCCGTGATCCTGGCCACCCTGGCGATGCTCATCTACATCTGGGTGCGCTTCGAATGGCCCTTCGCGGTGGGCGCCATCCTGACGCTGGCGCTCGACGTCGTGCTCACGCTGGGCGTATTCGCGATCAGCGGGCTGGACTTCAGCCTGACGGCCATTGCCGCACTGCTGACGCTGGTGGGCTATTCCGTCAACGACAAGGTGGTGGTCTACGACCGCATGCGCGAGAACCTGCGCAGCCTGCGCAAGCGGCCGCTGCGCGAGGTGATCGACCTGTCCATCAACCAGACGCTGACGCGCAGCCTCTACACCTCGGTCACGGCCTTCCTGGCAGTGCTGCCGCTGGCGGTGTGGGGCGGCTCGGCCGTGGCCAGCTTCGCCATACCCATGGCTTTTGGTATCGCGATTGCAGCCACCTCGTCGGTCTTCATCGCAGCGCCCATCCTGCTGTTCCTGGGCGACTGGCGCGTCAAGCGCGGCCACGCGATGTTCGCACCCGATGCGGATGAGGCGGCCGCCCCAGTCCCGCAGCGGCAGGGCGCCTGACGCCGGGCGCAGAGGCTTGCTGGCGCCGGCCGGGCTCAGCGCCGGGAGCGGTCGATCACGGCCGCTACGGCCAGCACCGGCGCCAGGATGATGAGGTTGGCCACCAGCCCGGCCGCGACGGCGTCGCGGAATGCCACGGCGCCCTGCGGCAGGGTGGCGGGCAGGATCACGGCCACGAAGACCACACCCAGCACCAAGGGCAGGAAGCGGCCGGTGACGGTGGCCGTCCGCCGCATCGTGATGACCAGCGCGATGATCAATCCGATGCGGAAGACATCCGTGATTTGGGAAAGGATCAGATCGATCACGTCGTTTCGCCATCCGTTGCTGAAGACAAGGCCGCCATGGTGCCCTGGGGCCGGCAGCAAAAGGCCCGGGCGCCCTGACCATGAAAAAGCGACCATGGGCCCCGTGGCGCCATGGTCGCATCAGCTTGACCGAGGGCGGCAGTCGCCCTTGCAAGGGCGACCGTGCCACTCAGCCCACCATCAACGGCCGGTGTCGCCGGCGAAGATGTCTTTCTTGTGCGTCCCGCCGGGCACAAACAAGGACCCGATCACCACGGTCATGACCGCGATCACGATGGCGTACCAGAGGCCGGAGTAGATGTTGCCAGTCTGCGCCGAAATGGCGAAGGCGGTCGCCGGCATCAGACCACCGAACCAACCGTTACCGATGTGATACGGCAAAGACAGGCCCGAATATCGGATACGCGTCGGGAAGAGCTCGACCAGCATCGCTGCAATCGGGCCGTAGACCATGGTCACGAGCAAGACCAGGTAGGTGAGGATCAAGACGATCGTCAGCTTCTGCGACGTGAAGATGTCGACGAAGTTGGCCGCCTTGGCCACGGTCATGTTGTCCGCCGGGACCAGCGGGTAGCCAGCCTTCTTCAACGCGCTGTTCAGGCTGCTGTCGAAGGCGGCCTTGGCCTTCTTGAGCTCGTCGCCGCTCAGCTTGCCGGCGTCGTAAGACTCGATGGTGACGTCACCGACCTTCACGGCAGCCACCGCTGCGCCCGGGCTTTCGATCGTCTCGTAGTTGACCGAAGTGCGGGCGAGCTGCGCCTTGGCAATGTCGCAGGAAGACGTGAACTTCACCGTCCCTGTCGGGTTGAACTGGAATGAGCAGTCCAATGGCGCTGCCACCACCGTCACTGGCGTCTGGTGTGCCTTGTGCAAGGCCGGATTGGCCGTCTTTGTCAGCAGATTGAAGACTGGCAGGAAGGTGATTGCAGCCAGCAGGCAACCCGTCAGGATGATGGGCTTGCGGCCGATGCGGTCGGACAAGGCGCCGAACAGCAGGAAGCCGCCCGTGCCCAGGATCAGCGACCAGGCCACCATCACGTTGGCGGTGAAGCTGTCGATCTTGATCACGTTCTGCATGAAGAACAGGGCGTAGAACTGGCCCGTGTACCAGACCACCGCCTGGCCGGCGACCAGGCCCAGCAGCGCGATCAGCGCGATCTTGCCGTTTTTCCAGTTGCCGAAGGCTTCGCTCAGCGGGGCCTTGGACGTGCGGCCTTCTTCCTTCATCTTC
>JAIXZR010000281.1 GCA_027489455.1 Rubrivivax sp. | reverse complement strand
GGCATCAAGCAGCTGGACGTGGACCCGTTCACCAGCTTCACCACGCTGAACGACCGCGGTGCGGTCGTCACCGGCAAGGTGAAGAGCGTGGACCCGCGTGGCGCTGAAGTTCAGCTGAACGAAGACGTGACCGGCTACCTGCGCGCCAGCGAGATCAGCCGTGACCGCGTGGAAGACGCGCGTACCCTGGTCAAGGAAGGCGACGAAGTCAGCGTCATGATCATCAACGTCGACCGCAAGCTGCGTTCGATCCAGCTGTCGATCAAGGCCAAGGACAACGCCGACCAGCAAGAAGCCATGCAGCGCCTGAGCCAGACCAGCGAGCGTGAAAACGCCGGCACCACCAGCCTGGGCGCCCTGCTGCGCGCCAAGCTGGACAACCAGAAGGAATAAACGCCTTCCGGCGACGGCATCCTTCACGGACAGTCTGTTGCAAACGCCCCGCTCGCCCCCCAGCGCGCGGGGCGTTTTTCCGCCACCCCGGGCACACTCGCACCCCATGACCCGATCCGATCTCGTCACGCGCCTGGCCGAGCGCTTTTCGCAGCTGACGCAGCGCGACACCGAACTCGCCGTGAAGACCATCCTGGACGCGATGTCGGACGCGCTGGCGCGCGGGCACCGCATCGAAATCCGCGGCTTCGGCAGCTTCAGCGTCAGCCGGCGCCCGCCGCGCATCGGGCGCAACCCGCGCAGCGGCGAGCAGGTCACCATCCCCGAAAAGCGCGTGCCTCACTTCAAGCCCGGCAAGGCCCTGCGCGAGGCCGTGGACGGCCAGAGCACCAGCACCCCCGGCGACAACGCTCTCTGAGCCCCGTTGGCGCCGTGCGCAAGGCCTAGAATTTCCTGGCCATGCGCGTGCTTTCCAGGCTCTTCTGGGCCTTCATCTTCTTCACCCTGTTTGCCTTCGCGCTGAACAACCAGCAGACGGCTGTCGTGCACTTCTTCTTCGGCCTGCAATGGTTCGGGCCGATGGTGTTCGTGGTGCTGGTGGCCTTCGGTACAGGCTGTGCCGCCGGCGTGCTGGCGATGGCGCCGCACTGGTGGCACCAACGGCGCGAGGTGCGCCGCCTGGCCCCGGCAGCCACCGAAGGCAGCCTGCCCAGCCCTGCGCCAGGTCCGGCGGGCCGCACGGCCGATGTGGCCGCCGAGCACCCGCCACGCGAAGGCCTGTAGCCCTTGTTCGACTTCGACATCCAGTGGGTACTGGTCGCCCTGCCCGTGGCCTTCGGCCTGGGCTGGCTGGGGTCGCGCTTCGACCTGCGCCAGGTACGGCGCGAAACGCGCGATGCTCCGCGGGCCTACTTCAAGGGCCTGAACCTGCTGCTCAATGAACAGCAGGACAAGGCCATCGACGCCTTCATCGAAGCCGTACAGAACGATCCAGACACGGCCGAGCTGCACTTCGCCCTGGGCAACCTCTTCCGCCGCCGTGGTGAGTTCGAACGCGCGGTGCGCGTGCACGAGCACCTGCTGCAGCGGGGCGATCTCAAGCCCGCGGAACGCGCCCGCGCCCAGCATGCGCTGGCGCAGGACTTCATGAAGGCCGGGTTGTTCGACCGCGCCGAAAGCGCCTATCGCGCGCTGGAAGGCACCGCCTTCGCCAGCGACGCCCGGCTCGCGCTGCTGTCGCTGTACGAGCGCTCACGCGACTGGCCGCGCGCCGTGGAAACCGCGGGCAAGCTCGAAGCCACCGGCGCCGGGTCGTTCGCTGCACGCATCGCGCACTACGAATGCGAGATCGCGCTGGAAGCCGATGCCCAGGGCCAGCCGGATGCCGCGCAAGCGGCGCTGGCACGCGCGCGCCAAGCCGCACCGGCCGCACCGCGGCCCCTGCTGCTGGCCGGCCAGCGCCAGCTGGCCGCCGGCCAGACGGCCGCAGCCCTGGCCAGCTGGAATCTGCTGCGCGAACGCCACCCGCTGGCTTTTCTGCTGGTGGCCGAGCCCTACGCCCGGGCCGCCCGTGAGGCCGGCCGTGGCGCCGAAGCCCGCACAGCCCTGCTGGCGCTGCTGCAGACCTTGCCGGCCACCCCGCTGCTGCGCGCCCTGCAGGCGCTGGATGCCCCCGCGGCCACGCCCGAGGCCCCGGCCACCCCGGCCGCCGCCGCCAGCACCCTGGCCCTGCTGCGGCAGCAACTGCAGCAGCACCCCAGCCTGTCGACGGCGCAGCTGCTGCTGTCACGCCCGCCGGCCGACTGGGGCGACGATGGCCTGGAAGCCTTGCGCCAGGCGGTGGCGCGCGCCGCCCGGCCGGTGCAGCGCTACCGCTGCGCCGCCTGCGGCTTCGAGGCGCAGCACTACTTCTGGCAATGCCCGGGCTGCCTGGCCTGGGACAGCTACCCGCCGCAGACGATCGACGCGCTGTAGCGCGCTGCGCCTTCAGCGCAGGGCCAGCAGCTTGTCGTGCGGTGGTCGCACCTTCACCGCACCCACGGGCACCGCGCCCTTCACGGCATACCGGCGGTCCAGGGTATCGCGCAGCACCGGCTCCATCAGCACGTTGCCGCTGACACCCACCAGGCCAGCCACCAGCGGCAGGTTGGCGCGGCGGCCGCGGGCCACGACGATGCCGATCTCGCCGCTGACGAGTTCGACGAAGCTGCCCGGCGGATACAGGCCCACCGCCTTGAGCAGCGCGCCGCCGATCTCGTCGGGCACCCCGCCGGCGCCCAGGCAGGCCTCGCGCGCGGCCTGCACGGGCGACATCGGCATGCGTGCGGCACGGCGGCTGAGCTTGGCGGTGAAGATGTCCACGCGGCGCAGCAGGCGCGCCAGCTGGCGGTCTGGCGGCAGGCTGGCCAGCGGCAGCTCCGAGCCGCTGGCATCGTGGTGCAGGCGCACGACCTGCAGCCACAGCGCGTCGGTCGCGCCGCCGTCGCGCAGCAGGCGTTCGCCTACCAGCGGGTGCTGGTCGATCTCGGCCCGCATGTCGGGCGATAGCGGCAGCTCGGTGGTCGCCAGCTGGTCCTGCAGCCGGTGCATGCCCACGTTCATGCTCAGCGCGGCCAGGCCCAGCGAATCCACCCATTCCTGGGGCCAGCCCAGCAGCGGTGCAGCGTGCTCGCACACCTGCAGGGTGAGCATGGCGTGGTGGCTGCTGTATTTCTGCGTTGAGTGGCCGGCCTCGTAGACGCCGTGGTACAGGCCGGCATCGGGCCGGCGCTGCAGCAGGGCGCGGGCACGCTGATGCACGCTGCGCAGCCGGGGCTGCCAGTCGCTGCCCGGGCGCAGGTCGCGCAGCGTGGCGTCGAGCTGCGAGGTCAGGTCTTCCCACTGCTCGGGCACGGTGGCAGCACGCGCCGGGCGGGCATCGCGGCTTTCCATGTCGGGGGCGACAGCCACCACCTGCGACAAGGTGGCGCCCTGGCGGATCATCACGTCCATCGCCGCCTGCAGGCGGCGCGTCCACTCCGCGGATTCAGATTCGTCGCTGAACAGCGGCTGGGCCGTCAGCAGATTCATCTGGTTCTGGTTCTCGACCGCCTCTCCTGCCGCCAGCAACAGACGGCCGTCGGCGTCGCGCAGGCCGAAAGGCAGCGGCTTGTCGCGGCGGAGGTACTGGTGCGAGAACGGAATCAGTTTCACGGGGTGGGCAGCACGGTGCAGCCAGGATGGCCACACACCCTAGCGGTATCGACCGGCCGGCCACGATCCTGAAGCTCCCCGGCCTGCATGCAAGCCGGACAGCAGGGCGAAAAAAAAAGCGGACCCGAAGGTCCGCTTGAAAGCACAGAGAACTGTGCCAGGAGGAGACATGCAATCAACTCACCCAGGTTGTCGGCCAGGATGTACCCCGCATTGAGGCCGGGCAGGCGCAAAAGGTTCAGTGGTGGGCGTGCTCAGGCGCATCGTCGTGAGATACGTCACGGGCGCCGCGCCCCAGCTGCAGCGACCCCGCCAGCTTGCCCTTGCCGGCGCGCGCCGGCGGGTTGCACAGGCCGCAGACGAAGTGGCGTGCGATCTCGTGCGGATGCGTGACGAAGTGCCCGCCGCACTTCTTGCATTCGGTCATCGTCAGCATGCCGTTGTCGACGAACTTCACCAGCCGCCAGGCGCGTGTCACGCTCAGCAGCGGCTCCAGGCCATGGGCCTGGATCTGCTCGGTGTAGAGCTGGTAGGCCTTGATGACGTTGTCGATCTCGTCCAGCGCAGCGGACTTGTTCAGGTATTCGTGGATGTTCAGGAACAGGCTCGAATGGATGTTCGGCTGCCAGGTCATGAACCAGTCGGTCGAGAACGGCAGCTGACCCTTGCTCGGGCTCGTGCCCGCCACTTC